>JAVEUP010000268.1:0-8367 GCA_034005525.1 Thermoguttaceae bacterium | reverse complement strand
CCTAACTACGAGTTCGGCCGCACCAAGCACATCGACGCGTCGGTCTACAACGGCGACCGGTATACTCCGTGGCGCAAGGCCGGCACCAACTACGCCCTCGCCCGCGGGCCGCAGGACACGGCCAATCCTCACCGTTTCGGCAGCTACCACCCCGGAACGTGCCCCTTCGTCTTCGGCGACGGAAGCGTCCGCTGGCTGTCCGTATCGATCGACAACACCACGCTGGACCGCCTGGCCCAGCGCGCCAGCGGCCAGGTCATCCCGGCCTTCTAGCCGGTGGCGCTATTTCCGCTCGATCGTCAGCACGATATTGTTCCTGCCCCGGGTCACCTCTGCTTCCAGGCCCGAGTTCTCCACCGTCGCGTACTTTAGAGAGATGGGCGGCTCGGTCATCACGCCTTCGATCATGTCGGGCGCCGGCGAAATGGCCACGCGATGCTTGCCGGGCACTGCGCCGTCGGCAGGCTTGAACGTGCCCAGGGTAAAGGTCCCATCCGATTGCACGACACCCCAACTTGCCACGCCGGTTTGCGCGGCCGTTGCCTGGTGGTCGACCGACTCGAAGGTGACCGTGCCTCCGGCCAGTTCGGTCGCCGGCGAACCGTCCTCGTAAACGATTTGGCCATGGACCGGGTAAACCGGATGGCTTCCTCCGCAGCCGGTCAGCGCCGGCACGGTGAACACAAGCACGCCAATCGCCGCAAACCGCCACCAACGCCGGCCAGACCACATCATCATGGTGGATCCTCGTGCGAACATATCCCCCGTAACGGGGCGAGTAACAACACACTGCCCTGATTGTACAACGATTCCACCGGAACTGCCATGTGGGCGTCGCGTGCAGCCGGCTGACCACCGCTCCAGGCCGGGCAAGCCTGTGCGTCGTCTTCCCCGCGACGTTGCCCTGGCTGTTGTGCACAAGGTAGGGGCGGTCTTGCCCCGGTAGGGGCCATAAGATTGTAGCCACGGGTGGAGCGTCGTGGCGGCGCTGTCGCCGCCACCGACGCGGAACCCGTGGAATAAGGGCGGAAATCCCCGATAGCCCCGGCAGGGGCGACAGCAGTGGATGCTCTCTGCCGCCCCTGCCGGGGCTGTGCGGCGATGGGCCCGGGAACCACGGGTTGCGCTTGGCCCGACTGTCGTCGAACCGCGCTCTACCCGTGGCTACAATCTCTTGGCCCCTCCGGGGCTAAACGGCCAAACCTTCTGTACAACAACGCGGTCAACGCCCTCAACCGGGCGAACTCGGCCCACTCGTTGCAAGTGCAGACCCGCCGGAGAATCTCGCCGCGCACGACCTAACTGACACCCCCCTTGTTTTAGGTAAACCTTGCCACTCTGCCTCAGAAAACCCCGTCACACGGTTATTGCGGGAGTTGGCATTTCGGATATAATGGTATAGTGTGGGCAGTTGGAATGAACTGCTATGGGCTTTGAACACTCCAGGCATGGCCCTGGAGTCGACCCCCTCATGGGAGCGCTTGTGATGTGGACTTCTCACGCTGACGATTCCAAGTCGCGTCATCGCGGTTTTACGCTCGTGGAACTGCTGGTGGTCATTACGATCATCGGCATGCTCATCGCCCTGCTGCTGCCTGCCGTGCAATCGGCGCGCGAAGCGGCCCGGCAAACCCAGTGCGCAAACAACTTGAAACAGATTGGGCTGGGCGTGCTGCTGCACCTGCAGGCGCAAGGGTTCGTTCCCTACAGTCGGCTTGACACAAGGGAGACCTGGGCCGTACTCATTTGGCCCTACATCGAGCAGCAGGGGCTGTACGACAAGTGGGACATGAAAAAGCAGTACTATGATCAAGTTGACGAGGTGCGCCTGGCAGTCGTTCCTTTGTACTTCTGTCCCACGAAGCGGCGCCCATCAAGCGCGGTTGGAGGCAGCCAAACGGGGGATGAGCATCAGAGCAATTCCTCGGGCCCGAGTACCCCCGGCGGCTTGGGGGACTATGCGGCCTGCATCGGGTCCGTCTACAACACAAGTACTAGCGAGAAACTGTGCAACGACTACATCCCGAAGATGAATTGCAGTGGTACGCCGACGACCGAGACTACCGCAGCAAACGGCGCGTTTTGGTACAAAGGTGCACCGTTGGCCGATGGACATTTTCATGATGGTTTGAGCAATACCATTTTCGTTGGCGAGAAACACGTATTCAATTTCCGGTTCGGCATCAGCCCCGACTCGTCAATCTACAACGGCGATCATGGGCGCGCTCACCGCAAGCTCGGCACTGGAGCACCCCTGGCCAAAGGCCCGAACACGGCGGGGTCAATTTTTGGGAGTTATCACCCGGGAACCTGCCCCTTTGTGTTCGGCGACGGGAGTGTCCGCTGGCTCTCCGTGACGACCGACAGCACAACGCTTGACCGACTAGCCGATCGGGCAAGCGGCTTGGTCATTCCGCCGTTCTAGCCGATGCTCCTATTCCCGTTCGAGGGTGAGCACGATGTTATTCCTGCCTCGGGCTACTTCGACCTCGAGGCCTGAGTTCGCCATCGTTGCGTATTTCGTGGGTATGGGTGACTTGCCAACCGGTCCCTCTGCCAACTGCACCTCCGGCGAGATCGCCACCCGATGCCTTCCGAGCACCGCGCCATCGGCGCCTTTGTGAGTGCCAACAGTAAACGTCCCGTCTGATTGCACGAGGCCCCAGGCGCCTATTCCAACTTGCTCCGCCGTCGCTGCATGTTCCACCGATTCGAACGTAACCGTGAATCCTTCCAAGTCGGTTGCCGGCGAACCGTCCGAGTAGACAATCTGCCCCCGAACCGGATAAACGGATTCACCTCCTCCTCCGCAACCGGTCACCGCCAGCACGGCAAGAAGAACGATACCCAAAGCCGGAGAACGCCGCCGGCGCTCAGTAGACAACCGCATCATTGCGAAACCTCCGCGAAAACCACGCCCCGTACGTCAGGGCGAACAAGTAGACGACCATTGCCCGGATTATACCACCATCGGCACGTCATCGCCAAGCGGGCGCCCGAGGCGTGTGCGGCAGATTCTTCCGGCACGCTGGCCTCAGACATTCCAGTCCATGCTTAGGGCCGCCCCGATTGGGGCTTCCGGTCGCGACGGACCTTGTACCCAGGGTTACGTGGCATTCGTTCCACTCATGTCACTCCACCCTGGGCTGACTTAGGACTGTGCCTTCGGCACGGCCCTGTGCAATGTCTCGCACAAACAGGGGCCTCACGGCCCCCGCTCGCCTGTCGCGCTGCAACATTTGGCTACACGTTTCCCGTAAACCCCGGCACGGCGCACACGGGATAGACGCCGTTCTCGTCGGGCTGGGTGGGCGGGGTCATGTCCCAGGTGCAGTCTGCGACCGCAGGCGGCAGGAAGTAGTCGGACCCGTTCGCCTCGTCCCACGTGATCTGCTTGCCGCTGTAGCAGGAAAGCTGGCCCATAACGGCCGCCAGGGTGCTGCGGGTCATGTAGTCGCCGCAATGCAGCGGTTCGCCGGCGCGGAGCGATGCGAAGTATTCAGTCTGCTCGGCCTGGTGCGGGTTCGGCACCGGGCCCTCGAACTGCCAGGGGTTCTCGCCGGTAATCCGCCCCGCCATCGGATACGCGATTCCCTTGCTGCCCAGGATAATGCTGGAATACTCGCCGTAGCAGTTCAACGCCGTGCGGCAGTGGGCGTACAGGCGCACGCCGTTGGCGTAGTGATAGACCACCGAATGATGGTCGAACACGTCGCCCAGCAGGTTCTGCGCCCCGGAGCGGCCGCCGAGCCCGTGGCAGCGCGCCGGCGGCGTTTCGCCGAGCGCCCAGGTGGCGCGGTCGAGGTTGTGGACGAGCGACTGGGTGACGTCGTCGCCGCATAGCCAGGAGAAGCGATACTGGTTGCCGTACTGGATTTCCAGTTCGGTCATACCTTCCGGGCGCACGGTGTTGCCGTAGGGGCCGCGGAGGAAGTTCTCTTCGATGGCTACGATCTCGCCGATCTGCCCGTCGTGGATGCGCCGGACCGTCTCCCGGATGTTCGCCTGGAACCGGCAGTGCAGGCCGGAAAGCACGCCCAGCTTCTTCTCCTTGGCCACCTCGCACGCCTTGGCGGCAAGGTGGATGCCCGCCGGGTCGATCGCGTGCGGCTTCTCGACGAACACGTGCTTGCCGGCCTCGATGGCCGCGGCCATTTGCACCGGATGGAACTTCGCCGCATTGGCGATCAGGACGACGTCGGACGCCTCGATCACCTTCCGGTACGCGTCCAGGCCCACGAAGCAGTGGTCGTCGTCGACCGCCATCTGGTCCGGACGCTGACTTGCCAGCGCCTTCCGGCGGCTTTCCACGCGGCTGGCGAACACGTCGCCCATGGCCACCAGGCGGACGCCGGGGTCGGCCTCCATCGCCTGCGCCGCCGCGCCCGTGCCGCGCCCTCCGCAGCCGACCAGCCCGACGCGAATCACGTCGCTGCCGGCGGCGTGGGCCGACCGGGCCAGGGACAGACCGGTCATTGCCGCACCGGCGGCGGCCGTGCCGAAGACGAAGTCGCGCCGGGATACCTTCGCGCGGCCTTTTTGGTGAGAATGCATCTTGGGTCTCCTTGGTCGTGGTGTCATGTTGGAGTCAACTTCACATTTACACAGATTCCGGCGAGCGGGGGCCGTGAGGCCCCTGTTTCTGCAGGCCATTGCCGATGCTTGCGCGTCGCGGGGCGCGTGGGTGAACCTGGCCGCTACGCGGCCAGAACCACCCACCCTACTTACTGCACTCCCGGTGTGTTTCTGGTTGGGTTGCCGGTCGCATGGGCGACGACCGGCGAGCAAATCGGGGCAGAAACAGGGGCCTCACGGCCCCCGCTCGCCTTTTGGTTTGCAGCGTTTGGGTTGACGCTTCAGCGGTGCGCGTGGGTGAACCTGGCCGCTACGCGGCCAGAACCATCCACCCTACACACTCTCACTCCTCGGCAATCCCCAACTCGGCCAGCGTCGCCCGCAGCCAGCCCAGCGAGCGTTCGATCAGCGGCCCTCCCTGCCCTTCACACTCCATGCTCAGAACGCCATCGTACCCGCGGTCGCGGAGCAGTTCCAGGCACCGGCGAATGTTGCCGGCGTTCACGCCGTCGCCGATGGCGCAGTGGCTGATGGCGATGCCCGTGTCTTTCCCGCGCAGCGCCTCGGCCAGGGATGCGCTGACGTCCTTGATGTGGACGTGGCTCACCTTGTCGAGGAACCGCTGGCAGAAGGCCACCGGGTCCTGCCCGGCGATGAACGTGTTGCCCGTGTCGAGGTTCATGCGCAGTCGGGGCGAATCGACGAAGGCGAGCATCTGCTCGACCGTATCGGGATTCGTGGTGAAATAGCCGTGCACCTCGATAGTCACGGTCACGCCGTACGCCTCGGCCACCTCGACGATCTGCTCGTAGCTGCGTTTCATCAGGTCCATGGCCTCGATGTCGGACAGGCCCTCCGGCGCGTGCAGGCCGTCGGTCGTGGCCACGTGGTCGCATCCGGCATGGGCGGCCCAGGGAATCGACTTCAGCACGTACGGCAGCCCGCGGCTGGGCCCGTCCTTGCCGCTGAGCGGGTAGGCGGCGTCGACCTGGCTGAAGCGCACGCCGTAGCCTTCCATTTTTTTCCGCAGCAGGGCGGGGTCCTCGTACAGCGCCACGTGCGGGAAATAGCCCAGCCCGTGGATCCAGCACGCGCCGTCGATCAGTCCCGGTTCGACATAGTGCACCCCGTTGGCCTGGGCCCACGCCAGGGCCTTCTCGAAACTGAAGGCGTGCGAGTTGAACGCGTCGGTGTGGAAGCCAATTTTCACGGATGGATTCTCCTTTGGCAGGTTTGTGGGTGTGGGGTTGGCAGTGGCAGGTGTGGTTCAAGGCGTGGAAGCCCGTGGCTTAGGGCCCGCGAATAAAAAACTGGCCGATTTTGAACGGGCTGCGGCTACGGCTGCGGGCGTCAGGCTGCATCGACTTATAAGCAATATGTCTGCTTCGCCTTCCTTCGCAGCCTTGTCCTCGCCGCGCCAAAATCGGCCATTTATTCCTTCGCGAGCCCTTACCGAAGGCCAACCATCGCCGGGGTCGCCCGCTGTATTTCGCCCTATGATTGTCCTTGATGTTCAGTATGTCAGTAAGCATTTCGGTCGGGACGCCGTGCTTGACGGCGTGACGTTCCAGGTCCATCCGGGAGAACGAGTTGCGCTGGTCGGTCCGAACGGATGCGGTAAGTCAACCTTGCTGAGGATCATCGCCGGCAAGGAGGAGGCCGACGCCGGCTCGGCGACGCTGCACCCTTCTGTGCATGCTGGTTCCTTCGAGCAGCAGGTGCATTTGGCAAGTGCGCAAACCGTGTACGAGGAGGCGAAGTCGGCTTTGGCCGATCTGATCTTGCTGCAGGAGGAGGCCGTTGCCGTGGCGGAGGCCATGGCCGAAGCCGGCGAAGACGACGTGCAGCGGCTGGCTGCCCGGTATGACCATCTGCAGCAGGAACTCGCCCGACGCGACGCCTACAACCTGGACCACAAGGTAAAACGCGTCCTCGACGGGCTGGGCTTCCCCGAAACGTCGTTTCGCCAGCCGGTCGAGAGCCTCAGCGGCGGGGAGCAGAATCGGTTGATGCTCGCGAAGCTCTTGTTGGCCGAGCCCAACCTGATGTTGCTCGACGAGCCGTCGAACCATCTCGATATCGAGGCCACGCAATGGCTCGAGGAGTTTCTGGTCGAGAGTTCCGCAGCCGTCATCGTGGTCAGCCACGACCGGTCGCTCCTGGACCGGGTGGCCACGCACACGCTCGAACTGGTTCACGGTACGGTCGACACGTACACCGGCAATTTCTCCGCATACTGGCGGCAGAAGCAGGAGCGGCTGCTGGTCGAACGCCGCACCTACGAGAAGCAGCAGACCGAAATCGCCAAGGCCGAAGAGTTCATCCGCCGCAATGCCTACGGGCAGAAGCATGCCCAGGCAGAAGACCGCCGCAAGAAGCTCGAGCGGATCGAACCCGTGCCGCTGCCCCGGGAAATCGCGGCGCCGCCCATGGCGTTTCCGGCGGCATCCCGGTCGGGCGACGTCGTTGTTCGGACGGAGCGCCTGGGCAAGTCGTTCGACAAGCCCCTGTTCAGCGACGTGGCTTTCGACATTTGCCGGGGAGAACGGTGGGGGCTGCTCGGACCCAACGGGTGCGGGAAGACGACGCTTCTGAAGTGCCTTGTCGGCCTGATCGAACCCGACCAGGGGCGCCCCTCGCTGGGCCACGGCGTGAAAGTCGGTTACTTCGATCAGCATCTGTACGAATTGCACGACGATATGCAGGCCGTCGACGCCGTCCGTCCGCCCCGCGGCTCGATCGACATCCAGACGCGCCGCAACCTGCTGGGGCGGTTCGGACTCACCGGCGATACACAGCTTCAGCCCGTCGGGAAACTCAGCGGCGGCGAGCGGTGCCGAGTGGCGCTGGCCCGCCTGTGCCTGACCGAGGCCAACCTGTTGGTGCTGGACGAGCCGACGAACCACCTGGACCTCTGGGCGCGCGACGCACTGGAGCAGGCGTTGTTGAAGTTCGACGGAACGGTGCTTTTCGTCAGCCACGACCGCTACTTCGTCAATCGCGTGGCCGACCACTTGCTGGTTATGGAGTCCGGGCGGGTGCGTATCATTGAAGGCAACTACGACGCTTATCAACGGGCAAAAGCCTCGCAGGAGGCGCCGAGTCCGGCCGCGGAACCCGGAGAGCCGTCCCCCGACCGCCGAAGGCAACCCTCGGCACCACCTGCGGAATCGAACTCGAAACAGCGCCGCCGCCGGTTCCCGTTCAGGAAGGTGGCCGATCTGGAAGCGGAGATTCTTCAGCGGGAGACCGAGTTGGAAAGGATTCACGCCGAGTTGGCCGACGGCGCGACTCATCGCGATGGCGAGTTGGTCCGGCAGTTGAAGGGCTCCATTGAGGAACAGAAATCGGCGCTGGCGGCGCTCTATGAGCACTGGGAAGAAGCCGTCGAATTGAACTGGTAGCTGAAGCCGGCAAATTCGTTACGACTGTCACTCCGCTCACTTGCGCTCCGTACGGCGCACGCTGCGTCATGAGGCGCGCAGCTTTCCGCCGCTCGCGCCCAAACAGGAAGAGGGGATGCGAGGCCGGCGGCAGAGTGGGCGTTGGCCGTGCCAATGACCTACAATTCTCCATAGCAGTTAATGGCATGGGTTCAGGGCGATATGCGGGCCTGCGGAATGGCATGCGCCCGGTACGCATTGTGCCAGGCCGCCCTGTGGAGATTCCATGAACGCCGTCTGGTTCATATTCGTCGTGGCTTCGCTGAACACCGCTCTGGGGTTCGCGATCGCGGTGCATCTTGGCCGGCGCTACCGGGCGATGGCCGACACCGAGACGGACTGGGACTAG
>JAVEUP010000077.1:0-35541 GCA_034005525.1 Thermoguttaceae bacterium | reverse complement strand
ACCGTCGGACGATGGAGTGCATTCTGGAAACGTATTTCCCAGTACGGGTACACGTCACTGACTGCATAAAACAGAAACATCATATTATACGCGCACCCCAACCAGGGGCCCTATGTGAACCTCAACCGGGGCGACCTCCTCCCGAACTTGGACCCGTTCAAGTTGGAACTGTGGATCAATAAGCCTTCGTCTTCGCCGGGTACGAGCCTTCAGTACATCCTCAGCAACACATTGAGCGGTGCCGCCGGGCGTGTCAACTTCTACGAAAACCTCGGTAAGGTGATTTTTGCCCATGCATCCAGCGGTTTGTCACTCGAGTCACTAACCACCGTCAACGGCGAGTCGTTCACACTCCGAGACGACCAGTGGCACAAGATCACGGTCACTCGGCAACCTTATGACAGCAACCTCGACCTGTTCGAGCTCTACGTGGACGATATCCTCCACGATTCCAAGACGGGCGCGAACACCTTGATCCTTCAGACGACGCGGAATTGGCAACTGGGGGGAACGACCTACGTAACCACCGCCGACCGCGCTTTCAAGGGCCTGATCGACGACGTCCGAGTGTACCTCACGCCGGAGCCGTCGGGCATCGTCCTGTTGCTAATGGCAGGCGTGATGCTGCTGTTGCGGCGGCGCGGCCGGTAGGTTGCCTTCCCGCGCCGGCGGGTGATTCATGACGATGTAGGGTGGTGACAAGCAAGCCAAGACCCTGGTGGGCCTGCGGTCGCTTGGCCGGGCCTGCTTCCGGCGCACGGCGTGCAAACCAGCCGGGGTGTGGCTTGCGCAGGCCCACCAAGGACTTGCGCGATCTCGCCCCACCCTACACCAATCATCGGGGCTAGCGCTGGCGCACGGCGCCTTCGGGAACGGTTTCCTCAACGACGACCGGTGGCTGTGCGTGGCTGAGGTCGTTGCCCACAATCGCAATGTCGCGACTTGCATCGCCTTCGACGCCGACAAACGGCCCCTGCGCCCCGTCGGCGCGGCAGCCGTGCAGTAACACCCCCTGGCAGTTGACCAGCCGGACGGCCGGCATGTGCTCGACGGGCTGGACTCGCAGCTTGGTCAGGTTGGCGTCGATCACGTCGTCGAGGACCAAGGCCGGCCGCTGCTCGCCCACCTCGGAGTCGTAGCTCAGGTCGAGCCCGTCGATGGTCAGGTTCCGAATGTGTCGGAGGAACAACCCGTACGCGGGTAGCGATCCAAACGTGCGCCCGGAGGGGTACTGTGTCTCGCGCTCCGGCAGGACGGCCTTGGCCTGTTCGAGCGTGCCGCCGCCGGCGAACTCGATGCGGATGTCGCGCAGGGTGAGGTTCTCGATGTACTCGCCCGGGATGCCCGAAGCAAAGCAGCCGAACGCTGCCGCTCCTCGTGCCTGCACGCCACTGATGATGATGTTCCGCATGGAGCCCACGCCGGGCGGGTCTTCGCCGGGCATCGGCCGGGCCCGGTTGCCCAGGCGGATGACGATCGGCGCGGCCACGTTGTCCATGACCACGTTCGAGATGCTCACCCGATCGAACGTCCCGCCGTCGACCATCAGCAGCGAGATGCCGCCGTAGCCCGTATCGTAGATGGTGCAGTTCGACAGGACGATGTTCTCGAACCCGCCGTTCGATTCGGTGCCCAGCTTAAATGCGGCGGCCTGGCTGGACAGGTTGCAATTGGTGACGGTCACGTTCTTGCACGGCCGGTGCGCCGTGGCCTTCAGCACAATGGCGTCGTCGCCCGTCTCGATGCGGCAGTTCGCAATGCGCACGCGGTTGCAACTGTCGATGTCGATCCCGTCGCGATTGGCCCGCGGGGTGCAAATGATGGTAATCCCCTCGATCACCACGTCGTCGCACGCCAGGTAGTGCGAACACCAGCGCGCCGACTCCAGCATCGTCACGTCGCGGACGAGTACATTGGTGCATTCGACGAACCGCAGGATGTAGGGCCGGTCCTTGTCGCCCGGGCTCTTCTTATAGTCGAACACTTCGTGCGTGCCTTGCCCGTCGATGGTGCCCTGCCCGGCAATGCCGATGTTGCGCTCGCGCTCGGCGTAGATCAGGTACCGGGTGAACCGTTCCGTGTAGAGATACGGCAACTGCGGCGTGATGTCGGGATAGTCGTCCTTATTGAGGCTGCCGCGCAGGACGGAGCCGGCATCGATAAACAGCGTCACGTTGCTCCGCAACACCACGCCGCCGGACAGGTACACGCGCCCACCCGCCAGGACGACGCGTCCGCCGCCTTCGGCCGCACACTTGTCGATGGCCGCCTGGATGGCCTTTGTATCGAGCGTTTCACCGTCGCCGGCGGCGCCGAAATCGCGCACGTCAAAATCGCCTGCCACGACAGTTCCCGCGCAAATAGCCAATGCAGCCGCGAGGGCCAACAACGAAAGAACAAGACGCTGGATCATGATGTTTCTCCTTGGTTGAGCGAATCGTGCGATGCGTCTAGTGTATTCTCATGGCCGGGCGGTCGCAATGCCGTCTGGGGTTGGTGTGCGGCAAGACTTTCGGCTCTTCCGTTTCCAGGTGCAGGCCGCGGCCTGCTGGAGTCCCGGCTTTAGCCGGCGCGGCGAAATCGTCTGAAGGCGGGACTCCAGCCCGACCGCCTGCACCTGGAAACGGAAGAGCCGTCTTCAGGTGATATGCAAACGACCGACCCGTTGGGCGCGGAAAGTGCTGTCCGCGAGCGGATCACCGGGCTACTGCCGGATGTTTCGCCAGCCGGAGCCAGTGGCGGCGGGGGAACTGGCGGCCGCGGCCGACGATCCCGTCGAAGGGGCTTTTTCCGCAACGGGCTCCTCGAACGCCACCTGCTTCGCCGCCGACCAGCCGGAGCCACCGGCCTGCTGCCCGGCGGGTTTGGCGAGTCCGTCGAGTGATTCCAGCCGGGTTCCCACGTCGACCGTTCGCAGTCCCGGCGCGCGGGAAGCCTTGGCTGCAACCTTGGCGCCGGCCGCGGCACGTGCCGCCTGCGGATCGGGCTCCGGCAAGGGCGGTGCGGGGGCCTTCGGGTTGGACGGAGTGGGCGCGGGGGACGGCGTCGGAATGGCTTCCAACTCGCGAATGCCCGGTTCGGACGGCTCGACCGTCTCGGCAGGTTCGGCGGCTGCGTCGAGCCATGTCCCGCTCGGATCGCCGTACAGAGAATCGACGTAGGAAGCCCCCGGGTGGCCCCCGCCCTGCTGGACGGAACCCCGGCTGATCACCCTCGGCCGCGTGAACCCGTAGTCGAGGTACACCCCGGCGTCGCGCTCGCGAGCCCTGCGGTGTGCGTCGAAGTAGGCTTTCGCCGGCCAGGGGCCCTCGGCCAGGTACACCCCGCTGTGTTCCAGCAAGGAGCCCTTTCGCTTGTGAACCTGCATGATCGCCGTGTTGTAGTCGACCACGGAGCGGAAGAAGTCGCTCTCGGCCACGGCTAAGCGGCGCTGCGCTTCAAGCAGTACGTCGATGGTAACCGTTCCCGTATCGTAAGCTTCCGCCACCGCCTGCACCTGCCGTTGGGCCGCCGCGCGCCGGTTCCAATTGGTTTGTGTCAACACGTATTGCGATTCCATCTCGCGAATGTAATGCGAAAGCTGGTGCGAGAGTTCCAGTTCCATTTCCTGCAACCGGGCCCGTTCGCGGGCAAGCAGCATTTGGGCGTTGCGCACACCCGACATTTCCCGACGGAATCCCAGCGGCATGCTGAACTCGAGCCCGAGCTGCCACTCCTGGAAGCGGCCGCCGGTCATTGAGGCGTAGGCGTTGGAGTCCGGCTCCAGGAAGTCGGAGGAACCGTCCCCGCGGAGCAGGTGATTGCCCAGGCCCAGCCAGCGATACCGGCCGACGGCGTCTAAACGGGGCATGAGGAAGTTCTTGGACGCGATCAGTTCCATTTCACGCCGCTTGACCAGCCACTTCTGTTCGCGGAGTTCGGTGTTCCGGACGAGGGCTTCGCCCAGGGCCTCTTCCCAGCCGAAAACGACCTTGGCCCCAGTCGGTTCGTCGGTCGGACGGATGAGCCGGCCGTCGGTCGCCGCCAGACCCATCATGTACCGCAGCTTTGCTTCGCTGGAATACAAGCGAAGCAACGCTTGCTCGACCGCGTTGCGGAACTGGAAGTATTGCTCGCGTGCCTGGGCTTCTTTTTCGGCCTCACCGCCGCGGGCACCGATCTTGTACAGGGCATGGATGCGCCGCCAGGTGGTCAGGGCACTGTCGCGGCCGGCCACCACGGCGTCGAGGTTGCGGTAGGCGAAGTAGAGTTCCCAGTAGGTGTTCTCCACGTCGGCTACCGAGTCGCGTACTCCGGCCTCGAAGTCGGCCAAGGCAATGTCGGTATTGATCCGCGCGATCACCACGCCGTTGTAGAAGCCGGGGATGGCCCCAGGCCCGGCGATCCGGTTGAACTGCACGCCGGAGCCCTGGAGCAACGGCTGCCGCATTTCCGCTTCCAGGTTCACGTTCCAGTCACTGGCGTAGTTGCGGGAGCCGCTTTGCGTGGCGGGGTCGTACACCGGCTGGTTGTTCCACTCGTAACGCACGTTATGGCGCACGGACCACGTGGCACCCGTCGCGGCAGTCTTCTGCAATTGTGCTTGGAACGTGCCCAGGTCCTGCTCATAGACCGAAGGGCGGAACTGCGTGAATATACCGGCGATATTCTGCGGCGTACCGTTCTTTTCCCAGAATACGTTTGAACGAAGCTGAGTATCGAACGCAGCCAGAGCGGCCTCGACACCTTGTCGCGGGTCGCTTTCCATAATGCCCGGGTCGTAGACCGTGGTGGCAAGTTGGGGGTTCTGCATCAGGAAGTCAGCCGGCGTTTGCGGCGCAACGGCACCCCCAAGACGCTTCAATACCTTGCTATTGGCCAGCGATGTTTGAACCGCCTCTTCCAGCGAGAGGTCCCAAATCTCGCGAGGCTCGGCGTTTTGCAGCGACAGTGGCCGGGACGTACCCTCCACCTCGCCCAGAGTATCCGGATCCACATCGGGGTACTCGATTTCTGTCGCCCGATCGATGTAGTGCGATAAGTCGCCGTCCTCGAATAGATAGAACGGTTGCTGCGGCATGCATCCGGACAGCGGGGATACGGCGGCAGCAAGGAGCAATAGGCCGGAAAGCAGGGAAATTGGCCGTTTCATGGGTGGGGGGTCCTCAGTCCGTGGGCAATAGGCAGCAAGTGCCTGAAGTCCGGGTAATCGACAAAGTTGATATCGACAGCTTAACCGTTAAACTTTGACGCTTTTCTGAGACCGGAAGAGACTGGCCATTTTCGCTAAGCTGCCACTTATCCTAGTATGCCAGGACCACGCAAATAGGCAATATGGGCATTTCGGCGAGTTCTGGAATCGTTGTCCAAGCGCAGCCAAGTCGAGGGTGTGGCCCTTTCGTGACATGCCAACGCGCGTGCCGTTACTCACCCACGAACAGCCGCCGCATTTCGGCAACAATGAAGAACGAGCCCGTTGCACAAATCAGGTCGTCCGGGCTCGCCAAGGGCTCCACGGCAGCCCAAGCCTCTGCGGCATTGGAGAACATGGGGTGGTGCCGGCCGGAAATCTGATACGCTATCTCTGCAAGCTGCTCGGGCGGCACGCTGCGAGGATTGTTCAGGTAGCGGGTAAGAGCGATCGTGTCGAACCGCGTCAGTAGCAGTGCCAGCATTCCGCGGGCATCCTTGTCTTTCGACACCGCAAAGATAAGGTGTCGGCGCCGCACAGAGAAGCTTTCGTCCAGCGTGGCCAGCAGTGCCTCGATCGACGCGACGTTGTGGGCCACGTCGAGAACCACTGCAGGACGGCGACGAACCACCTCGACGCGGCCCGGCCACCGCAGCGAGCCAAACCCGCGGCCGATCGCTCCCTCGTCGATTCGCCAGCCCGCTCGCCCTAACTCCGCCAAAGCCGCCAACGCCAACGCTGCATTCGCGGCCTGATGACGCCCAGAGAGGGAAAGCTCCAGGTCAACCAGCTCCGCCATGGCGGGGGTGCCGCGATGTGCTTTCAGGGCTCTTCCGTTTCTGGGTGCGAATCGGTGGCGACAAGACGTAGGGTGGGTGGTTCCGGATGTCTCAGCATCCGGGTTCACCCACGCGCCGGGTGGTTCTGCACCGAGAGACGGAAACGCCGGTTTCAGCCGGCGGAATCCCAGCCGGGCAGATGAGTCGGACTGCTGAAGGTCTTGCGGTGGCTGGTAGTCGAAAGTGAAGTCAACACCCAGCTCAATCAGCGGTGCACCCTGCCGGCGGCATACCTCGGCGATGACCTCACGTGCCTCGGGGGCCTCCACCCCGCTGACGACCGGCACGCCCGGCTTGACAATTCCAGCTTTTTCGCGGGCGATGGCTCCGAGCGTGTTGCCAAGCTGCTCGGTATGGTCGAAGCTGATGCTGGTAATAATACAGACCCGCGGCGTACAGACGTTGGTCGAATCGAGCCGGCCGCCCAGCCCCACTTCCAGGACCGCAGCGTCTACCTTCCGCCGCACGAAATGCAGCAGGGCCAGGGCCGTGGTGATCTCGAAGTAGGTAGGCCCAATCTCGCCGGTGCCGGCCGCCTCCCGGTCCATCGCATCGACCGCGGGCCGAATCTCTTCGACCCGTTCGACCAATTCGTCGGCGGAGCAGGGTTGCCCGCCGATGGCAAACCGCTCCTCGATCCGGTCGAAATGGGGCGAACTGAACATGCCGACCCGATAGCCCGCCGCTGTGAGCACTGCCGCCAGCATCGCAGCCGTGGAACCTTTGCCCTTGGTGCCGGCCACATGCAGGATGGGCAAGCGATCCTGGGGGTTTCCCAGCCGCCGGAGCAGCTCGCGCATCCGATCGAGCTTGAAATCACGGCCGGAATAGGGCATGGTCAAGACACGCTCATAGTCAATCCGCCCGAGGAGGAACTGGAGTGCTGCGTCGTAGCTGGATTCTGGTTGGATCATGCGTTTTGTCCACAACCTGGACCTTCACTTCTCAAGCCACTTATTCTACACTGAACTGATGGAGCTTCCGATGGATGTCCCACCCCGTCGGTGCTGGGCAAGAGGTGTCTGCTATCTTGTCCCCACCGGTGGATTTGTCTTGGCCGCTCACAAAAAAGGACCAACAGCCATGAGCATTCAAGCGGCATATTACGAGGGAAACCAAACCTTCCGCGTTGGCGACGGGCAGGTCGTACCCCCAGGGCCTGGGGAAGTGAGGATTGCCGTGAACTACTGCGGCATCTGCGGAACCGACGTCCATATCTACCACGGCAAGATGGACCGCCGCGTCCATATTCCGCAGGTGATCGGGCATGAGGCCGCAGGCGCAGTGGCCGAGGTCGGGCCGGGCGTGGACAGGGTGCGCCCCGGCGATCGGGTTGTGGTCCGGCCGCTACAGCCGGGGGAGCCGGCCGCGGTCGACGCCGGTTACCGGCACATCGGCCAGAACCTGAAGTTCATCGGCATCGATACGCCTGGCGCTTTTCAGGGTTCCTGGACCGTGCCGGCGCACACGCTGCACCTGCTGCCCGAGACGGTGTCCGACCTGCACGCCGCGCTGATCGAGCCGCTGGCCGTCGCCTGTCACGACGTCCGGCTGGCCAACCTACAGCCCGGCGAAAACGCCGTCGTCATCGGCGGTGGTCCCATCGGGTTGCTCATCGGTCTGGTCGCGCAAAGGAAGGGCGGCCGCGTTATGATCTCCGAAGTGAACGCCCAGCGCCGCACGCTTGCGGAAGAGCTGGGCCTGGCCACGGTCAACCCGCTCGAGGACGACCTGGTCGAGGCCGTGGCCCGATTCACCGATCAGGCGTTCGCCGACGTCGTCTTCGAGGTCTCTGGCACGCAGGCCGGCGTGGAGGCCATGACACAACTCCCTCGCGTTCGCGGCCGCATCGTCATGGTAGCCATCCACGCGCAGCCGCAGCCGGTCGACTTGTTCCGCTTCTTCTGGCGGGAACTCCAACTCATCGGAGTGCGGGTGTACGAGCCGGAGGACTTCGATGAGGCGATTGCCCTGGCCGCCGAGGGGCAGCTTCCGCTCGAACGGCTCATTACCGAAGTCGCGCCGCTGGCGCAAGTGCAAGAACTCTTCCAAAGAATCGACCGCAACCCGGAAGGAATGAAATACCTGCTGAAGTGCAGTTGAGGCCGCAATCGTGGGATAAGCTTCCAGCTTGTCAAGCCTGTCCAGCCTGTCTCTTGTGGTGACCGGCTTGACAGACTGGAAGCCTATCCCACGTGATTCGGCGAAGAGATTGACTGTCCCGGCTAACCCACGAGGAACCCCCATGAACGTGTTGGAATCATTCAAACTCGATGGCAAGACAGCCCTGGTTACCGGCTGCCGGCGCGGCATCGGCAAGGCGATGGCCGTTGCGTTGGCCGAGGCGGGGGCCGATATCGTCGGCGTGTCGGCCCAATTGGAGCCGAGCGGCAGCGAAATCGAGCAAGAGGTAACCGCCCTGGGACGCTCCTTTCGACCCTACCAATGCGACTTCGCCGATCGGAAGGCCGTGTATCAGCTTGTCGGACGCGTTCGCGAAGAGTGCCCCCCGATCGACATCCTTGTGAACAACGCCGGTACCATTCTTCGCAAGCCGGCTGCGGAACACCCGGACGAGTATTGGGACCGGGTCGTCGAGGTGAACCTCAGCGCCCAGTTCGTGCTCAGCCGGGAACTCGGGCGCGACATGGTCGAACGAGGGCACGGAAAGATACTGTTCACCGCGTCGTTGTTGAGTTTTCAAGGCGGCATTACCGTGCCGGGGTATGCGGCCAGCAAGGGCGGGATCATGCAGTTGACCATGGCCCTGGCCAACGAATGGGCGGGCCGCGGGGTGAACGTCAATGCCATCGCGCCCGGCTACATCGCCACCGACAATACGGCTGCGCTGCGGGCCGACGCCGAGCGGTCTTCGGCCATCCTCGCCCGCATCCCTGCCGGCCGATGGGGCGAGCCCGCCGATTTCAAAGGCGTGACCGTCTTCCTGGCATCAGCCGCCTCCGATTACGTCCACGGCGCGGTCTTTCTGGTCGATGGCGGCTGGATGGGCCGGTGAATAGTGCGTGCAGTTGGCTCCGGACGCGATGACGGCTGGGGTCACCCACGCGGAGAGGATGAATGACTTCGGCGCCTTGAAATGCGAATGCCACCAGCGCGTGGGTGAACCCGGCTGCTGATACAGCCGGAACCACCCACCCTACTAGCCCCAAGGAATAAACTATGAGCAAACCTGTCATCCTCTTCGCATGCCCAATTGCCGACAGCGATGCGAAAGCCCGCATGGAGCAGTACGTCGAGATCGTCGAGTTGCCGGAAGCAACCGAACAGGCCGTTTTAGAACGTGTCGAGGGGGTTGAGGGTGTGATCGTCCCCTATACCAATCACCCGGTGATAACGCGGCAGGTGATCGACCGGGGTACGTCGCTGAAACTGGTCGGCACGACGTACGGTGGCACGCGGCAGAATATCGACGACCGGTACGCCGTCCAGCGCGGGCTGACCGTCATCCACACCGGGGCATCGCGCCCGCGGCCGATGGCCGAGTTCACGCTGGGGCTTATCCTGTCGTCGCTGATGCACATTCACAACTACCATCACGACATGCGCAGCGGCGAGGCTTGGCCGCGGTTGAAGTACCCGCGCGGCCGCATCCTGCAGGATCGGACGGTGGGCGTCATCGGCCTGGGCCGCATTGGCGAGGGCATTGTCGATCTGCTCCGCGCGTTTACCGATGAACTCTACGTGTTCTCGCGCCACCTTGCCGACGCCGACGCCGAGGCGAAGGGCGTGCATAAGCTTGCACTCGACGATCTGTTCGCCACCTGTGAAGTGATCGTTTTGGCCGGCGGCCATACGGCGGAAACCCATCACATGATCCGGAAGACGCATTTCGAGCGCATGCAGCCGGGCGCGTTGTTCGTCAATATCGCCCGGGGCGGCATGGTCTGCGAGCAGGAGATGATTGAAGCACTCGCCGAACGCGATTTGTACCTGGCGCTCGACGTGTTCGAGCAGGAGCCGCTTCCCGCCGACAGCCCGCTCCGCCAGAGTGATCGGGTCCTGCTGGTGCCCCATCGCGGGAACAACGCCATCGAATTCGAGCAGCGATGGCAATGCCTGGCCGATGAGATCGAGCAGTTCTACACGGGCCGTCGCCCCGACTCGGCCCTGACGCTCGACCGGCTCGGCGCCATGAGCGAGTCGTAGCCCGCTCGGTCCAGGAAGGTAGGGTGGGTCAAACAAGCCGCTTCTCTCGTGGGCCATCGGTCGCGACTGCCGGCGTGCTTCCAGGCAAGCGGGCTGCAAATCAGCTTGATTGCGGCTTGTGCGGGCCCACCAACGATGTACGCGACCTTGTCCCACACTACATCGATGAGCTTCTCTGGTGGGCCATCGGTCGCGACTGCCGGCGTGCTTCCAGGCAAGCGGGCTGCAAATCAGCTCGTGTGCAGCTTGTGCGGGCCCACTAACGATGCACGCGACCTTGTCCCACCCGACATCACGAAGGTCGAGCTGACTGGCCGCCCCGGGCTACCCCCGCCACTCGGTTTCGTCGACGGTAGTCTTGAAATCGGCCTCGACGCGGTCGGGTAGTTGCTCGTCGGCGACCGCGACCAGGTCGGCGGGGCTGGGCTTGCCCACGTAAATCATGCTCGCCCGCGGACATTTTGCCAACGCGGGCTCGAAGTGATCGTTCCCTTCGTAGCGTTCATAATCGACCACGGGCAGGTTCCCTTGCATTTGCATCAGCTCGGCGCGGCGGGTGCATGACGTGCAGCCAATGCAGCCGACGGTACAGACGGCCTGCACCTCCGGGCCCTTGTCCTGGTTGGAACAGGCCACGACAAACATGCGCTCCTGCTTGAAGGGAACCATGCTGATGATGTTCCGCGGGCAAGCGCGAGCACAGGCCTTGCAGCCGATGCACTTGTGGTAGTCGACCGTGGCCAGGCCGTCGATGATGTGGATAGCGTCGTACTTGCACGCGCGGGTACAGTCGCCGAACCCGAGACACCCGTAGGTGCAACCTTGCACGCCGGCCACCAGGTTTGCCGATGCGCACGTAGCCTCGCCGGAATAGTGGGTGCGCAGTAGCCGGTCGTCGTAGTGGGCGGCGCAATGGACGACCGCACGATAGGGATAACTCTCCTCGACCGTCACGCCGAGGATTTCCGCCAGGCGTTGAGCGCAGCCGGCGCCGCCGGGTGCACAGAGGGTCACCTCGGCGTCGCCTCGTGCAATGGCCTCCGCGTACTCGGAGCAGCCGACGAAGCCGCACGCGCCGCAGTTGGCGTTGGGCAGCACGTCGAGTGCGGCTTCGACTTTCGGGTCCACCGCAACGTGGAACGTCCGATTCGCCCAACCCAGTACATACGCCACTCCCACCGCCAAAACGGCCAGTATTGCAGCAGCCAACAGAATCGTAACAGTAGCAAGCATCGTTGCCTCAAAAAGAAGTACCCAGTACCCAGTACCCAGCACCCAGCACTCAGTACCCAGTACCCAGTACTCGGTACTCGGTACTCAGTACTCAGTGTTCAGTGTTCGATGTTCGACACGCGGGGTTCCATTTTCCGTAAGACGTTTCAGCGCGTCTGCGACGCTTTTATCGACTCCGGCGAAGCCCATAAAGGCCATCGCCAGAATCCCGGCGGTCAGCAGGCTGATTCCAGGACCGCGCAATGGTTTGGGCACGTCGCACATGTCGAGTTCTTCGCGAATACCCGCCATAAGCGTAATGGCCAGTGTAAAACCGACCCCGCCGCCCAGCGCCAAGGTGAGGGCTTCGTGCAGGCCCCACAACCGGGTTGGGTCCTGAAGGTTCTTCATGATTTCAAGGCACGCGAACAGAATGGCGCAGTTGGTCGTTATCAGCGGCAGATAGACTCCGAACGACTTGTACAACGGGGGAAAGAACTTGCGCACGTACATTTCCACGAACTGCACCGACGCGGCAATGACGAAGATGTACATAATGTAGCTAAGCACCGACAGATCGACCGAGGTGGCCGGATCGCCGCCTGCGACTCGCCATACCCAGCCGGGCAGTGGAGCACCCGGCCGGAGAATGAAATACGTGAACGTCCAACTCAAGAGCGCTGCAATCGAGATGACGAACGTGACTGCGCAGCCCATGCCGAACGCCGTTTCCACCTTCCGCGAAACGCCCAGGAATGGGCATATTCCCACGAAGTAGTGCAGCACGAAGTTGTTGATGATCGCCGCGCCGATGCCGATTTGCAGCAGGCTGATTAACGTGTCCATCAGGTTACATGCTTTCTCCTGCGGTCGGCCAGCCATTCGACCAGCCCCAGCAGGATTCCCAGGGTGAGGAACGCGCCGGGCGGCAGCACCATAATGCCCCAATTCGGCCAGTTGGACGGCAAGACGGCCAGCCCGAACCAGGTGCCGCTGCCGAGGACCTCGCGCACCGTGGCGATGCTCCCCAATGCAAGTGCGAAACCGAGCGAAACCCCCACGGCGTCCGCCAGCGCAACCGGCAGGCTCTGCTTCGAGGCGCAGATCTCACAGCGAGAAATAATCAGGCAGTTCACAATGATCAGCGGCACGTACGGGCCGAGTTGCTTGCTCATCTCATAAAGGTAGGCTGCCAGTACGCGGTCGGCAATGGTGACGAACGTGGCAATGGTCAGCGTGAACACCAGGATGCGCAAGTGCGGCCGGAGCAGGCCTCGAATCAGGCTCACCATGCAGTTGGCCGAAATGAGCACAAACGCCGTGGCCAGGGCCATGGTCATCGCCGGTTTCACGGCGCCGGTCACCGCCAGCGTGGGACACATGCCCAGCAGTTGCCGGTACACCGGGTTTTCCGGCAGGATGCCGTTGATCAGGCGCTCCAGCGCCGTGGGATCGTGATTGCTCATGGGTGTCTACAGTCCCCGCAGGGGCTCCCGCAAGTTGTCGATGGCCGTATTGACAATGTTCGCCACGCTTTCGCTGGAGATGGTTGCCCCGCTGAGGGCAAGGATTTCGTTTCTGCCCGCGGTTGGATTCTCTTTGACCACCATCAACGGCTCGCCGGCCGACATCCCGGCGAAGCGTTCGCGGAACGATTCGGATGAGATGAAGTTCCCAAGGCCCGGTGTTTCTTTCTGGTCGAGCACGTAGATGCCGGTTATGGCGTGCAATTCGGGGTCGAGGCCGACCAGCAGATCGATCCGATCGGCGAACCCGAGCCCGCCGGCTGGAAGCACCCAGCCGGCAAGCTGCCCGCCGGCGGTATGGACCCGATACACGCGCGACGGCTTGCCGTCGCGGCCGGTGATGGTCAGTTCGGTGGTTTGCGCGGCATCGGCGCCGGGGACGATTTGCGGGATGACACGGTAGGTTTCGGCGCGGCGGTTCTGCTCGATCCTCGGTCCCAACGACGTTTGAACGCCGGCCAGGGCGCCGCCATACAGCAGGCCGAGGAAGATGACGAGCCAGGCTTGACGAAGGTAGCCGCCGCCGGGTGCTTTCGTTTCCATAGTACGTTGTGAGTTTGATGACATATGCCGGTAGGAGTTCGTGGCGGGAGCAACGCTCCCTGCGACGTCAGGTCTCCGCCAAGGCGCCGCCCACCGGGCGGGGAATCGTCCAGCGGTTGATCAGCGGGACCGCGGCGTTCATCAGCAGCACGGCGAACATGACGCCCTCGGGATAACCGCTGAACACGCGAATGAGTATCGACAGCACGCCAACCCCTGTGCCGAACAGGAAGTGGCCGCGATGGATGACCGGGCTGGTCACCGGGTCGGTCGCGATGAAGAACGCGCCAAACAGAAACGAGCCGGTCACCAGGTGGTACAGCGGCGGAAACGCGGTGAGCCCCGCCGCATAAAGCAACTCGGCACAGATGAAGCCGCTCAACAGCATGCCTGCGGGAATGCCCCAAGCGGCCGACCGGCGTACGCACAGATACAGCCCACCCACCAGAAGCGCCACGGCACTGGTCTCGCCGGGCGATCCGTTCACCTGGCCGACGAACAGCGGCCAGAAGCTTTCGGCGCCGATTGCCCGCGTCGCTTCCTTGGCGATGGTCAGCGGGGTGGGTTGCGTGAGGATTTCGAGGTTCGAGTGCAAGACGACGTAGGCCGAGGCGCCCAGTTCGCGGGCGAAGCTGAGCATGACGAACGCGCGGCCGACCATGGCGGGGTTGAAGATATTGTAGCCGAGGCCGCCGAACACCGCTTTCCCCAGGCCGATGGCCACCACCGAGGCCAGCGCGCCGATATACCACGGCGCCGCCCACGGCAGCGAGAGGCCCAGGATGACTCCGGTGACCGCCGCGGAATAGTCGCCCAGTGGAATCGGCTTGCCGCGCGCCCAGCAGCAGACGGCCTCGGTGGCAAGGCAGCAGAGCACGCACAGGCCCATCTGCAGCACGGCGTACCAATGGAACACGAGTACGGCCATCACCAGAACCGGCAGCATGGCAATCATGACGTCGATCATCATCCGCCGCGTCGTGGAACTGGGTTCCGCCAGGTGCGGCGAGGGAGCGACTTCGATCAGCGGCGGAAGCGGGGGAGCAGGCATTTCTCGTCAAGCCGTCATGGATTGGGTGGGTACGCGTTCGTCTACTTCCGGGCCAACACCTTGCCGACGCGAATCAACTGGACCAGGGGCAACTGGGCAGGGCAAACATAGGCGCAGCAGCCGCACTCGACACAGGCCGCAATGTGGTGCCGCCTGGCCAGCTCGGCATTGCCGGCCCGTGCCGCCAGTCCCAGCTTGGTGGGCACCAATCGCATGGGGCACACCTCCACGCAACGCCCGCACCGGACGCAAGGCGTTTCGCCTGCCCGGCGCACCTCGCGCTCGGAAAGTATGGTAATTCCGCTCGTGCCCTTGGTCACCGGGGCATCGAGAGTGCCCAGGGTGAAGCCCATCATGGGGCCCCCGGCGATGATACGGACGGCGTTATCGCGCAGGCCGCCGCAGTGCTCGACAAGCTGGCGATAGCTGGCGCCGATGGGCGCCAGCACGTTGGCCGGCCGCCGGATTCCACCGCCCGAAACGGTCACCACGCGGTGGGTAAGCGGCCGCCCCCGCACGACCGCTCGCGCCAAGGCCGCCGCCGTGCCGACGTTCAACACCACCACACCGACGTCGAGCGGCAGCTTGCCGTTGGGTATTTCGCGATGAAGCATGGCGGCAATCAGTTGCTTCTCGCCGCCTTGGGGATACTTCGGCCGCAGCACGCATATTTCGATGTCCGTGCCCTCGGCCGCCTGCCGGAGCGACCGGATGGCCCGCGGCTTGTTCGCTTCGATGCCGACCACCACCCGCTGTGCCCCCGTGGCAAGTTGCCCCAGCAGTCCACCGGCCAGGATGGGGCGCGGCGCCACCTGCATGAGCTGGTCGTCGCCGGTCAGGTAGGGTTCGCACTCGCACCCGTTCAGCAGGAGGGTGTCGATGGGCGTTTGCTCGCGCGGCGCCAGTTTGATGTGCGTGGGAAACGCGGCGCCGCCGAGGCCGACCAGGCCGGCCTCGCGGGCGGCTTGCCGAATGGTCTGCGGCAGGTAGTGCCCCAAGCCGTCCAGAGGATAATCGCCTCCATAAATCTCCTCAAACAACGCGTCGCCGGCAAACGGTTGCTCTTCGGCCGCGTCGATGGGGATTGCCGGCACGTGCCGGCCGTTGGGAAGCGTCGCCATGGTGGCCCGGCCCACCTTCCCTCGTACGCTGGCGTGGACGGGCGCGGAAACCGGTGCCGTCGCCTCGCCCACCACGTCGCCCATTTCAACCTCTTGCCGCGGCTTGACTGTCGCCAGACATACCGCCCCCAGGTGCTGCAGAAGGGGAATCACCACTTTCGACGGACATGGCAGCACCTCAATCGGGCAATTCTCGGCCAAACCTTTTCGTTCCGGCGGATGGACTCCGCGGGCGAAGGTACGATGGACCACTGGACTAAAGACGGACATACGCACAGCTCGATTTGATTTCAGACCGCTCGCCACTCAGGCACGGTTTTCAGGGGACGGTCCCGATCTTGGCGGCACAGCCGGCACATCGGTCGTTGCATCCATCATTCCGCCGCGAACATGGGGCTATCTTTCGGCTCTTCCGTTTCTGGGTGCAGGCCGCCAGGGTTGGAGTCCCGCCTTCAGGCGGTCTTCGCGCTCCGGCTAAAGCCGGGACTCCAACCGATTGCCGTAGATTGCGTATTGTGATGCTTGGCGGGCCACGCCACAATACCTATCGTGGGGCATTAGAAATCCCCCAGAACATTGCCGTCATTGCGGCAGCACAGGCTCCAGAAGGTCTCGGCATTCAACGATTCCGAGAGGAATCGCACCGAGCCATCGCACATGGCCACATTGATCCCGCCGGAATGGAAGCTGTACGGCGACTGGTTGTTGTTGCAGTTCATGATGCAACTGCCGCGGGCTGTCTGTCCGCCGCCGAGGGAAGGATGGATGAAACTAGGTGTTGTGCCATCGTCGGTGTACGGAACAACGAAAATGCCGACTGTGTCGGGCCACTCGCCATACCAGCCGAAGTAGTCGGGTGGGTCGTTGTTTGGGCGGTTAAGAATATAGTTGATCGGATTGCCGGCGCTTTCGAGCATTAGGATTGTGTTGCTCAAGCCATCGGTGATATCCCTGGGCTTTCTGGGTTGCGCCGCTCCACTGCTGATGGTCTCGTCGGCCAAGGCCCCACTTCCGAAGGCCTTACCGTCGAAATCCATGATCACGCGCGGATGCATGTAGTCGGTTGCCTGCGTCGTGAAGCCGGGCGGAGTCTCCGCGCCCTTCGCAAAACGGTTGTAGACGGGCATCACGCGTTCTCCCGGGACCGACGGACATTGGTAGATTGGAATGGCCATGTTGACGGCCACTTGGTTGTCGGCATGGTCGAAACCCTTGCCGTAGTCGTACAATTCCGCCAGATTCGACTGCTCGATGTACGGCAAGATCAGCGTCAACAGACCGTTGACCGTCGTCCGGTCACTTCCCGGCGGTTTGAAGATGATTCGCGAAGGCGGATAGCTCCCCAATGCCACCTCGTAGTTGGTGATTGCCAGGGCGATTTGCTTCAGATTGTTCGTGCAACTCATGCGTCGAGCCGCCTCGCGCGCTGCTTGAACCGCCGGAAGCAGCAGGGCAATCAGAACACCAATGATGGCAATCACGACCAGAAGCTCCACCAAAGTAAAACCGTTTCGTCGGCACGTCATCGCATATTCTTTAGCGGGGCGGTGATGAATAATTCCAGGCAGGATGTGGCAGGCGGGTTCCACACCTAGTATATTGGATTCCGTAGGGCCGCCGGAATTGTGGACAGGTAACTTGCGTGGAACCGCCGACGGCGCCTATTCGGGCTTTCGCAGCAGAGCCCAGACTCTGTCAAACCAACCAGCCGCTGACGCCGCGAGGGTGGGGCCGATCCCCTCTCGCGCACCATGGAACCAGGAAAATCGATGGTCACGTCATCCGAAGCCGCGCGCGAACTGGCCGAATTGCGCGCCGGGGGGAAGGCGGCTGTTGCGCAACTGTTTGATCGGTACCGATCAAGGCTCGCCCGCATGGCCCTGCTGCGAATGGATACCCGGCTGGTCGGCAAGGTCGACGTCGACGATGTGTTACAGGACGCGTTTGTCGAGGCGAACCGGCGGATCGGGGCGTTTCTCGATCAGCCGACCGTGCCGTTCTTCGTCTGGCTCCGGCAGCTTACCGGCCAAATCCTGATTGACGTGCACCGTCGTTACTTGGGGGCGCAGATGCGCGACGTGAACCGGGAGGTCCGCCTGGACCGCTGGGGGACGGCCGGTAGTGGTTCGGCCCTGCTTTTGGCACAGCTTTCGGACAGCCTGACCAGCCCCAGTCAATGTGCCGTCCGAAATGAAGCGGTCGAGCAGCTTCGCGTCGCACTCCAGAGTCTGGGGGCAGTCGATCGCGAGATACTTTTTTTGCGGCATCTGGAGGAACTCGGCAACAATGAGGTCGCCGACATATTGGGAATTGACAAAGGTGCTGCCAGTAAGCGGTACGTACGGGCACTCGGGCGGCTGAGAGACGCCATGCCCGTCGGCGAGGTTGCATAGCACCTCACGGCACTACCGGACAACCAGGCATGATTGATTCATCGTGTGATCGCGACCCTGTGGAACTGTTGGCCGACGAGTTCGCCGCGCGCAGCCGACAGGGCCAGTCGCCGTCCATCTCCGAGTATGTGGCCAAGTACCCACTCTACGCCGAGCAGATCAGGCAACTGTTTCCCGCCGTTGCCATGATGGAGCAGTTGCGCGCCGAGGAGGACAGCCAGCGGAATTCTGCCGGCCGGTGCACGAAATCGTTCGACGTGCCCGAACGCATTGGCGATTTCGACATCATCCGCCAGATCGGGCGGGGTGGAATGGGAGTGGTGTATGAGGCCGAACAGCGGTCACTCGCACGGCGCGTGGCGGTGAAGGTCCTGCCCGAGCAAGTGCTGCTGGGCAGCCACCGGCTTGATCGTTTTCGGCGCGAAGCGCAAATTGCCGCCAGGCTGCGGCATACTGCCATTGTGCCGGTCTTCGGCGTGGGCGAGCAGGGCGGCCTGCATTATTACGTCATGCCGCTGGTTCGAGGCGTCGGTCTGGACGAAATCATCGCGGCGCTCCGCGCCGAGCGTACCGCCTCGGACAATGGGCAAGCGCCGTCCAACCACGCGCCGGCCGAACTCTGCGACTTCCGCGCCTTGGTTCGGGCGTTGATCGAAGAGAAGTTTCCACTGCCGCAATCTGCCGTGCGAGATTCGCACGCATGGGAACCTCGGCATCGCACGGCCCCCAGCCGGTGGGCCACCGTGGCGCGCCTGGGTTTGCAGGCTGCCGAGGCGCTGGAATACGCCCACGTGCAGGGCACGCTGCACCGCGACGTCAAGCCGGGCAACCTGCTGGTGGACGAACAAGGAAACGCCTGCCTGGCCGATTTCGGACTCGCCCGCGCCATCGAGCCAGGCCGTCCGGGACACGATGGTGATCGGTTGCGTGCAAGGGAAGTGGTGGGTACGCCCCGCTACATGGCGCCCGAGCAGTTGCAGGGCATCGCCGACGCACGAACCGACGTCTACGGACTGGGCTTGACTCTGTACGAGCTGTTGACATGCACGCGACCGGATCGGCACATCGCGGTCCGGCCGACTCCCCCGCGAGAGATTGACCGGACGATTCCCAGGGATCTCGAGGCGATTGTCTTGAAATGCCTGGCTCACGAGCCCGCACGCCGGTACCAGAATGCGGCGGCCCTATGCGCCGACCTGCGGCGTTTTCTCGAAGATCGGCCGATTCGTGCGCGTCGTGCGTCCCGGGTTGAACGCGGCCTGCGCTTCTGCGGGCGCAACCCTGCGCTGGCTGCTGTCTCGGCGACGGCGGCGGTGCTGGTGATCGCCTTTGTGTTTGTGGCTTCCTTCGGCCACGTTCGGACCAGGGCCGCCTACCGCGAAACACAGGCGGCGCTGGCGCGGGTGGAGGCGACCTCGGGCGTGGCACTGGAGGTGCTCGAAGGTCTCTACTTGCAGTTGTCGCCCGAACGCGTGTGGATTCCATCCGATTCCGATCCCGCCGGCCAGGCGTGTGCCTGCCTCGGGCTCCGGTCGGCCCGTCCGGCGGCGCCCGACCAACCCGACTACATCCAGGTGCAACCTTCGGAACAGACGGCTGCGTTGCTGCAGAATCTGCTGGTGTTCTACGATCGGCTGGCCGAACAGGTCAGCGACGATGCCCGCGTTGCGCTCGAATCGGCCATTGCCACCCGCCGCGTGGGCGACATTCGCCAGCGGCTGGGCCAACTCGATCAGGCCGAAAGGGAGTATCGCAAGGCAATCGCGAGGCTGGAAATACTCAGCAGAACGGCCGCTGCGAGCGAGCAGATAGGCACGGAACTGGCTCGCTGCCACAACGAAATCGGCAACGTGCGTTTCGGCCGATTCGAGCCGCACGCGGCCTACGACGCACACCGGGAAGCCCTGAGGTCGCTGCAAACGGCAGCCTCGCCACAGCCTGCATCCGAAGAATTCCGGTTCGAACTGGCCCGGACCTACTTCCTGCTTGCCGGCAGGCATCCGGGGCATTACTCCATCAGTGCCCGCGATCGACGCGAGGATAGCTCCCCGGAACGGCCTGCCCAATCGGAGCGGGAGTACAGGGCGCGGGCGATCGGTCTGCTGGAGGGGCTTGCCGGCGAGAATCCGGATGCCGCCGATTATCGCTTTCTGCTCGCGCTATGCTACCGTTCCCTGGGAATCGTCCCGGCCCACGCGCACGGGACGCTATCCTCAGCATCCGGCGAAGAGAACGCCTCGATGCCAGCGACCGTATCGGGCCGGCAACGGGCCCTGGAGATCCTGGAATCGCTGAAGAGCCAATATCCGCAGGTGGCCGACTATCGGTATGAATTGGCGGCGACGTATGCCTGGGTGCACGTGGGGCTTTTCCCGTGGCAGGAGCGCTCCGTCGTCCTGCCGAGGACGGAACGGGCCCTGCGCAAGGCGCTGGACGAGGCCCGATGGCTCGTCGACAACAATCCGACTATCCCCCATTTCGCCCGCAGCAAGGCTTTGATCCTGGCCAAGCTCGGCGCTGTTTGTGCCGAGGCCGGGCGCATGCGGGAGGCGGCCGATTGGTTCGACCAGGCGGTCGGCGCCCAGTCGGCCCTCGTCGAGCGATACCCGGATATTCCTGCCCACGATCGCGTGCTGCGGGAGTTCTTCCGTTACCGGCTGGCCACGCTTTGCCAAGGGTCGGGCGAATCGGCCGACTGGGATGCGTCGGGCAGGGCCGGTTCGCTGCTGGAAACATGCGTCGAAACCCTGACCGAGCTTCGCTCACGGCGCGATCTGGCTGACGACCGCCTGGCGGCAATCTCGCTGCAGCTTGCCGAAGACGCGCTCGGTCAGATTCGCAGCCGTTGAGCCACACGCTTCCGTTGGTAACCATTCGCATTCGTGAACGGTCACACGAACACAACCCGTTGAGCGCCACGTCTTGCTTATAGCGTGCTGAGCTTCGCGAAATTGACCGACGCGTTTAAGGGGAATACGCCGTAGATGCCGCGGGTGAACACCAGGTCGATGAAGTCGGTTGTCTGGAGGATCGCTCCCTTGGGCACGACGATCACATCGGAATCGGACAGCCATATCTCGCCCGCGGGGCATGGGTCGCGGCCGAACAGCGCGGCGTTGACGTCGACCATGGTGGCCAGCAAGCGCCAGTCGTCGCCACGGCGGAAGACGACAATCTGCTGCAAGTTCGCCCCCACGTTCCAACTGCCGGCCATCGCCAAAGCCTGCATGAGCGTGGTCGGGCCGGTCAACTCGAACCGTCCCGGCGTTGCCACTTCACCCAGCACGTACACGTACCGCGGCGCACGCGCCACCAGGACCGGGATCACCTCGATGCCCGCGATGTGCTCGCGGTAGCGTTCGTTCAGTTCTTGCCCCAACTCGGAGAGGGTAAGTCCCTGCACGAAGACCGAGCCGAGGACCGGCAGTGCGATATCGCCGGATGGCGTGACGCGGGCAAGACGCTGCAAGCCGCCGCGGCCATACCGGGCGTCCACCGTCGCGCGGAGGTCTTCCAGCCGCGTATTGACCCGAAGCGGCGTTACTGTAATGGACGGCACTTTGTAGTACTTCTTGTAGAGTTCTTCCAGGTCGCCCGTCAGGTCCGCCACCGACTTCTGCGCCGCCTTCACTTGCCCGAGAAGGCGCAGCGTAATGGTGCCGTCCGGTTGAATGAGCAGATCGCGGTTCAGTTCCGGGTCGGTGAACGATTCGACGCGTATCTCATCACCCACCTCCAGGCGGTAAGGGCCCGACATCTCTTCACGCGTAAGCCGGTAGACGAGGTCGAGTTCATCGTCCACTCGCAGCCGGTACTCGGGCACGTGGGGCAGCCGGGCGGGGCCGGCATACTCGCCCTGCGCGTACTGCTCCCACTGGAAGGCCCGAAGGCGTTCCCAGCGATTGCCACAACAGCCCGCCGCACAATCGACCGCACACACGTTGCGCGACGCGGCGGGACCCAGCGCCTGGCAAAGCATCACCTCGTGCCGCTGCTCCGGGGGTACGGTCCGGCCTTTCGGCGACCTTGCGTGCACCGGCGCGGTCATTGTCTTGTTGAAACGCAAGTCACCGAGCGGAAACTGGCCGGTGCGCGGCGCAGGACTTACCCGCGAATCGACGTGCGTTCCGGCAAACTCGTTCGGTGCCAACCATTGAACCTTGTCGGAATCCTGCCGGCCGCCGCGCCGGGCCATCTCTTGCCGCGTCACGGCGTCGGCCATTTGCCGGGCACGCATTGCCATGGGCGGATCGCCAAGCTGCTGGTACACCGTTGCCAGGTTCCGCCAACTGACCGATTGCGGGTTCACCGCGACGGCATGCTCGAACACCTGGCGGGCTCCCTGCCAGTTGCCCGCCCGCGCCAGAAGCACGCCAAGGTCGTTGGCGGCCATAAGGTTCCGCGGATAGACCAGCAGTGCCGCCTGAAAGAACGTCACTGCCTTCGGCTCGGCGGCCGCAAGGTCGATTGCCGGATTGCGGGCTATTGACGCATGGAGCTTTCCCAGCCCATGCAGGGCCATGGAGCCCGCCACCTCGCCCGCGACGGCCGCAGCCAGCCGTTCCTGCGCATAGGTGAAGTACGCCTTCAGGGCGAGCATGGGCGTCAGGCCATTCAGGTCCGTCTGTTTGAGTACCGGCGTCCGGTGGCCGCGAATAATGACTGCCAGGTCCAGGTCGGCTTCGATGCGCGCGCCGCGGGGAATGAACACGTCGGCCTCCTGGATGGCATCCAGCCCCTCGGCCAGCGCGCGACTGTGACGCCCGCCGCCATGGTCGGCGTCGAGCCCTTGGGCCAGCAGCCGCAATGCGACAATGAACTGCGACCGTGCAGCAAACACCGCGTTGCGCCCGGCCAACTCGAAGCCGCGGCGCGTGTGGCGATCGGCCTCGCGGGCGATCTGCTCCCTCTGCTCCGAACGCTCGACAACGGCCTTGGCCGGCGCGGCTTCCTGCGGCCCGGGACCATCGCCCGCTTCGTTCGCAGGCGGCTCGGGCGTCTTTGGGGAGACGGGCCCACGTTCGGAGAGGAACGGTTCCCGGGGGCCAACAGTCGGTAACAGCGGCATCGCCCGGGCGGGCAGCGCGTGTGCCGGCGACTCCATTCGCACCGGATCGTCCAGGCGGGGGCACTCCGGCATGGCGTCGGTAAGCTGCACCTCCGGCGGGCTGAGCACCGTCCGGCGCGCCAGCCCGATTGCCGGCAAGGTCGGTGCCGCGGGCGATGGTGCTATTGCCGTGGACAAGCCGTTTTCAGGGTTCAGCAGCACCGGCCCGGGTGGTGTGCTCGGCTTGGCCTCGTCGGGCAGTGACGCACCCGCCAATTGTTCCGGCCAATCATGCACCGGCGGCAGGCGCCGGACGCGATCCCGCGCCAGGAACAAGCGCGGCTGAGCCGTGTCCGACATGGAGCGGGCAGACGTACTGGTGGGCCCTGATGCTCCGGGTACGGCGACCGTCGAGTCGTTGTCCCCGGCCATACGGTACTGTTTCCCCGTGTACTCGGCCAACCAAACGGCGCCTGCCGCAAGGCAGCCCAGCAGACAGAGCGAGGCCAACCGTGCCCCGAGACTTCCGTGGCAATTCATGGTTCTTCCGTGATCGAGACCGCGACGTGGCGCCTTGCGGCCGCCCTCCGAAGCCAGCCATGGGCAGTCTGCTGCGGTAGGAGCTTGCCTTTGGGTCCGATCGTCCGGTTTTTTCCGCTGCGCTGAGCAAAAACGCTTGGCGCGGCCAGGGCGGCGGCCAAGCGGCCGGAACAGCCGTCAAAGGCCATCCGAACGGAACCCGTCATCCGTCAGGGTTGGCACGACCCCTTCGACCCGCCAGACAGCTTGACACCCTCGCAACCGGCTGGATATGCTAGGGAACACGTTGTTGTTTGTTTGATGTTTTCGCCGATTGTGCGGGTCGTGCCGGTTAGGCGAACCGGCGAAAGCCGGGTCAATCGGCATGTCTGCCGAGCCGAAGTAAGACAATAACCAATAGTAACACCGTACCCCGAGAAAAAACCCCCATGTTCCCGACTTCGCAAGAATCTCCTTTGGTGCTGGTTGTCGACGATGAGCAGTCGGTCTTGGATGAAGTGGCCGCGGCGCTGCAAGCAGACGGATTCCGTTGCACGCTATGTACCACGCCGGCCGACGCACTGGCAAAGGCCCTTGCCGAGCCGCCGGAGTTGATCATCTCCGACATCAACCTGCATGGCCACAGCGGGCTGGAAATGTGCGAGGAAATCAAGTCACACGCCGAACTGCACGACGTGCCCGTGATGTTCCTTTCCGGGGCCCAGATTCCCGACATCATCCGCCGCAGCCACGCGGCGGGCGGCACCTACTATCTGCGCAAGCCGTTCGACCCCGAGGTGCTTGTCGAATTGGTTCACAAAGCGCTGTATATGCCCCATCTCGCTTCCGCCCACCGCTAGCCCGGACGATTCACATCACCGGAAGCTCGAATCGGACAGGGAGGCGCACGAAGCTTGATACCGGGTGTCCATCGCGGATCGCGGGCACGAATCGCCACGCGCGGACTGCACGGACCGCCTCGCCGTCGAGTACGTCATACCCGCTGCTGCTGAGAATCTCCACCTGGCCGACGCGCCCCTCGGTGGTAATGCCCAACCGCAACAGCACCGTGCCCTGCCACCGCCGCTGAATGGCGACCTGAGGATACACCGGCGGCAGACTCTGGATCAACTCGGGCAAAGGCCGATCCGCCGTCCCCGGTTGGTTCTGCAGAGGCGGGGCCGCCGGCTGTCTCGCAATCACGCCGGAAGGCGGAGGCTCGATCGTCGGCCGGCCCGGCTCGCGGGAAGGTCGAGCCATGTGCGGCTGGGAAAGGATTTGCTCGACCAGAGCAAGCTCAAACGGCGTCGGCTCCGAAACAATGGTACTCTCCATGTGGAAATGCCGGCGGGCAATCTGGGCTTCCGCCGGCAGGATTCTTACCGGCAAGGCCATCTCCTCCGGAGCCGGCTCTGCGCGGCCAAGCTCCGAATGGGCCATCGTCGCCATCAACTCGACGCGCGTGTTCTGCCCAATCAGCGCGCTGTGCTCGTGCCATACCGGTGCGGTCACCGCCCAGGCCACGGCGGCTGCCGCGCAATGGAGCAGCAGCGAGGCAAGCCACCCGCAACCGCATAGGGTGCGCCGCGGTCGTCGGGTTCGGCGATGGTCGAGGTGGCAGACGTGCATACTCCTCTATTATCGACGCCCGCACGCAGTTTGGCAAACCCTCTGCGGGCAGATTCGGGACCCACGGCCGAAGGGTGTGCCCCTAGTACGGAAGACGGCTGACCCCGGATGATTCACGATAGGTAGGGTGGGTCAAACAAGCCGCTTCTTTGGTGGGTCATCGGTCGCTGCTTCCGGTGTGCTTCTAGGCCGCGGGCGGTGAATTAGCTTGGTCGCGGCTTGTGCAGACCCACCAATGACGCACGCGACCTTGACCCACCCTACGTATCTGAATAATCCGGCCTCGCCGCCTCAGAAGCGGGCCTCGTAGCCGACGTGGCCCGAGATGCCGGGGCCGTCGACGCCGGAGCCGTGGACGCGGTATGCCTCGTTGAAGATGTTCTCGATTCCCAGGCTGATCCGATGACGATCCCACGGCTCCCAGCCCATCCGCATGTTCAGCGTGGCGTAGCCCGGCGTGCCGCCGTCGGGAATGCGCGAATCGCGCCCGTCGCGCTCGCTGAGCCGGTCCTGGCGCTGGGCGATCCACGTATACAGCTCGAACCAGCTCCGGTGCCGCGCGCTGCGCAGGCGCAGGCCCACAATGCCCTGGTTCGGCGGGATGCGGCTGAGCGGCTCGTCGTCCGTCAGGTTCTGACCGTACGTGGTCCAGAAGTTGCCGTACAGGCTCCACTGCGGAGTGAACAGGTACTCCCCGGCCAACTCGAAGCCATGAATCTCGGCCTGCCCGATGTTCCGCCGCTGCAACACGGCAATCGTACTGCCGGGATCGAGCGGGTCGGGAATGGTCCTGATCTGTTCGCGTGCGATCAGGTCCTCGAGGTCCGTCCAGTACACGAACGCCTGCCCGCGAAGCCGGTTGAAGTTCGCCTTCAGGCCGACTTCGTAGCTGCGGCTGGTCTCGGGCGAAAGGTCGGGGTTGGGAACGTCGATGCCCTCGTTCACGTTGGTCGACACGCTGGTCAACTCGTCCAGCAGGGGTGCGCGGAATCCTTCAGCCACCGAGCCGACCAGCCGGACCTCGTCGGAAAGGGCCAGCGAAAGACCCGCGTTGGCCGTCCACTGGGAAAAGACCGGGGTGATCCGCGTCGACGCGGCGGGCGCCAGCGGATCGTCCGGATCGAACAGCGGCACGGAGGCGCCGGCCTGGATATCGCTGAATCGAATGCCGGACTGTGCCGTGAGCCGCTCGGTAATGGGCATCTCCCACAAGAGGAAGGCGCCCGTGTTCCGGTAGTGACTATCGTCGGGAAACTGGGGCAGGAGGGTCTCGATCAGTTGGCCGGTCGCTACGTCGTAACGGGCCCGGCTGGCGTCGACGTCGTCGTGATACCAGTCGACACCCCAGGTGAGTTTGCCCAGCCGCCCGGGCTCGCGGAAAAACACGAAGCTGATGCCCACCGTGTCGACGTCGAACTCGCCCTGCTCGAACCGGCTGCCGGTAGGCGGCCTGCGGCGGAATTGCCCTTCCTTGTTGCGCTGGTACGAGGCGGTGATGCTGTAGCCGTCCAGCAGCAGGCCGCTCAAGTCGTTCCCTTCCCAACGGATGTAAGCCATGTCGCGCTGCTGGGGATTGAACAACTGGATTTCCGCGGGAAACCTGTCGGACCGCGGGACGTCCTGTTGCTCGAAGTGCTGTAGCGATACGGTCAACCGCTGGCACACGTCGGGATGGAAGTCAAATCGAATATCGCCCGCGTACTGGCTGTAGCTGGTGAAAGGCTGCCGCCCGAGCGACCCGCCGCGCTGAAGATCGTCGATGTTCGAGTAGCTGGCCCCGCTGAACACACCCAGGTCGCGAACCATGCCCTGGACGTTCAGGCGACTGTAGTTGCCGGCGTCGGCCGTGGCGAAGCGGTTGATGAACTCGCCGCCGAGTAGCCGATCGTAGCCGAGGCCCGTGCCGCGCGTGACCACGTTGATCGCCCCGCCGATTGCGTCGGAACCCCACTGCGTCGACATCGGCCCGCGCACCACCTCGATGCGTTCGATCATTCCCGGGTCGATCAAAGCGAAATACTGGTTCGGGCCGAACCGGAACGTTGAGTTGTTCATCCGGATGCCGTCGATCATCAACAGCGTTTGCGGGCCGGTCAGCCCGCGGATGAACGGCGACGCCTGGCCGGCGCCCGTGCGCTGCATCAGGATGCCCACCTCCTGCTCGACGGCCTCGACCATGTTGCGCGGCTGCCGCTCGTCGAGTTGGATTCGGTCGATGATGGATGTGGCGCGGGGCGACTCGAAGATCGACTCGCCACCACGTAGCGCTGAGTTCAAGCCCTCGTACCGGAGTTGTTCGAGGTTCGGGTAGCTCAGCGGCAGATTGTAGGGATCGGCCGTCGGGGCAGGCGGCGCCGCGGTTGGCGTTTCGGCCGGCGCCGGGGGCAGCTCATCCGGCCGCACAAGAACCTCGGGCAGGACGGGCTCGGTATCGGCCTGGAATGGGTCGCCCGCCTCGGCGACTCCCGGCTGTTCCTGGAGCCACGAATCGCCCGCCGCTTGGGTCGGGAACCATTCCGCCAGAAGGAACACGACTGCAATAAAAGCGGCGAAAGTGGGGAAGATGGAGAAGAAGGAGCTGCCGGGAAAATGGGAAAAGAAGTGACCCACGCCCAGTGGCCCAGTTTCTGCGTTGCAAACCGGCGTCCGGCCTGCTATACTCAGTTTACTATACACGTGTCCACATTCAGGTGCTAGGTGTCAGGTGTCAGGGGGCGGGTGTCAGCATCACACTTCCGGGGGGCTAGACGAACGGCGAGTGTGGAAAATCCGAAAGCTGCCACCCAAAAAACGGCTCTTCCGTTTCCAGGTCCGACCCGCCGGGTTGGAACGCCGCCTCTGGGCGGTTTCTTCACGCCGGCTGAAGATATGAGGATTATTCGGATTATTCGGCGTCCGGGCAGAAGTCAATTTGGGCAGTTCGGTGATCGAAGTCCATCCCAATGGGTGCATTGATATCTGCGTGGCGGAATGGTCCGTTGCGTTGACGCTTAGGATGATTGGTGTATACTTCAGGTGTAACCTTCGGGAGGCGTTTTATGGATCCGGTGAACTTGAAAGAGGCTCGAAGGCGGCTCGGCGACTTGGTTAGGGCGGCCGAATCGGGCGAGTCGGTAACCATTACGCGGCGGGGCCGCGAGGTAGCTCGTTTGGTGCCCATCGAGCCGAAACGGGCGAAACGACCGCCCGACCTTGCCGCCTTCCGGGCTTCCATCGAAGTGCGGGGGAGACCGCTTTCCGAGGTCGTGATCGAAGCCCGCCAAGAGGCCCGCTACTGATGGTGTACATCGACACGAGTGTCCTGGTTGCGTGCTACTGCCCCGAGCCTCGCAGCTCCGTCGCGGAAGAAGTTCTTCACGATTCTGGGGGAGCGGTCATCAGCCGCCTGGTCGAACTCGAGTTCTGTTCGGCTGTAGCACTGAAGTTGCGTATGGGCGAGTTCGACCGGACAACCGCCACTCGCGTCACCTCTTTTCTGCGGCGCCATCTCGAAGACGAGTTCTATGCGGTTGTGCCTATTGGAAGCCAGGAGTACGAGCAGGCGTGCGATTGGATCGGGCAGTTTTCAACCGTGCTCCGCGCTCCCGACGCATTGCACCTTGCGGCCGCGCATCGCAACAATCTGCTAATGGCCACAGCCGATCAGTCGCTGGCACGCGCGGCCGCCGAGCTTGGCGTGAAGCATAAGCTGATCGCGTGATCCGTTCATAGGGGGACTGTCCCAATTCTCGCGGCACAAAGGGCGGTTGCGCCCAATAATCCCCCGTTTCCGTTGCGAAAATGGGACTGTCCCCTTCGCGTGGAGCGGAGAAGACTGCCCGCGCCACCCCGTGAACGGTTACCTGATCGCGTGACCCGCCGGGCTTGGCGGTCGGGATTTGCCAAGCTCTCCCCGCAGCCTTCCAGCGCGGTTATACTGACCTTTATGAGCACCGACCCCACCGAACTGCAGCGCGACAGCGAGCGGGAGCAAGCCCGGGAGAGAAGCCTCCACCGGACGCACCCCCCAGTGCAGGTGCCGGGTTATGACCCGGAGCGGCTACTGGGAGGTGGGGCGTACGGCGAGGTCTGGCTGGCTGTTGAGCGTAATACCGGCCGGCGGGTGGCCATCAAGTTCTACGCCCACCGCGGCGGCCTCGACTGGTCGTTGCTCAGTCGCGAAGTCGAGAAGCTTGCGTTCCTGTTCGCCGATCGGTACGTGGTCCAACTCCTGGCCGTCGGCTGGGAAGCAGAGCCGCCTTACTATGTGATGGAGTACATTGAGCGGGGGTCACTGGCGGACCGGCTGCGCGAAGGCCCGATGCGCACGGCCGAGGCCGTCGACTTGATGCGCGACGTGGCCATCGGCCTGGTCCATGCCCACGCCAAAGGCATCCTCCATTGCGACCTGAAGCCGGCTAACATCCTATTGGACCAAGACGGCAAGCCACGGCTGGCCGACTTCGGGCAGTCGCGCCTGTCGACCGAGCAAACCCCTGCCCTGGGCACGTTGTTCTACATGGCCCCGGAGCAAGCCGATCTGGAGTCGCTCCCCGACGCCCGGTGGGACGTGTACGCCCTCGGCGCCCTGTTGTATTGCATGCTCACCGGCACTCCGCCACATCGGACCGACGAGTCGGCCCAGGCCATCGACCACGCCGTGAATCTCACGCGGCGGCTCTCGCGGTATCGGAAGATGATCCAGGAGTCGCCGTTGCCGACCGCTCACCGCCGCGTGAAGGGAGTCGATGCCGACCTGGCCGCGATTGTCGACCGCTGCCTGGCCCCCGACCCGGAACAGCGGTTTCCCACCGTACAGGCCGTGCTCGACGCGCTGGCCGCGCGCGACCGTCGCCGCGCCCAACGCCCGCTCGTGCTGCTGGGAACGGTCGGCCCGGCGCTGCTCCTGCTGGTCGTCTCGCTGTTCTTCTGGCAAGGCTTCAGCGCGGCGTTGCGGCAGTCGAACGCCGCACTGACGGACCGCGCGATCGAGAGCAACCGGTTCGCGGCGCAGTTCGTTGCCCGCACCGTTGGCGAGGAATTACAGCGCCGTTGGGCCGCGGTCAACCGCGTTGCAGCTTCAACGGAGGTGAAGGAGGCATTGGCCGGGTTATACGCAAATCCGGACGTCATTGAACTGATGCAGACGCTCAGCGACCCCGGCCTGGCGGAAGCGGAAGCGGAACCCTTGCGCGAGCAATTCCGCAACCATCCGGCCCGGAAGACGCTGGAAGCCGCGCTGGCGGCGGCCATCCCCGCGTTCGTCGAAGCGCCCGACGACGTGGCAAGCTGGTTTCTGTGCGACGCCCGCGGACTGTCGACCGTGCGGCTGCCCGCACCGACAACCGTGGGCCGCAATTACGCGTGGCGCAGCTTCTTCCACGGCGGGCCGGCCGATCTCGATCCTGCCTGGCGACCCGGCCCGGACGAGCGGCTGCAAGAGACGGGGCTCTCGGCGGTGTTCCGCTCGCAGGCGACGAATCACTGGATCGTGGCCGTCTCGACGCCGGTCTTCTCCAATTCGGCGGAGAAGAAGTTCCTTGGCGTCGTGGCGCTGACGGTGGAACTGGGCCGGTTCGTCGAGTTGGAGGGCAGCGCGAGCCAGTTCGCCGTGCTGGTCGATTGGCGCGACGGCCCGCACAAGGGCGTGATCATCCAGCATCCGTTGTTCAACCGGCTGATCGCCGAGCAAGGCAAGCTGCCCGACCGGGTCAAGGACTACCTCGTCACACCGGAGCGTTTGCCCGACACGCCGACGCGCCAGCGCACTTACCGCGACCCGGTGGCCGCCGATCCGGAGGGCGTTGCCTACAACCGGGCCTGGCTGGCCCATGCGGCGCCGGTCGAGTTGCGCACTGCCGATACCGGTTGGGTCGTCATCGTGCAGGAGGCCTACGACGAGGCCATCGGCCGCACGCTCTTCCAGCTTCGCGCCGGGCTGATCCACTACGGCATCATCGCCCTGGCCCTGGTCGGGCTGGTAATGGTCGTCCTGTGGATCGCGGCAACGCGGCTGAGCCGGGCGTAGGCAAGGGGAGGTGCGCAGTTCCAGCGACTCTCCCTACTGGCGCTTGGGCACCGTCAAATCGAAGGTCCGCTGGCTGCCCACCTCGATCGTCAGCGGCGTTGTCATCGCGTCGCTGTATTCGCGGGGAAAGAAACTGTAGTCGGGCACGCCGCCTTCACCGATCGCCTCGATGACCACTTTGTGTTCGCCCGGGATCGCCCCGTCGCCCGGCGCGTAGGTGGTCACCCGGCTGAACGTGCCGTCGGCCACGTTCACCTCAGTATAGCCGCGTCGCGGCGTCGTCTTCGGGTCGATGCTCTCCGCCTGCGGCTCGAAATAGACCATCAACTCAGGCGCGGGAATGAGCGACCCGTCGTCGTACGTGACCGTGCCGCTAATGCGTACGGTACTGTATGGCTGCCGGTCGCAACCAGCCGAAACGGCCGCTAGCAGAACGGCGCCGGCCAGGATAGCCCATCGTACTGACGAGGAGTCGCGGGTAACAAACATCATCTGAAAGCCCTCCCGTGGCGAAATCATGCTGTGATCAAAAGGCCGTGATTTTACACGTTCACGGTCAAAGGTTCAATGGAACCGTCCCGTGTACGCTACCGGTTCCTCCGCAACAGCAGGCCGCACAGGGCCAGGAGCACCAGCGCAAAGGCGGACGGCTCCGGCACGGAGAACTGGAAGAACACGGCCGCCAGTTCGCTGTCGCTTAGCGCAGTGGTATAAAAGCGGGCGCTGTCGATCATACCGGTCCAATTATCGGGGCCGTAATACGCTTGACTCGTATCAATCATGTTCCGGCCGAGAGTAAGGTTCTGCAAATCGTTGAACGCAGCGAGCACCGATACCGTGTGTGTGGTCGGATCCCACGTGTCGGAGGCGCTGTCAATGAACGCCGTCAAGCTGTTGTTCGGCTGGTCGTAGCGCAGCGCGACGAAGTACCAAGTGTCCAGTGCGAAGTCCGCTGCCGCCCAATGGTTGTTGCTCGGTATGCCGCCGATACTGATATTCAGTCCCGGGTTGCCATCAATCAACCGTCGCTGGAACCGAAACCGATCGGCGCTCAGGATGGTTTGAAAGCCGCCGGCACCCGTACAATTGACCAGCCCGGTGAACGTGAAGCTGCCGCCCGCGCCCTCGACCTGCGGATAGGCACCGTCGGGCACTTGCAGATGCCTGCTGCCACTGTACTGCGCTACCGTTTCGCCGAGTTTGAAGTAGTGGAAACCCGGCTGCTCGGGCGCGTCGATGAAGGTCACGGCACCGACTTTGGTCAACGTGTGGCCGTTGCCCGTGTCGTCCTGCAACCGGTTCTCGGGATTCTCGTGTCCGTAGGCGGCGATCAGCGCGGCGTGCGCGGGCAATGCCATGAAGGCCGATAGGAACAAAGCCGGGAGGGCCCGGCCGAACGCCGAATGCTTGAACATGACTGACGCTCCTGAAGAAGGTTGAAGTACAGGCTATCCCGAGGCACCCTTTGGCAGCCGGATTCACTCCGGCGCCCATCGTCCAGTATAGCCGCGATTCGGCACAGCACAAGCGAACGGCCTGTTTGCGGGGGTGCTAGAGCGGGATTACTCCGATGTCTCCTTCAACACTCCGTCGTCCAACTCAAACTGCCGCGGCATGAGCGCGGCCAGCCGCTCGCTGTGGGTGACTACCAGCAGGATCATCTGTTCCTGCGCGTGCAGGGCGAGCAGCAACTCACCGATGCGCCCCGCCGTGGTCCGGTCCAGGTTGCCGGTGGGCTCATCGGCCAGCAGCAGCGCAGGGCGGCAGATGAGTGCGCGGGCGAGCGCCACGCGCTGCCGCTCGCCGCCGGACAGCTCGGCCGGCCGATGGTCGAGCCGGTCGACCAGGCCCACGCGTTCGATCAGGTCGCATGCCCGGTCGATGCTCTCGTCGGAAGTCCTGCCTGCCGCAACGGTGGGCACTAGCACGTTTTCCAGCACGGTGCATTGGGGCAGGAGGTGATGATCTTGAAAGACGAACCCAATCTGCTCGTTCCGGAACCCGGCCAGGCGCGGCTCGTCGAACCCCGCCGGGTCGAGGTCGTCCAGCAGCACGCGTCCCGAGGTGGGCTGCTCCAGCGTGCCGATGATGCTCAGCAGCGTGCTCTTCCCCGATCCGCTCGGCCCGACGATAGCGACGGCGTGTTCCGCAGTGGCCGAAAACGATACGTCGCGCAACACGGTGAGCCGGTCGCCGCGCGTCGGGTAGTCCTTGACAATATGCTCGACCAGGAGTTCGCTCATAAGGGGATTCCGGGAAACGAACGTGAATACTGAGTACTGAGTACTGAGTACTGAGTACTGAGTACTGCGTACTCTTCTCCACATTGAGCCTATACCAGATCGGCCCGGGCGGGAAGGGGGGCGGCGCGGCGCGTTCGTGCCTCAAAGGCGTGCAGCCTAACTCCACAGCATCGCCGTGGCGGCGATGCCGTAGAAGGTGTACTCGACGTCGGGGCGATCGTCGTGGGTTGCGGCGAGGTATCCGCCCTCGGGAAGAGCCAGCGAATCGACGAATCGCCGGGCTGCGACCGCATCGATCCGGTCGCTTCTTCCCAGGTCGCCCAGGGCCACCAGCCCGGTGAAAGTGCTCAATAGGTCGGCGACGGGGATCACCGCATGCGCGCGAAATCCGCCCTCGGAAGTCTGCATGCTGCCCAAGAACCCGGCCGCATCGTCGCGGAGCGATTCGTCCAATGCATCCAACATGCGCAGCAGGGCGACGGCCGCCGCGGTTGGGTTCACTCCACTGCGGCGCATGACGGGAAGCTCGACGAAACCGCCGTCTTCGCGTTGCCGGTTGCGGAGCATCGGGACAACCTCATCCGCATCTCCGGCCGGCCGGCCAACCAGTTCACGGCACAGAGCCGCCAGGAACGTATGATACGTACTGCCCACTCCGCTATCCGTGCTCTTCGCCACGCCGCCGTCGGAGCATCGAAGCGAATCGAGCACGCGCTGAACAAACCCGGCCGGCTCGTTTCCGGATGCGCTGAACCAATCGCCGCCGCCGGTTGACTCGGTGAGCATGGCCGCCGAGAGCAGTGTGAACAGTTCGACGGCGTTGCGCGCCCCGCCAGCCTGACCGGCAAGGAACGAGCCTGCCCGACGGGCGACATCGCCGTCGAGTTCGCCAAGGATGAGCAGCCCGCGAAGCGCGAAGCTTGTGTAGTAGACGTCGCTCCCTCCGGCACGGCCGGGGAAGCCGCCGTCGGCCTGCTGGGCATTGCGCAAGAACGTCGCGTGGCACGCCCGCAATGGCTCGGGTAGCACGGCCGCAGCCCGGTTGAGTTGGAGCGTCAGTTCAGCGAGGTAGTGCATGGGAATTCAGCGTTCGCCGGTACAGTTCGATGGTTCGGGTTGCCATGACCGACTCGCCATATCGTTCATGAACGGCCTTCTGGGCGCGCCGGCCGCAGGCGGCGGCAAGCGCTGGATCACGTATCATCGCAGCAATCGCTTCGGCAAGCAAGGCGGCACTCCCCGGTTCGTGGAGCAGTCCGCCGCCGGTATCCTCCACCAGCTCGATGAATACACCGTGCTGGGGCAGTACGGCCGGAACACCGTTCGCCCAGGCTTCAAGCACCGGCAGCCCCTTGCTTTCCGGCAGGAGCGTCGGCAGGCTGAACAGGTCGAACGACTTCAGCAAAGCGGTCTTTCCCGCCCTGTCCGGCGCTCCGTGGTAACGGAACCGGCCGGCCAGCCCGGCCGCCGCCATAGCGCGCTCCACCTCGGCCAGGTAGGGCTGGCCGGCTGGGTCAAGGTATCCGGCCGCGTGGAGTTCTACGGGCGGCAAGGAAGCATCCTTCGCAAGCAGGCCGACGGCCTCGGCCAGCAGATGCAGTCCCTTCTCCGGCGCGATGCGAGAAAAGAAGCCGACGCGGAACGGCCGATGGTCGGGCCGCGCAGGCATCATTGGCGACGAGAGAGCACAGCCCTCCACGTTCAGCCCGGGCGGAATCACTTCGATCCGCCCGCCAGGCAGGGCAAGCCGCTCGGCCATGACGTTGGCGAAGTAGCGGCTCAGCGCCACGAGTGCGTCGGCCTCCGCCGTGCACTCGCGGAGCAGTTGCCACGCCTCCTCGCGGTGTGGCGAGGGCAGCTTGTCGAGAAAGGTATCCTCGCCGGTCAGCGAGCAGACGACCGGCACTCCCAGACGCCGCCGAATTGCCGGCGCCACGCCCGACAGCAGGGCATTGTTCAAGTGGACGAGGTCGGGCTGAAATGCATCGCCCAGCAGGCGAATGAGTTTCTCCAGCTCCTTACACTGCCGGCCGTCTTCGCCGCGCAGCATGGAAACGGTAAGCGGCCCCAACTC
>JAVEUP010000267.1:0-8383 GCA_034005525.1 Thermoguttaceae bacterium | reverse complement strand
TTATCGGAGGGGCAAATGTACGTGGCGAGGGTCGCTTGCAGGCCGTTGTCGGCCGTGGGCAGCGGCATGCGGCCGCCGTTGGCAACGCCGATGGAGTCGTACAGCGCCTGCTGCTCGATGTACGGCAGGATGAAACTGCCCCACCCCCAGCCGCGCTCCCGGTCGCTGCCGATGGGGATGAACGCGGGCGGGAACGTGCGGAGGGCCTGGTGGTACGAATGCATGGCCAGTCCGAGTTGCTTCAAGTTGTTCTTGCACTGCAGCGACCGGGCCGCCTCGCGCGCGGCCTGGACCGCCGGCAGCAACAGCGCAATCAGGATGCCGATGATCGTAATGACGACCAGGAGTTCCACCAGGGTGAAAGCACTTTCCTTCCGATACATGACGCTTGCTCCTTGCCCACGGGTCACGATCTGCCCCGCGTTCCGCAAAGTGTGAGAGGTGACCGGCGACGGACGGCGACCAACCCCGCCAGCGCAAGGATCATCAGCACGGCCGACGACGGCTCCGGAATGAACATGCCAGTGATTCTGATGTTGTCGTACTGGATATTTTGGGCGGTGGTCACGTCGTCCGCAATGTTCCTGTACTGGAAAAACCGCAAAGTGAGGCTTTCGCCGGGCATAATATCGGGCAGGCCGTCGAGGTTCCCCGAGGCCTCGAATGAGGACCACGACGTCGAGGGGATGACCCCGGTGAGAAGGCTCGGTGCCGCAAAGGCATTCTCGGGATCCTCGCCCGTATGGTTGTACCGCACAAAGAACGTGCGGTTGTTGGTGGCATTTGTCGCCGTGGCGTCGAGGCCCAGCGAGTGGAGGCGGAGCGCCTCGCTTCCATCCGGCGAGAGGACGATGTCAAAGAAGTAATTGCCCGAAGCGGCCCCATCCTCGGTCTTGTTGTTGTTGGCGTCGGAGGTGTGCTGGAAGTAGACCAGCATCTGGCCGCCCGGATTACCCCCGCTGCTCGATAGTCGATATTGCTCAGCAATGTGGCTACTGCTGTCATTGAACACGTGGCCGCTCACGATGATCGGCTGCGCCGAGACTCCCGGGGCCACTTCGCTCGGGTCCAGTCTGGCCATTTCCGTCCCCGAGAATCCGTAGGCCGCCAGCGTCATGATTTCGCCGCGAGCCTGCCCCGCCCATAAGCTGGCGGCCAGCAGCGCGGCGGCTACTGCCAGTTGCGATGAATTGCCCGCTTCTTTTTTCATGACTTGCTCCTCGATCTATTCTATCGCCGCCGGCGCCCAACCATGGCGAAACCAGCCAGCGCCGCCAGCAGGAGCATCATGGTTCCCGGTTCCGGAACCGGGGTGACCCGAATGGCGTTGAGATATCCGTGGTCGGTGTTGGTCGACTCAATACCCAGTAGCTGTAACAGGTGCGTATCGTTGCCGGTCAGTAGCCGGATGCCGATGTCGATGACGTAGCCGTCAAGCACCGAATCGTACTGCGGCGCCACCTTGAAAAATGAGGCCACGTCGGACGTATTTCCTTTGGTGTCGAGCACCTGTTCCATGCCATTGATGGTGTACACCGTATAGCGGTCGGAAGGGGCGTTGGCGGTGCGCGAGCCGAACAGGTCGATGTTGTAGACCAGGCTGGGGTCAAGGTTCTCCAGCCGCACGGCGGCAGCGCCGGAGTCGAATGAACGGATGAAGAAGCCGTCCTGCTGGGCATCCTCATGGAAGCCGGCAGCGCTGGAGACCTCGCCTTGAGTACCCGCTGACGTAACGCCGTCGAAGGCGTCGGTAATACTGAGGCTGATGCCCGTCGAGGCCTTGTCGACGTTCACGGCGTCGGTAGTCTTCAATCCCGCTGTCTGGCTTGTCACGTTGTTGTAATAGCCGTACGCGTGCGACGTCACCGTCGGGTCGAGTACCTGCTGAGTGGAAGGCCCGAGGTCAAAGTAAATCGGAACTTCGCGCAGCGTGGTCTCCGGCGTGGTGAACTGCACGTCGTCGATGGCCATCATCTGGTAGACGTTCTGGTTGCTCGGGTTCCGTGCCAGGTCGGTCCAGCGGAGCCAAAGCTCTTGCCCGGGCAGCCAGTACAGGCCCGACGCCGTGCCGCTGAGTTGTGCCGAGTTCGCGGGCAGGTTGCCATTGAGGCCCCGATTCTCGGTTGCGCTGCTGTGGAAGTGGGGCGAGTCGAATCGAAGGCTCTCGACGGCCGTCCAGCCGGAAGCCGCCGTAAGGCTGCCGCTGCCGGCGGGAAATACCCGGTAATCGAACACTAGCGAGTCCACCGGCGTATCGACCGCTCGCCACTGTTCCCCCTTGTATTGGAGGCTGAAGTCGTTAAGCACAACGCCCGTGTTGTTCACCAGGCGAAGCCCGTAATGGATGGACGTTCCGCCGGTACCCGTCTGGTAGCCCAGCGCGCGGTCGGCATCGCCAATGGTGCCGAGGCTCATCAGGGCATTCTGGCTCGCACCGCCGCCGTCAAACACCTTGTACGAGCTGAACGTTCCGCCGGTCGACGAGACCACGTACCAACCGGGCAGGGTGCTGTCGTTGGCCCAGCTTGCCGTTGTGTTGAGCGGGTTATTGGCCAGCGAATTGAAATCTTGGCCGACGACCTGTCCCGCCACGGTGTAACTGACGGCGGCAGGAGCGGCCGTTGAGCCGAACGAAACCATCAGTAGCAGGACTTCGGAGACAACAGCCCAAGGTAACAACTCAAACTTCTTCACGATCGTTCTCCCTTTCTTTCAGTCATCAGATCTGGCCGGATGAACTCCCAGCCTGTGTCGCCCCCGCACGTGCTAACCCGATTGCCGTCGTCCCCGCCACATCAGGCCGGCCAGGGAGGCGGCAAGCAACAGCAGCAGGCTGCCCGGTTCGGGAATGGCGCGGAATGAAACATCGTCAATGCCCATCATCTGCCAGCCTGCGGCGGTGTCGGTCCAGCGGAGCCATAGTTCCTGGCCGGGCTCCCACGAAAAGCCCCTGGTGGTGGCGGTCAGAAACTCCGAGTTTTCCGGCAGGTTGCCGTCCAGGCCCTGGTTCGATGTGGCGTTAATCGTTGGCGAATCGAACCGGAGGTCGTCAACTGCGGTCCAACCGGTGGCCGCGGTCAAGCTGCCCTCGCCCGCGTCAAACACCTGGAAATCGAACAATAGGCTGTCGGTATCGGCATCGACCCATCGCCACTGCTCGCCCTTATAGCTGAGGCTGAACTCGTTGAGTGTCATGTCGGTGGTGTTCACCAACCGCAGGCCGTAATGGGCATCGACCGATCCGGACAGCGTTTGAAAGCCCAGGGCCCGGTCCACATTGCCGTCCGTTCCGAGGCTCAGCAGCGAGTTCTGGTGGCCGGCAGCGCCATCCCATGCCGTATGAATCGCGAAGGTGCCGCTGGTCGAAATGGCGGCGTACCAGCCCGGCAACGTGACGCCGTTCGTCCAGGAATCCCAGGTGCCGTTGTCTTTCGCAAGCGAGTTGAAGTCCTGCTCGACCAACTTCAATGGCTTGTCGTAGTTGATCCAACGTTCGGTCGAAGGTGCGACCGGGGTAAGCTTCATGGCGTTCATGTACGCATGCGAACTGCCGTCCTTTCGCTGCATGCTGACGTCGATGACGTAGCTGTCCAGCGACGCGTTGTACTGAGGCTGCACGCCCGCAAACTCGGCCACGAATGAAGCGTTTCCCCGCGAGTTGAGGTCGTAGACCCGGCCGCCGACGAGGAACTGCGAAATCCTCGGATCGTCGGAAGCGAAGGTATCGAGCCGGGAGGAAAACAGCACGATGTCGTACTCCATCGCGCTGTCGAGGTTGCGCAGTTGCACGGTGCCCAGGCCGGCAGCATTCCGGTAGAACGAGTCGCGTTGGGCGTTCTCGTGGAAGCCGGCGGCGCTCGAAACGACGCCGCCGGTCGATCCCGACCCCACGCCGTTGAACGCGGTCGTAACATACGCACCAATGCCCGTCGAGACACCGCCGGCGTCGACGGCGTTCGCAATGGATCCGGACGTAGCGCTGGTCAGGTTGTTGTAATGGCCGAACTCGGGCGTATCAGGTGTGGTCAGCGAGCTGGAACTAGACCCGAAATCGAACAGAATCGGGGCGGCAACTGCCACGGCCGGCGCGGCAGCGCAACTCAGCGCGAGGCCCAGAGTCGCAAGAGGCAGGGGTCTCATCAATCAGTCTCCTTTGCAGCCGAGACGCGTACGGCAAGGTTTGGCTTCTGGACGGCGCGATGTAACGCCGAGACCGTCAGCACCATTCATGATACCACCATGGACCCCCAGAAGTCAACAATTCTGAACGCATTACTGTCCGTAGCGGCGTCTCCCGACTTTCACAAGAGATCGAACGGGTAGCTTCTCCGCGGTATTGGTGTGGACTATAATCGGGGCAGAGACAATCGAAGCCAGGGGTGATTATTGCCCTGGCATTTGTGCGAAACAAATATGGAAAAGGAGGTGTGAACCGATGACTATCGTTGGTGATGGGCAACGAGTAGCATGGCGCGCGGCCGTGCTTTCCCTTCTGATGGCGGCATCTGCAATCGTCGGCTGCAGGGGGCGCGGATATGAAGGAGAGCGGCGCGCGAGCGTTTCCGGCACGGTAACACTGGGTGGCGAACCGGTCGATGGCGGCGTGATTCAGTTTGTGCCTGTGGGCGGCGAGGGGCGGAAGGCGTCTGCCTCGATCTCCGGCGGGCGGTACGACATTCCCGAAGCGAGTGGGCCCAACGTCGGTCCGCATCGCGTAATGATCAACTGGCCGAAGCCGACGGGCCAAGTGTCGCCGGACGGGGAAGGCATGGAGACTGCGGAGGCCATCCCGCCTCAGTACCACGCCGACTCCACCCTTGAGGCGGAAATCAAAGCCGGCAAGAACACGCACGACTTTGAGTTGTAGGTCCCCGCGCAAGAGGCTGGAATGCCATGAGTCGCCCCGTTATCGTGGTCGTAGCCTTCTTTCTGCTCGCCGCGACAGCCGTTAACGCCGCCGCCGCCCATACGATCTGGCTTGAAGCCGAGCAGTTCGAGAATATCGGTGGGTGGACGGCCGATGCCCAGTTCATCGATCAGATGGGCTCGCCTTACCTGCTCGCGGCCGGAATGGGAATGCCGGTCGAGGACGCGGTGACCACCATCCGGCCGCGGGCCGCAGGCCGGGGCCGGCCGGCACCAAGGCGATTTCGCATTGACAAGGCTCTGGGGCGGCAATATGGTGTAATAGGCTGAACAAGGACGGTGTATGCGGTATCTGCGGATCATCTGGGACTTAGTCGATGACATGGAGGGGAACGTCCGGCATATTGCGCAGAACGGCGTAACACCGGACGAGGTCGAGGAAGTCCTGCAAGCAGCCGACGACGAGCAGTTCAGTCGCTCCAGCGGCCGACCTTTGGTGTTCGGCTATACGGGCACCGGTCGCCTGTTGGTGGTCATTTTCGAATGGGTGGACGAAGAAACGGTGTATCCGGTGACAGCCTATGAGCCGGAGGAATGACTCATGCCTACACGTCGTATTGAAAGCGTCTCGCGCGGGCGGAAGCTGACGCCGGAGGAAGCGGCGCGGTATCGTCAATTGCGGGCGGAGATTGAACGTGAACAACCTGCGATCGACGCCGAGATCCGAGCGAAACTGGCCGAACAGCGCCAGTGGGCGGCGGTGTTTGTCGAACTGAAGCAGGTTCGTCAGTCGCTGGGGCTTAGCCTGGACGACGTCGAAGGGAGAACCGGCATCGACCGGACGACTTTAGCGGAACTGGAGACCGGGCAGCGAGTCAACTTCACGCTCGATATGGTTCGCAAATACGCCCAAGCCGTCGGCAAACGCGCGCTGGTGACAATCGCCGACGCCACATCGTAGACAACGAAGCCAGCCATAGGCCCCTCTTTGGAACACGGTCGGGCTTGCACCCCGCTCTGAGCCGATATCTTCGCTTGGTACAGGAAGACGTGGGGTCGCACCGAGATTCGTGAGACGTGGGGTGAGGGTTTGGATCGTCTCCTGAATTGTGGGTCAGCGTAAGGAGGCTAAATGCCATGAGCCGCCCCGTCATCGTCGTCGCAGCCTTCTTTCTGATCGCCGCGACCGCCGTTCACGCCCCCGCCGCACATACGACGTGGCTTGAAGCCGAGCAGTTCGAGAATATTGGCGGGTGGACGACCGATGCCCAGTTCATCGACCAGATGGGCTCGCCTTACCTGCTCGCGACCGGAATGGGAAAGCCGGTCGAGGACGCGGTGACCATTATCCGCCCGCCGGCCGCGGGCCGGTATCGCGTTTGGGTGCGGACCTGCGACTGGATTCCGGAACACCATCCGGGCCGATTCCAACTGGTCCTAGGCAGCAAGCCGCTCGAACTCGTGTTCGGCCAATCGGGGAAGCCCGGCTGGCGATGGGAAGACGGCGGGGTGGTTGAAGTTGCCGGTCCGACGGAACTGCGTCTGCGCGACTTGGCGGGCTACTACGGCCGCTGCGACGTGATCGTCCTCAGCAACGATCTTGGCTGGACGCCGCCGGACGACATGACTGCCATCGAAACACTTCGCATTGCCCACGGTGGTTTGAGTCCCGTGGAGACGATCGGCCCGAGCGACGTCGTGGTGATTGGCGGCGGTCTGGCCGGCTGCACGGCCGCGGTGGCCGCCGCGCGCAACGGCGCGTCGGTCGTGCTCATCCAAAACCGGCCCGTCCTCGGCGGCGCCGCCAGCACGGAGATACTCACGCCCCCGGTGGGCGTCGCGCCAAGCGCGTATCGGAAGAAGTACCCGCTCGATCCGCGCGAGACCGGCCTGCTTGAAGAATACCGCACCGCGGGCAACCAGCGCGTTGCGGAAGGAAAGCTCTACTCGGGCCGCCTGCTCCGCTTTGTCGAACAGGAACCGCGGCTGAAGCTGTTTCTGAACACCCACGCCACCGGTGTCAAGATGCACGGTGGGCCGGGCCAACGAATCGCGGCCGTGGTTGGAATGCACGTCCATACCGGGCGGCGGATGCGGTTCCCCGGGGCGCTGTTCATCGACTGCACCGGCGACGGCGTGGTGGGCGTGGCCGCAGGCGCCGACTATCGCCACGGCAAGGAATCGAAGGCGATGCACGGCGAACCCTGGGCGCCGGAGGAACCCAGCCCGCACACCATGGGAAACGGGCTGAAGTACTACGCACGCGAGTTCGACGAACCGCAACCGTTTACCGCTCCGCCGTGGGCGATGCGGTTCACGTCGTGCGACGACTTCATGCCGGGGCGGCACCCGCGACTTCCCCGCTGGACTGAGCTTGACCACCAGTGGGTCAACGAGCTTGGCGGCCTTCGCGATACCTATGCCGAGGCGGAGGCGATCCGCGACGATCTCCTGCGGCTCATCTTCGGACTCTGGGACCACACGAAGAACCACTGTGAACGTGACCGCGAACGCGCGGCCAACTACAAGCTCATTTGGGTCGGCTACGTCACCTGCAAGCGCGAGAACCGCCGCCTGCTTGGCGACTATATCCTCACGCAAAACGACATCGGCGATCAGACGCTCTTCCCCGACCGCGTTGCCTTCGGCGGCTGGATATGCGACGACCATCACTCGGCCGGCTTCTTTCACGACGGCTCGTTCGGCGTCCATTACGACGATCCGGCCAACGCCCACCAGGCCGTCCCTTTCTCGATCCCCTGGCGGTCGCTTTATTCGCGCAACATGGACAATCTGCTGATGGCGGGCCGTAACATCTCAGCCACGCACATTGCGATGTCCAACACCCGCGTCATGCTCACCTGCGCGCTGATGGGCCACGCCGCCGGGACCGGCTCGGCCCTGTGCCTTCGCCACGGCACCACGCCCCGCGGGCTCTACCGCCATCACATCGCGGAACTCCAGCAGCAACTGCTCAAGGAAGGCGCCCGCGTGATCGGCATGAAGGCCGACGACCCGCGCGACCTCGCCCTCCGAGCGGAAGCGACCGCCTCAAGTACCGGGGTGCAGGAGGACGGCACGTCCATGCCGCCTGGCAACGTCGTCAACGGCTACGCCCGCGCTAAGGGCGAGGGCCTCGGCGCGCAGACGAACGCTTGGGCGCCCGCCGGAAACGCCGGCGGCCCGCATTGGATCGAACTGGCATGGCAGGAGCCGGTCGATTTCAGCGTGGTCCACGTCACGTTCCAAACGACAGAGCTTGCTCCTGGGTGGTTCGCCGTCGAGGCGCAGTCGCCCGGGGAAACGTCCTGGCGGCGTATCGCGGAAGTCGACGCCAACCGGCACCGGCGGCTGGTCCTCGGCGTCGATCGCACGAACGCACGGCGACTGCGCGTGCTGCTCCGCGAGCACGCAGGCATTTGCGAGATCCGCGTGTACGACGAACCGCCGGAAGTCGTTGCCGCCGCGCGGCGGGCCTTCACCACGATGCGTTTGCCCGACGAGGGCCCCTATTTCC
>JAVEUP010000266.1:0-8391 GCA_034005525.1 Thermoguttaceae bacterium | reverse complement strand
ATCTGTGGCACGGACCTCGGTGGAGTAGTCGGCCGCAGGCAAGGGCTGGAGGACCACCCAACGATCGATCCCGGCTTTCTGCGAAGCTTGAAGGTAACCGGCGAGTTCCTTGGCAGTCAGTACCGGGTCGGCCGAGAGGGCCAGGAATTTCCACGGCGCCGGGTTCTGTCCGCGTGCAGGCATTTCCTGGGTCCACCGCCAGCCCAAGCCCACGTTGACGTTTCGGCCAATCCGATCGAGTTCCGCTTTGACCTGCTCCAACTTGACTGCCGGATTGACCGAATCGGTGAAGGTGGTGTCGAGATCGCCGCCGATTTGCCACCAGCGGACCCGCGTGGCGAAGCGGGCCATTACCGGTTCGAGGAGTGGATACCAGACCTTCGGCTCCGGGGCGAATAGGTCGGCGGCGCCCAGGCGGTCCCACCCGCTGTATTTGCTCTGGAGTGCCCGCGGCGGCTCGTCGAGTACGCCCACCAGTTCGATCCCTGCTGCGCCCACCCGCTCTACAAACCCGACCATCCGTTCGATGTCCCGCTCGTCGTGCTCGTCGCCGAACCAGAGCGGATACTTCACGCGGCCGACTCCCACTTGCCGGATGAGTTGTCCCAGCAGGCCGAACGGCAGCTTGCCGCCCGGGCCGGGCAGGGTCCATCCGAACTCGCTGTTCAGCGCCGCCTCGTGCGAATCGATCACGGCCAGGTTGAGCCGGCGGTGGTACACCAGGGTTGCGTCACCTTGCATCGTAGCTTCCACGCGGTAGAAGCCGGGGCCCGGGATTTCCGGGCGCCACCGGGTCTCGCCCAACAGCCCCGAGGATCCTTCTGCAAACGTATCGAGCGAAACGGCAACGTGCGTCTCGGCGGTCCGAACGTCCAGATACCGGTGCTCGGAAAGCAGCTCGTTGCCCAAGGCGTCGGTCAGGCGGAACGTGACCGACGGGTTGGAACGCGAGAAGCCCGACGCCCGGCACAGAACTTCGATCTCGCGCGAGTCGAAGAGCAAATTGTGCGGCTGATCGGTGCTCAGAACCATGCGCGGCAGGCGCGCCAGCCAAATGTCGTCGAATGAGACCGATCCGCGCAAGTCGTCCCGGACGCCGGGCTCCACGTGCAAACCGATGACCGCGAAGCGGGTATCGTCGCTCTCGGGCGCGACCGGGCCGATGCGCACTTTCTTCCAACCCTCGGTATGCCGGAAACGCTCGGAAACGACCGTCTCCAGCCGCCGCCGGTCCTCGTCGAGGAAAGTGATCGAAAAGAACGCCGCGTTGTGCTCCAGACCGTCGGTCCGCAAGTAGCCCTCCATGACGTAACTGAACAGCGGGCCGACCTGAATCGGCGGACTGTACGCGGTCGCCGCGCCGCCGTCCATGTCCATTCGCAGGCACTGGTTGCCCGTCGGCGACGGCTCTTCGCTAATATGGATCTGCACATAGTGCGGGTAACCCGGTCCCTGGCGGCGGGTCCATTGGTCGGGCCAACCGTCGTAGTTGGCGTCCCACGATGCGTCGAAGTCGCAGTGGAACACTTCGGTACCTTCGGGAAAACGCTGATCCAAGGGGATCTCCGCGCTCGAAGCGAGCAGAAAGCAAGGCAGAATCCAGGTCATCACAGTGGAATGCGGCATATCCTCATTTCCGTCGTCGGTGCATCATTCAGTCAACTGGCGATAGAGGGCTTTCTGCTGCTCGTCCAGAAGGCTACCCCGGATCATTCATGACGATGTAGGGTGGTGACAAGCAAGCCAAGACCCTGGTGGGCCTTCGGTCGCTTGGCCGGGCCTGCTTTCAACGCACAGCGTGCAAACCAGCCCGGTCGTGGCTTGCGCAGGCCCACCAAGGACCTACGCGACCTCACCCTACATGAATCATTGGGACTAAGTACGTCGCGCCGTGCCGCGTCGAGTTCGGCATTCCAGCACAGGTTTGTTCGAGCACTTGGGACCGTCCGGTCTTCGCGACCAAATGGGGTGCACCCGGCTTCTCGGCGCAGCGTCGCAAAGGTAGAAACAGTCCCCTGGGAATGATGATGCAGGGACCACCGTCTCTGGATACCATTCCGCAGTATGTAAATGTAGCATATGCGCAAAGCAGTTCGGGCAGCGAATTGGGTTGCCTTCCGAGAGGTCCTGAATCACTATGGACTAGTGGGTGCCTGATCGTTGATTGAGGGATTGCCCCTCTTCCCCGCACCCCGGCCACCCCGTTTCCAACCGGGGGTTCGCCACCGAGTTGGCGCCTGAACGTAGACGCTAAGGCTGAGAATCGCACATCCCCTATTAGGGTTATTCATGCGGTTAAGGTATTTCATCGAACGCACCGTCCTCATTGCGGTTGCCGTGCTCGTGTGGCGCTGCTGGTGCCTCGTAGGGGTGCTTGTGCCCAACCGGGTCGATAGCGGCTCCATGGCGCCCACCCTGTTGGGAATCCACCGGCACGTGGAATGCGACGACTGTGGATATCGCTTCCCTTGCGAAGTCGAGCCTTTTCCGGATGCTACGCGGGTGGTCTGTCCGAACTGCGGGTATCAGGAAAACTCGGTGAGTGGCACGGAGAAAGCGAATCTGCCGGGCGACGGGCTGCTTGTGGACCGATCGGTGTACTCTTGGAGAACGCCCCAAAGGTGGGAGGTCGTGTCGTTCCGGCTGCCAGCCCGGGCGGACCAGATTTGTGTGAAGCGAGTTGTGGGGCTGCCGGGCGAGAAGGTGATGATTCGTCAGGGCGACGTGTACGTCGATGGGGAAATCCAGCGGAAGACACTGGATCAACAGCGTGCGATGGCCATTTTGGTCCACGATGCGAACTACCAACCGACCTTGTCCCCGACGCCCCCGGCAAGATGGTCCGGCGAAAACGCATCGAGTCGCTGGGGCTCGGCTGATGGCCGGTTTGCCCACGCGCCCGGGCCGGAGCCGGGCGTGTTCGATTGGCTCGTATACCGGCACTGGCGTCGCGTGCCCAACCAGCCCGGCAACGTCGAACTGGCCCCTGTCGACGACACCTGCGGTTACAGTCAGAAGCATCCGCGCCGTGTCGAAGAGGTCTCCCCGGTTAGGGATCTGTTACTGAGTTTCGACCTGGTCCGGACCTGGGACGATGGCGAACTGGCCGTCCGGATGACCGACGGGACCACGGAGTTCGAGTTCCGCGTCAGCCCCGCAACCGGCCAGTACCAAGCACGGCTCGATGGTCGCATCCTGCCCGATGGGGTAGGTCGATTGCCGGGCCCAATCGGCCGAACCCACTTTGAACTTTCCACAATCGATCGGCAATACCTCGTGGCGATGGACCGGACAGTGATCGGCACATGGACACACCCTCCCGGAGAGCTAGCACGACCCTCCTCCGTCGAGCCGGTTCGCGTCGGTGCCAGCCGGCTTGGCGTGATCATCGAGAACTTGCGGCTCTTCCGCGACGTGTACTATGCCCAACCGACCGGTTTCCGCGCCCGATGGGGGGTTGGCCGGCCGATCCAGCTTGCGGACGACGAGTTTTTCGTGCTGGGCGACAACAGCCCGGTGTCGGAGGATAGCCGTGTTTGGGCGGAAGGGCCGGGTGTTCCGGCGACCTTGCTGACGGGAAGACCGCTGTTGGTGCACCTTCCCATGCGGCAGATTCGTCTTGGGCCGCTGGAATTCCAAGTTCCCGATCCGGGCCGAATGCGTTATATTCCATAGATCAGCAGTTGCACCTCGTTCAGCCATACGTAGCGAGTCCATGACAAAACGCAAGTCGAGTAAACAACGCGAGCGCGCTTCCCTGGCCGCCGCAACGGTCCAGGCGCCAAGCCCTCGTACCGGGAAGGACCAGCCCGCCGGGCAGGCAAAATCGCACATGTTTTCCCAAGCAGCCATTCGCGAGACGGTCGAATCGGTCGTGATTGCCTTCGTGCTGGCCTTTCTCTTCCGCACGTTCGAAGCCGAAGCGTTCGTCATCCCGACTGGCTCAATGGCGCCTACCCTAATGGGACGGCATAAGGACTACGAGTGCCCGGTGTGCGGGCATTGGTATCAGGTCAGCGCCAGCGAGGAAATCGACCAGGAGACGAACCGTTCGACGGGTCAATACGTACTGGCCGGCACGTGCCCAATGTGCCGCTTCACGGCCGACCTGGGGCGCAACAACCCGCAACGGAAGAATTATCCTGCCTACGATGGCGACCGCATTCTCGTTGGCAAGTTTGCCTACCAATTCGCCGAGCCACAGCGGTGGGACGTGGCCGTATTCAAGTACCCGGGGCATGCGGTGACGAACTACATCAAACGTATCGTCGGTCTTCCGGGCGAAACGGTGGTGATCCGCAACGGCGACATCTTCATCAACGGCCCGGCAGACCCGCAACGCCTCGAAATCGCCCGCAAGCCGCCGGACAAGCTCCTCGCGATGCTCCAGTTGGTTTTCGACAATCAGTACATGCCGCACCTGGCGGCTTACGGGTTTTCGTCGCGGTGGCAGGCGTCGGTGCCGGGCAGTGCCGGGCAGTTCGAGGCGGTCGATCCGGACGGCTGCCGCGACTTCAAGACGGACGGCTCGGCGCCCGGTGAAACCTGGCTGCATTACGAGCACCTTGTGCCGTCGTTCGATAATTGGCGCGCGGTCGGACGCGACGGGCAATTGCCTCGTCACGTTCAGTTGCAGCCTCAACTCATTCACGACTTCACGGCATACAACACTAGCCGTGGTAGCGACTCGCAACCGTTGCGCAGCGACGTGCTCGGCAGCCATTGGGTGGGCGATCTGGCAATGGAATGCACCGTCGAGGTCCTTTCCGAAGACGGCGAGATCGTCCTCGAGTTGGTCGAAGGCGGCGAGCGTTTTCGGGTCCGGTTCGACGTAGCCACCGGCGAGGCGGCCCTCGCCGTCGGTAGCCTGCCCGACTGGCGGCCCACCGCCCAGACGCGAGTGCGCGGTCCCGGTACCTATCGGTTTCGTTTCGCCAACTGTGACGATAAGCTGTACGTTTGGGTGAACAATCGCTTCGTCGAGTTCGATGAGCCGACTCGATATCCAGAACTGGGCAACGACACTCCCACCGAGGCCGACTTCCGGCCCGCCGCCGTCGGCTCGCGCGGTTGTGCCATGCAAGTTACCGGCTTGCGCCTGCTGCGCGACGTGTACTATATTGCTGCAAGCAGCCAGAATAGCCTCGGGACCATCAGCGATTTCGGGGACGGTTACGGCCCGCGTCCCGGTTCGCCCGATATGCTGGCAACCCCGAGTGGGCGGCGGCAGGAGGCGTTCCGGTTGGAGGAAGATCAGTTTTTCATGCTGGGCGACAACAGCTTGCGCAGCAAGGACGGGCGCCTTTGGTCGGAACCGGGTCCCGATGGGACGAAGCACTACGTCCACCGAGACGCATTGATTGGAAAGGCCATCCTGATCTATTGGCCCCACTCGTGGCACCGTATTCCGGGAACCTCGATTCCCTTTCCTTATTTCCCAAACTTTGCAAGGATGGGATTTGTTCGCTAGGATGCCAACATGCTCGAAGTCCATGGATTGGTGAAGATTTACGGAACCCGGCGCGTCGTCGATCAGGTCGACTTCCAGGTCGGTCAGGGTGAGATCGTCGGGCTGCTCGGCCCCAACGGCGCCGGCAAGACCACCTGCTTCCGGATGACCTGCGGAATGATCGAGCCGAATGCCGGCCAGGTCGTCCTCGGCGGCAAGGACGTGACCAACTGGCCCATGTATCGCCGGTGCCGTGACGGCGGCATGGGCTATCTTGCGCAAGAGTCCAGCGTGTTCCGCAAACTCACCGTGGAGAAGAACCTGCTGGGCGTGATGGAGATGCTCGGCTTCAGCCGGAAGCGCCGGCGCGAGCGGTGCAACGAATTGCTCGACCAGTTCGACATTGCCCGGCTCCGCAAGTCGCTGGCCATGTCGCTTTCCGGCGGCGAGCGGCGACGCCTGGAAATCGCCCGATGCCTCGTCTCAGACCCCAAGATCATCCTGCTCGACGAGCCCTTTACCGGCATCGACCCGGTCACCATCGCCAGCATTCAGCGGATCATCCGCGCGCTTCGCGAGACCGACATCTCCATCCTGATTACCGACCACCAGGTCCGCGAAACGCTTCAGATTACCGACCGCAGTTACGTGATCAAGGACGGCCAGGTGCTCTGCCAAGGCACGCGGGCTGAGGTTCTTGGACACGCCGAGGCGCGCAAATACTATTTCGGCGAGGACATGGACATCGGCCACGGCACACCTCCTCCGCCGCACACTCCCCCGCCCGCCACCGACGAATCCGGCCGCATCCCCACCCGCCCGGTGCGACGGCGCGCCTGAAAGTCTCACGGCACGACACGCCAATGGCGCCGAGTCGCGAAGACGCAAAGGGGTAGACTCGGCGCCCAGTACTTCCATGAGGGACCTTGGCGAACTGCAGATCACGAAACACAGCCGGAAAGGCCGTTGTACAGCGCGGTGAGCGTGCGGGTCTTGAGTTCGCGGGCACACTCGGCGCTGAGGGGGACAACGCGCGAGTAACGGACGGTGCCTTTTGCCGCAGGCGTCGGGGTCGGTCACGTAGCGGGCCCACGGGCCGTCGGTCGAGCCGGGAACCCTATTTGCGGAGTTGCAAATTGGCCGGTACAATGGGAAATGTCGAGAACGTTTAGCATTCGGGTTCAAGGCGCACTGGTTATTGCGCCGCCCATTGCTTTCAGCCGTTGCACGGCTTCCGAGAACGACGTGGTGCGAGGCCGGTACGGAGGTGCCCGTGGACTTCGAGTGGGACGACGCCAAGGCAGCATTGAACACCCGCAAACATGGCTTCCCATGAAAACGCCGGACCGGCTGACGATCCGTTGCGGCCGGAGTACGACTTCCGCTCATTGCAGGGGGTGCAGCGAGGCAAGTACGCGGCGCGGTATCGTGAACGTTTGCGGATGGTGCGCCTCGCCGACGACGTTGCCCCGGCGTTCGCCGACGAGGCGGCTGTCAACGACGCATTGCGCGCGTACCTGCGAGACCACCCCGCCGAGCATAGCGGCACATAATCGTCGCATCGCTCGCCCTCACTAACACGCCCGGGCAAGGTTTAGCTCCAAGAGCCGCGCGAGCAGGACTTCGTTCAGCCGCTCTTCCACGTCCAACAACCGATGACGGCATCCTTCGCACACGGGAACGCGTCGCTGAGATACGGATACTGGACCCGGCGGCGTTTGTACGGGAGATGGACTAATGAGAACCGACACGGAAACCAGAACGGAAGGGTTGCGGGCGCTTGCGAGTTCACTCGGCGCCGTCGAAGCAGAGCGGTTCGTTACCCTCCTGTTACGAGAGCCCTTCGATTACACCGAGTGGCGTCAGCACCTCTGGGAAGGCAATGACGCCGTCACGCTCAGCCGGGAAGCGATGGCGGCGCGACGGGCCGCACAGGATGCGGCCGCCAGCCAGAAACCGGAAACCATCGCGGACCAAGGCGTGGAACGCGACCGTTGAAGCCCGCCGCGCACGGCGTCCTTCACGTCGCGGCTACGGCAACAGGACGTAGCAACAAGCTGGTGGGACAGACAGGTGAATACCTACTCCATGTCCCAGGGTTGCGCGACGTTCGTTCCTCACGTCGCTCGACCCTGGGCTGGTTTAGGACCGTCCCTTCGGGACTGGCACGCATCCGCTGCTGCCCCCGGCAAAACAACGGCATCGGGGCCGGCCGTCGATGCGTCCGCGTTGGGGTGGTGAAAACACGACGGTCTAGCATCATACTTGGGTGGCCCGGTGTGTTCCTTTTGACGCAACACGAACTTTGCCCCGAAGGGGCCTCGTTCTTCCAGCCCAGGGCAACGCCCTGGGAACAGTGTTCAGCGCGCACGTTCGTCGGGCCAACGGCCCAAGCATTCTTCGATGGAACGGTTGGCCCTTTGGGCCGAACAAAAGGACGGATACTTATCGCCGCGTTCCCAGGGCGTTGCCCTGGGCTGGGTGAACCAAGGGCCTTCGGCCCGGTAGGGCATCTGCTTCCTTTGCGTCTTCGCGGCTTGGCGGCTTTGCGTTCAGATATGCGCGACCCTGGATTATACGCAAAGCCGCCAAGCCGCGAAGACGCAAAGGGAAAGACTTGGTCCCCAGTAGCTCAATGAGTGACCTTGGCGAAAAGCAAGATCACGAGAACGCTGCAGGAAAGGCCGTACGGCCCCTCGGTTGCAGGCGGACGCGTGGGTGAACCCGGCCGCTCGACGAGGCGAAACCCACCTCCCAAGGTGCAGTGCGGCCGGAACCACCCACCCTACGCCACTCACGCGCCCGCCTGCGCAAGGTTCAACTCTAGAAGCCGGGCCAGCAGCGCGTCGTCGGGAAGGTCCTCCGGCCAGCCGTAGGCGGAAAGGACGGCGGCGTCGAGGCGGCGGTGGGCGAGGGCGAGCCAGGTGGGGCGGGCGTTGTAC
>JAVEUP010000076.1:0-35763 GCA_034005525.1 Thermoguttaceae bacterium | reverse complement strand
AAGAAACATCGAAGCCATGTATCAACTGCTCGGGTACTCGACAAATCACGTAATACGGTCACGAATGATGCATGAAGTGCAAGCTACAAATGGCTGGTCCTTATGCGAAAAGGCGTTCCTGACAGCGCAACCGGCTCGGCTGTCTGGCCCGTGGGGTTGCGCCGCGGTACAATTCGGATAGAATCCAGGGGCTTCTCGACGTACCGGGCGGGCCACCGTTTCAACCTACGCGATAACTAGAGTCCGCAAACCACTGTGTCCAATGCCTGAAGAACCATTCGATCCCTATCACCGTTGGCTGGGCATTCCTCCGAAGGATCAGCCACCGAACCATTATCGACTCTTGGGAATCGAGCAGTTCGAATCGAGTCCAGACGTCATTGGCGCTGCGGCCGACCGACAGATGACCCACCTTCGGAACTACCAGTTGGGCCATCAGGCTGCGCTTTCGCAATGGATTCTCAACGAGGTGGCGGCTGCCCAAATCTGTTTGCTCGACCCGCGGAGGAAGGCCGATTACGATGCGCAGCTTCGACGAACTGCCGCGGTCCAAGCACGTACTGCACCATCGCCGTCGGCGATACCGGCCCCCCCGAGCCTCGCACCGGTCCCCCCCAGTCCCGCACCGGTGCCTACGGCCTCCGTGCCACAAATCCGCTCCGGCGCCAGCACGTATCGGGAAGCAAGGCGCAACAGGTCCTCAGGGCTCCCCATCGTGGCCGTCTGCACGGCGGGCCTCGTCCTGGTCGGTGCCCTGGCTTGGTACCTGAACAATCAGCAGCAATTCCGGCTCGGAACGCCCCCAATTGCCGAAGAACGATTCGATGAGCACGAAGCGTCGTCTGCGCATGAGGTTGCGGCTGACCAGCCGGAGCCCAGGCGGCGGAATGCGTCGAAGCCGCGAGCCGGCACGTCACCTTTCCTTGAGTCGGACGAAATTCGCCAAAGGTCCGACCGTTCCCGTTCCGAGGTTGCCGATCGTGGGCAAGCCTCTGCCCTGAATCGGGAACTCCCTGGGGAGCGGCGTTCGCTGGCGGACTTGATGAATCAGGCAACACCTCCCAGCGGCAGTGGTGCAATGCGTGAGCAACCTGAACCGAACAGCATACCGAGGGCTGAATACTTCGTCTGGCAGTGGCAACTCGAAAGAGGAAGTGTCGTTAAGCTGAAGTTTTACCCAAATGGTACGGCCAGCGACTACCATGAACACGCCGGGAATCCGGAGTTTAAGTGGTCGATCACCGGCAACACCTTGGTGTTGCGATGGCCCCAGGGCCGGGTCGATACCGTGACCGTTTCTCCGGACGGCCGCTCCTGTTACGGCTTGAATCAGGCCGGCCGAAAGGTTCGTGGCCAACTTTTCGATGCCGGCCCGCTCCGCCCGTGAAACGGGAATACGGGGAACGGATCTCTCAAAACGGTCCGGTGGCCAAAGAGCCCAGTGGCACATCTCCTGCAACCGTTCACGGGATGGCGGCGTGCGCAGTCTTCCCCGCTGTATGCAAAGGGAAGAGTCCCATTTTCGCGGCGGACTGGTTGGCTGATTGGGCAAGATACCCTTTGTGCCGCGAGAATTCCGGCGGTCCCCTGTGAGGCGTTACTTTCACTACATTCTTCCTTCGCAGATATCGGCCAAGGCGACCTCTTCGACAACCGGTTCCACCTGCTCGCCATTGTGACGCCAGACGCAGTTCCGGCCCGCAGCCTTCGCACTGTACAGGGACGAATCGGCCCTCGCCAACAACGATTCTTGCGTGTCGCCCCCTGTTGCCGCAGCCACCCCGATGCTCACGGTGATATCCATCTTCTGGGCAACCTGGCAGCGGAACCGCTCAGCGAAAACACACGCTCCGAGAAGCTCGGTCTGTGGCATGACGATGACAAACTCCTCGCCTCCGTAACGAGCGACGACGTCGGTTTCGCGAACACACTCATCGACGAGTCTCGCCAAGTCCTGCAGTACCTTGTCGCCATACAGGTGACCTTCTCGATCGTTGATCTGCTTGAAATGGTCGATGTCAATCATCGCAACCGAGAAGAGTGTATTGTAGCGATTCATCATGGCAAATTGGGCGGCCAGCGCATCGTCCAGCCCGCGACGGTTGTTCAGCCCGGTCAAGGAGTCGGTCCGCACCTCGGTGAAGGTCATCAGGTTGGCACTTTGCTGACGAATTTCGTCATAGGCGCCAGCCATTTGCGAGGCCAAATGGAGCGTCGGCTTCAGGATCTCCTCGACTTCGCGGCAAAGTTCCTTCCAGGCAGTATCCTGCTGCCGATCGCCAAGTCTGTCCACACGGCTCTTAAACTTCGCCAGACTCGCCTGGTGACAAGAAAGGCTCTTGCGAACCTGGCAGGCGATTCGTTCGAGTTCCGTAGCGACCGCATGGGCGCGCCGTAATTCACGGCGCGAACGATGCACGGAGTCCTCTCCGCCTTCCTTGCTGCGTCGGCCGAACAGGTAGCCCAATGTGGCGACAACGGCTAATGCAACGGGAATCGGAACCTGAATGCCCCAGAAATCCATGGTTAATATCGTCTTTGAGTTCGATAGTCGACCGCGTCGCGCAAAGCCGAGGTTAGTAACCGGAGCGCGATCCAAAACCTCGCATGCAGAACAGCCCGACTACGATAACCCCTCCAAGTACCAAGACCCATTCGGTGGGCCCCAGCCGGTCAATCGTCCGCAGTGTACTCTGAATGATCTGCTGCATTATCGCCATCCGGGGGGACTGGCTGTCGTTCTCTCGTGCAGTGACACAACGCATGCCCTGCCGGGCAAGGTGCCGAATCTGCTATGCTTTCAAGTCTAGTTTACGGATTTCCCCATTGCTAACCCGCGAAGGGAAAACGCCTTATCCCGCATTATCCATGTAGGGGGAATAAGGTCGCGTAAGCCCTTGGTGGGCCTGCGCAAGCCACGCCCGGGGTGGTTTGCACGCCGTGCGCCGGACGGAAGCCCGGCCAAGCGACCAAAAGCCCACCAGGATCTTGGCTTGCTTGTCACCACCCTACGTCGTCATGAATAATCCGGGTTATGCCGGGGCAAGCAGACGTCCAGCCTAACTACAGCCCAGAACACATCTTTCGGGGGGATTATCCTGTAGCGAAGTCGATTGGCGCGATCGCTCGATCCCTCCGCCCACCAAGCAGCCGGGACAGCCCTCCCCGCACACGTGGACAAAAGCGACTGCGTCCCCGCGAACGGTTTGCGCACCAAAAACCGGAAAAACGCAAACCGTCGCCTCTTGCAAACCGATTTAGGAGAGGTATAATTCCTGGTTTACGCTACGGGGGCGTAGCTCAATTGGTTAGAGTACCGGACTGTCGATCCGGTGGTTGCGGGTTCGAGTCCCGTCGCCCTCGCTTGAAAGACCTGGTGGCAGTCGTTGTCGCCGGGTCTTTTCTATTGGCTGCATAAGGGTTCACGACGTTCCCATCCGTCGCGCCTTTTCGAGAATCGCGGGCCGGGCTGCTTCCATCATGTCGCGGACATCTTCGTAACGCATGGTCCGCTCGTCGAACGACCGCCGCTTCAGGGCGCCGAGAAATCGGCCCTCGAACTCGGCCAGGTTCGACCCGTATATGTGGAAGCTGTCTGCCAGATGGCAGTAACGCCCAAGCTCGACGGGCCGCCCCGAAAGCTCCGCAACGCGGGCGGCGATGTTCCGCTGAAGCTGCACTAAGGCAAAAATGTTCATAAATGCCGCTTTGTAGGCGTCGTTCGACCGGAAGCGGACATTCATGCTCAATCGCCGCGCGGCGGCGTCCTCAGTAATCCGGCACCAGATGCTCTGCAGGCATGCCGGATCGTAGCAACAGTTGTCCTCCCACACCTTCCACGTGATCGCCTGCGCCCGACGCGTGTACGGCGTTTCCGCCAACTGCCGGCAAATGTGCTCGATTTGGTCGTAAACGTCGATTTGCGGCACTTCGTACCGGAAAAGCCGCTGATGATAGGTATACTCCCAACGGGTGTCATTTGGATCCTCAGGGTTGCGTACACAATGATCTTTGATTCCCTCGCAGACCTCCATCACGTATTCCTGCAGTTCGTCGAAGCCGCAAGGGAAATCGCGATGGATCATCGGCTCGGCGTTCGGCTGGTGAACCACCAGCAGCATCGTGGCATCTTTGCTGAGTAGGGCATCCGCTTGATCGTACTGGGTCTTCACATCGCAGCCCGACTCGTAAAGCCTGATCAAGGCGTTCTCCCACGCTTCGGCAATGGACCGGCCTTCTGCAAAAAGAACTGGAATACCACTCATAGACACGCTCTCACGCTTTCAAGTTATGTGATGAACAACTCGCCACGCCTGTTGGGGCAGATCCACGTTCTGAGCTTGCGCCCCTTTCGGAAAATGAGTCGCTATTCTCGGCGAAGCTCACAAGAAGCACAAGCCGTGCCACCGACCATACGTCGCGGTGGCTTGCGGGCACCAAGCGTTCGGCGCAAAATGCTGGGGGGGGAAGGAAGACCAATTCGCCCGGCGCCGTTGTCGTTACCGGCCGCACGGTCGCAGGCGCGACAGGTGGCGAACTGGGCGGCCTTGCGGCCGAAAGGGAGCCTCCATGATGTGGTTGCGGCTTCTCCGTGTTCTTCCGGCAGGCGCCTTGGCGGCCATGGCAACCGTCGCGTTTGCCAACTGCGGTTCTATCCCATTTGTGGCGGGGGCACAGGTCTACCGGCCCTACCAGCGGGCGGTCGCCGCGTTTGACGGCCGCGAGCAGGTGTTGCTGCTGTCGACCGATCTGCGAGCCGACCGGCATACGAAGGTGCTTGAGGTCCTCACTTTCCCCAGCAAGCCGATCGTTTCCCAAGGGGATGAGGAACTCTTCCAGAAGGCCGCGCAGCTTATCGATGACAGGCTCGCGGAGCGGCAGGCAGGACGCCGCGCCCCGGGCAGAATTGGCACCGGAGGTCGCATTCCCAACGGAAGTGCCGCGTTCCACGAGAGAATCCAAGTCCAGGGCACCTCCGTCGTGCAAATACCCGACAGCCAGAGCTTCATTGCCTGGGTACACGACTACCTGCGCAAGGCCGGTGTGGACGAGCCGGAAATTCCCCTGCGGTTGAGGTCCCTCGTGCGCGACTGCGTGCGCGACGGCTTCACGTGGTTCGTATTCAACGTCATCGAAGTGGGACCCGAAACGGCGGCCCGGCCGACATTACAGTACCGTTTCGCCACACACAAACTCTACTATCCCCTGCGGATTATGGGGACGGAGTCGGGGAATACCACGATTCGGCTCGTGCTTGTCTCGCCGCGGCTGGTGATCATGCCCGACATCCGGCCACGAAGGGCCGTCCTGCTGCACCATCCGATTACTGTCAGCCGGGATGATTTGAGCTATTTGGGCGGCGGACTGACCGATTTCTTCGATCGGAGCCCGCAGCAATTGCGCCTCTGGGAAATCAAAGGGCCGCTCAACTCGCTGAGACGGGACGTGCTGACGGACTGGTTCTGAAGGGGAGTGTTCGTCGCAACCAGCCCTGGGTTGGCGTGAACTCGGCGCAAACCCGGCGCTTGACCCGGGGAAGTGCAGCGTGCACAATGAACACTTGGTCGATAGCCGGGCGCTCTGCGCCAAGCCTTTCCGCTTTGCCGACCGGGAGCTTCGCCGTGTGGAATTGCCTCACCCTGTTCGTCGTTCTGACAACGCCGCTGTTCCTGACCGGCGCGCCGTCACCGGCGGCCGAGCCGGTTGCTGTCCGCGTTGAGGCGTTCACGGTTGCCCCGGCGCAAACACCAATGGTCTACGTTTGGGTGAAGAACAACGGCGATGAGGCGCTGAAAGGCTCGTTGTCGGTTGATTTGCCCGGCGATTGGCAGTCCGTGCCCGAGGCCGCGGAGATTCACATCGCGCCCGGCGAATCCAGTCGGGTGACGTTCTCGAGCGAGCGGGGGGCGAACATGGCGTCGAACCGTTATCCGGTCGTTTTGACGATCACCAGCGGCGGGCAAACCACGATATATCGGCAGGAAGTGTTCTGTGCCAGCGCGCCGTTCTTCCGGCCGGACATCGACGGTCGGATCGACGACTGGAAGGATGCGATTCCCGTCACGTTCAAGACCAAAGGGAAGACGACCACCGTCGGCACCTATTGGAACCGGCGGGCGTTTTCCCTGATGGTGGCTGTGGAACAGAACTCGCTGCGGCCGCTGACTCCTGAAGGCCCATTCGACGCGGTCCAATTCTCTCTCGCACCCGAAGGCGCCGCCACGGGCACCTCGCCCGACGACGATGCCGAGCGCTTCGAGTTTCTGCTCGTGGCAACCGGCGGGGCAGGGCAAGGGAGAGTGCTGCAGCTTGCCACCCCGGGCATGAAGCTGGCACAGGCCGCGCAGTCGCTCGAAGGGCTCGACGTGGAGGGCGCCGAGTTGGCCGTTCGCCATGAAGGCGGCATCACCTATTACGAGTGTTCCATTCCGTTCGGACCCATGAGAGCGGCTATCCGGCCCAGTGAGGGGCGTGCCTTTCTGTTTTCCGTGCTGGTCCACGATCCCGGCGGCACGGGGCTGCGCGACCTGGGACAGGCAGCCGGCCTCTGGCCGTGCCAGCGCAACCCTTTGGCGTGGTCCCGATTCCAGGGCGATAGCTTCGGCGACACGCCGCCGTACGACAGCAAGACGCCGTGGGGATTCTGCAGTTCGAAGTATTAGCGGCGAAGACCGAACATCGAACACTGAACGTCGAACATCAAACACTGAACACTGACGGTTCGAATGCTAAAGGAGAATTAGGATGAACTGGGTTAGATTGTTGCTCGGATTGGTTTTTTCCGTGGCGTTGTGGGTGGGTGTTGCCCGGTCGGCCGAGGATCGCTGGCAAAGTGGGGCGACGCGACCGGGAGACGATATCGTACTCAAGGCAGTCATGGTCGAGGATGAAGATGACAACCCGACGGCCGCAGGCAAGAAGGCCGCCGGGTTGCTCAAAGCGGCAATGGGCGACACGCCGCTGAAGGCCGTGATCGTCTCGGAAGTGTTCGAGGACCTTCAGTACAAACAGAAGCTCCTCGACGGTGTATGCGCGGTCATCGACAAGGATATTGTGTTGGGCAGCGCGACTTACGGTTCATTCACGCAGGATGGATGCACCGACTTCGATGCCGTCGCACTGCTGGGGATCGGCGGCGACGGTATCGGCGTGGCGGCCGCGCTGGTGAAGGGACAGGGAGCAGCAAAGCTGCAGGTGGACGAAGACCAGGCAGAGTTGCAGCGCCTGCTCCATGCGGCCGGTGAGCAGGTGGTCAGCAGCGTTCCGAAGACGAAGAATGACCAGCTCCTTGTCCTCATCGCCGACGCCCATTCGCCGAAGAACCAGTTCCTGGTCGAGGGCGCTCAGAAGGCGTTGGGCCCCATGTTTCCAATGACCGGCGGTTCCGCCAATAAGAATGCCGGGCAAACCTACGTGTACTTCCGTGGCAAGCCGTACCAAGACGCTACCATTGCCATCATGCTGTCCGGCGATTTCAAGGTGTCGCTTGCCGGCCGCAAGGGAATGGAAAACGAGACGGTCATCGCGACCGCCCGCGAGGGTGCGGCAGAAGCCTTGAAGGCCGCTGTGGGGAAGCCGATCGCCGTGCTCGCGTTCAACTGTGCCGGGCGACGGAGCAGACTGAACGACTACAACGAGGAATTGGCGGCCATCCAGGAGGCCATTGGCAGGAAACTGCCTTTGTTCGGCCTGTACTGTGCCGGCGAAATCGGCCCCGTCGACGAGGGCGAGCAGCGGCCGGGCGTGCTAAGCGGCGGCAGCGGCTGGCACGTGATGTACACAATCATCTCCCGCTAGGGGGCGTGTATTCCCCCATTATAGTCACAACGGCGGAGTCTTAAAGGGCGGAACTCGCGCTGACACAGGCTCAACTCCTTGCTATGCTTCGGCTTGGGCGAGCGGGAGAAGCTATTCTATCGCGACTTCGTAGCCGAGTCTCTCCGAGACTAGGATTTCGGCGTTTTGGAGAGAGGCGGCCACGGACAATCGGTTTTCGTCGCTCGCCCTGCAACTTACCGGCACGGAGGGCGATGTCCTCGGTCGCCGGCCTGCGCTGGGCAACAACTTCACCTGTAGCAGTTTCCTCATGCTCGCCGCGAATATCCTCGACCTGATTGGCAATACGCCCTTGATCCGCTTGGGCTCGGAACCGATTTTCGGCAAGGCGGAGTTTCTCAACCCGGGCGGTTCGATTAAGGACCGCGTGGCTCTGGCCATGCTCGAAGGGGCCGAACGCGACGGCCGGCTGAAGCCCGACTCGATCATCGTCGAGCCAACCAGCGGCAACACGGGCATCGGCGTCGCACTGATCGGCCGCCTGAAGGGTTATCAGGTGAAGATCGTCATGCCCGAGGGCATGAGCGAGGAACGCAAGAAGATCATCCGGGCATTCGGCGCCGAACTCATTCTGACACCGGATCGGGAGAGCATTCCCGGCGCGGTCCGGAGGGTCGCCGAGATGTCCGCGGCCGATCCGCTCATTTTTGTGCCCCAGCAGTTCGAGAATCCCGACAATCCCCGCTGCCACTACGAAGACACGGCGCACGAAATCTGGCGGCAGATACGCGGTGAGGTCGATTGCTTCGTGGCCGGCGTAGGCAGCGGGGGGACGCTGCAAGGCGTCGGCACGTTCCTCCGTGAGCACAAACCCGATGCGCACCTGGTCGCCGTCGAGCCGAAGGACGTGGCCGCTCTGCTGGGCCACGAACCGGGTCTGCACCAGATCCAGGGCATCGGCGACGGCTTCATCCCCGCCGTGCTCGACGTCTCGCTGGTGGATGAGGTGATCGAGGTGACCGACGACGACGCAATCGATACGACGCGGCAACTCAGCCGCGACCTGGGGCTGCTGGTTGGCGTATCGTCCGGCGCCAACGTGTGGGCGGCCCGCCAGTTGAGCAAGCGATTCAAAGGCAACATCGTCACCGTCCTGGCCGACCGGGCCGAGCGGTACTTTTCGACCGCGCTGCTGTGACTCCCGCTGTCGCGGCTCGATCCCCCGTGATATAATGGAGGGTTTTGCCCCCCACGGACAGCCCTCCTATGCGTCGCAACGATATCCGAAACATTGCCATCATCGCGCACGTCGACCACGGCAAGACCACGCTGGTCGACTGCCTCCTGCGCCAGAGCGGCGAGTTTCGGGCCAGCCAATTGGTGGGCGAGTGCATTCTCGACTCGAACGACCTGGAGCGGGAGCGAGGAATCACGATCCTCGCGAAGAACATCGCCATCCACTACCGGGGCGTGAAGATCAACTTGATCGATACGCCCGGCCACGCCGACTTCGGCGGGGAGGTGGAGCGGGTGCTGCGATTGGCGGACGGAGCCCTGGTGCTGGTCGACGCCGCCGAGGGCCCCATGCCGCAAACGCGGTTTGTCCTGGCCAAGGCCCTGGAGTGCCGGCTTCAACCGCTGGTTGTCATCAACAAGATCGACCGCCGCGACGCGCAGCCGCACGTCGCGCTCAATCAGACCTTCGAGTTGATGTTGGACCTGGGCGCTGAGGATGTGCTGGGCGACTTCCCGCACATATTCGCCACCAGCCGGGAGGGCTACGCCACGGCCGACCCCGCCCAGCCGGGCAACTCGATGCAGCCGCTGCTGGACATGATACTCGAGGTCATCCCGGGCCCTACCATCGACGCCGATGCCCCCTTACAAATGCTCGTGACCACCCTCGATTGGTCCGACTACGTAGGCCGCATCGCCGTGGGGCGGATCTACTCGGGCGCCGTGTGCCAGGGGCAGCAGGTGGCCCTCATGCAGGCCGGCGGCAAGGTGCGCACCGCCAAGGTAGCCGAAGTGCATCTATTCGATAAGCTGGGCCGCGTGCGGGTTGACGAGGCGACCGCCGGCGACGTAGCCGCACTGGTCGGCCTGGAGGAAATCGCCATTGGCGATACGATCAGTGACCCGCAGGTCCGCCGTGCACTGCCCAGGGTGGAAGTGGACGAACCGACCATCCAAATGGTGTTCGGCATCAACACGTCGCCTCTTGCCGGGCGCGAGGGCAAATACGTCACCACGCGGCATCTTACCGAGCGGCTTACCCGAGAGCTGGAGCGGAACATGGCACTCCGCGTTGAGCCGCTGAAGGGGAGCGAGTCGTTCGAGGTTTCCGGCCGGGGCGTGCTGCACCTGGCGATACTGATCGAGACGATGCGCCGCGAGGGATTTGAACTATCGATCGGCAAGCCCCGGGTGATTGTGCGCAGGAACCACGGCGTGCTGGAAGAACCGTTTGAGAGCCTTGTGGTCGAGGTTCCACCCGACAAGTTGGGGTCCGTGATGGAACTCGTCGGTTCCCGCCGCGGCAGGCTCGTCGAAATGACCAACCACGACGAGTATACTTACGCCATTTTTTCGATCCCGGCTCGTGGCCTGATCGGTCTGCGCACCCGGCTGCTGAACGCGACCCAGGGCACGGCGATCGTCCATCACCGCTTTGAGTGTTACCGGCCCATGGAAGGCGACGTGCCGGGCCGATCCAACGGCGTGCTCGTTTCGATGGCGGCCGGCCGGGCGGTCGCATTCGGGCTGGACGGACTGCAAGACCGGGCTGAAATGTTCGTCGGGCCCGGCGACGTCGTGTACGAAGGGATGATCGTCGGCGAGAATAGCCGCAAGAGCGATATGCCGGTCAACCCGACCAAGGAGAAGAAACTCACCAACATCCGCGCCGCCGGCAGCGACCGCAATATCCTCCTGAAGCCGCCGCGCGTGCTGTCCTTGGAGGTAGCGCTTGAATACATCGAGGAGGATGAACTGGTCGAAGTCACGCCCACCCAAATCCGGCTCCGCAAGATCGTCCTGCGCGAGGCCGACCGCCGCCGACTTGCTCGACAGCGGGCGTAGGAGGTGGGAGGACCAAACAGGCGTGCTGCAAGGAAGGGATAATGCCTTGGTTTCTCGACCTTGCGGCCAAACCCGGCTTCGGGGATAATCGTGCAATCCGCCTATCCTCGCAACTTGTCCCTGCGTGACCGGGAACTCCGAATATGTGGAAGATCGTCACTTCATCGCTCTTCGAGTTCTTAGATAGCTTCAGTCTTAAGCATCGGGTTGGGCCGTTTTCACGCCGGTATCGACGTCTGGTCAGAAACCGAAGGACCATGCCTCACCGGTTGAAATTGGAGAGAAACCCGCAGATTCGTTCCTTCCTGACCTATGCTCAGAGCGTTGACAGTATATCGCGTTCTCAACTGTCTCAGGACGCGTTTGTCCTTCACGTTCTCCATGAGAAGCAATGCGGCTTCTTCTGCGAGTTCGGTGCAACGGACGGCATCCATTTGTCAAACAGTTTTGCTCTTGAACACTATTATTCCTGGCGCGGAATCTGCGCAGAGCCGGCCAGACACTGGCATGAGAGTCTGAGAGAGAACAGGCCAAACACCATAATCGACCCCCGATGTGTTTGGGCGACCAGCGGCGAGACCTTGTCATTCATCGAGGCAACGTCACATGAACTGTCAACGCTAAAACCATTTTCTGATGTTGACAGCCGTCGAAGACGCGACAGCAGCGCCACTACCTACAACGTCGAAACGGTTTCACTCAATGACATGCTGGACCAACACAATGCGCCGGCTGATTTTGACTACCTCTCGATCGATACCGAGGGAAGCGAACTGGCGATCCTGCAAGCGTTCGACATGACCCGATACCGGCCGAAGATCATCACGGTGGAGCATAACTATACGTCCAACCGCAATGCAATCCTGTCGCTGTTGACGGCACACGGCTACCGCCGCGTCTTACCCGAAATCAGTCTGTTTGACGATTGGTATCTGGTAAACGGCGTCGAACTCCCCGCGTCCTGACCGCCGGGCGACGCCTACGTGGTCGGACGCCGCACGGATTGCCAACCAACCCCGGCCCTGGTACAGTGAGCCTGAAATGACCCATCCTCCAGCAGGCAGGTGACCATCATGTGTGAATCGTGTTCTTCGGGTGTTGACCGCCGCGAGTTCCTTGCCGCGGGCGGTGTGTTGGGTATGGCGGGCCTCCTTTCGCTGAAGGCCACGGGCGCCCTTGCCACGAACGAGCCGCTGCTGGCGCCGCGGCCGAAACAGCCGGCCCGGGTGCTAGTGGCCTTCCTCTATCCGCCGGCCGACGTGGTCAACAAGGGACGCCTGGAAGACTCCTGGGCGAAGCACCACTGGTTCACCTGGCCGGGCAACCAGTTCCAGCCCGAGGCGCAGGAAAAAACCTTTACCGAGAAGATTCGGGGCATCGCCACGGCAGTGGGAATCGACGCCGAGTTCGCGCCGCAGGCCATCTACACCGAGGCCCAGGTGGGCGAATTCATCGAGCGAGCCAAGGCCGCCGGCCCCGACGCGGTGTTGATTGTCAACTTCTGGAACACCTTCGCCCAGTGGTCGCACCGGATGGCCACCGAGTCGGCCCCCATGGCCATCGTCTACCAGCCGGTTGGCTCAAACCATCAGTTGCCGCGGGAGTACCTGCGGACTACCGAGGGCCTCTACTACATCCACTCCATTGAGAATTGGGATGAGATCGAGCGGGCACTCAGGGCGGTTCACGCCGCGAAGATGCTGGCGCAAAGCCGGCTGCTCCGCGTTTCGGGCCGGGTGACCGAGCGAGTGGAGGACACCGAGCAGCGGCTTGGCGTGCACGTGGTCGGCGTTCCGGCTGAGGAATTCAATGCACTGTTCGACGCCGTCCAACCGGACGACGCCATGGTGGCTGAAGCGATGGCGTTCAAGCAGCAGGCAACTCGTGTAACCGACGTTGCCGGCGAGTACTTCATCGACGCCTTTCGGGCACATTGGGCGGTCAGCCGAATCATGGAACGCTACGGGGCCGATGCAATTACGATCGAGTGCCTGATGTTGAAGCACCGTAAGCCGTGCGTGAGCTTCGCAATGAACAACGGCAATCTTGTGCCTTGCGGGTGCGAAAACGACCTGAACGCCACACTCACGCTCATGCTCGGCCGCTGGCTGCTCGACCGCGGCGGTTTCCAGCACAACCCCGAGTTCGATACCAGCGAAAACCATTACTTCGCGTCGCATTGCACCTGTGCGTGGAAGCTGGGTGGCCCGGAGGGGCCCGACCAGAAGCTGGCCGTCCGGCCCTTCTTCCACCAGCTTCCCAAGACGCCGGCTCTCGACGTGCAATGGACGCCCGGCGAGTCCATCCTGCTAGCGAAGTACCACAGCGGCAAGGACAATCTTTCGTGCTGGACGGGCCGGGTGATCTCCTCGCCGCCGTCCCCTCCCACAGGAGGCTGTGCCACCCGCGTGCTGATGGACATCGACGACGTGGCCGATGTATGCGACGTGTACCGTGGCCCCCACCCCGTCCTTTTTGTCGGCGATCACAGTCTTGGTCGGCGAATGAAGCCCTTCGCCAAACTATGTCGCCTGACGCTGGAGGGAAATGTCTGAGCGTTGTTCATTGAATACCCCTCTTCTGCGGCATCGTGCCTGGTGGGCCTGGAAAAGGCTGCACGGCTCGGCGAGAATAGGGTTGGGCTTCTCCGTTTCCATGTGCGAACGGCACCCCGTTGGAGTTCCGGCTTTAGCCGGCACGATAAGACCGGATTATTCATGTACGTAGAGTGGGTCAAGAATGAGTGACCTACAGGTCCCGACGTATCCCGACCACGCCTGGCATGGCAGTGCCACCGTGCTGGAGAACGTGGCGGTTGCTCGTGCCACGCACCGCATTCGACTGGCGGCCCCGGCAATTGCTGCTCGTGTTATACCGGGTCAGTTCCTCATGCTCCGATTACCCGGCCGCGACGATCCGCTTCTGGGCCGCCCGCTTGCACTATACGACGTCGTTCCCGACGCGGCCGGCCAGCCTCACGCGGTTGACGTCGTGTACCTGGTTGTCGGCCGCATGACGAGCCGGCTCGTGGACATTCCCGCGGGTACGGTGCTCGACACGTGGGGACCGCTGGGCAACGGGTTTCCGCCGGAAGAGGCGGGACATTTGATCATGATCGCCGGCGGCATCGGCCAAACCCCCTTTCTGGCGCTCGGTCGCGAAGCATTGGGGCTGCGGCAGTACGGTACGCCGCCGCGGAACGTGCCGAACGCCGATAGGGTCACCCTGTGCTACGGTGCGCGAACCGCCGACTACCTGGCGGGAATCGACGACTTCGAGGCCGCCGGCATCGACGTCCTCGTGGCCACTGAAGACGGATCGCGAGGACACCGGGGCTTGGTGACCGAGTTGATCCCGCCGCTGGTGGCCGAGTCGGCCGGGCCCTGCCGGATCGTCTGCTGCGGTCCGCAACCCATGATGGCCGCCACCGCCCGGCTTGCCCGGCAACTTGCGGTCCCGTGCCGGGTGTCGCTGGAAACCCCCATGGCCTGCGGTATTGGCGCGTGCTTTAGCTGTGTGGCAAGGATTCGCGACAACTCGGGCAACTGGGACTATCGGCGCACCTGCATCGAAGGCCCCGTGTTCGACGCTGAACGCGTCGTCTTTGAGGACCCAGAGTTAGGTGCCCCCTCGACGGGAGAGGCAATTGCCGGGGCAGAGTAGCCGAGATGATCGAACAAGGGTAGAGCGCAGCGTTATCAAGATCTTACGCGGCCTTGGCCCAACCTACCCGTGCTATGCAACGTCGGCTACTGAGATACGCCCTGCTTGGCTCCTCGGATCGCGCTGGAAAGCCGCGACTTGGTACGAGCGGCGGCGTTCCGGTGGATGATATTCCGGGCGCCCGCCCGATCGAGCCTCTTGACGGCGGCGCGGAACTCGGTCTCGGCCCGCTCCAAGTCGCCGTCTTTAACTGCTTCCCGCACCTTGCGGCACTGCGTACGGAGGCCCTGCTTGGCAGATCGGTTTCTCGCTCGGCGAACAACGTTCTGGCAAAGTCTCTTCTTGGCACTTCTGGTATTCGGCATAATTGAACAGAAATCTAGGTGTGTGGATCGCAGAGGGTGGCCCCCTGCAAGGGTCAAACCTCGTTATTTTCTCGTTGGTGGGCGATCTTGTCTAGTAGGGCAGAGACGTCCCGGTAAGTAAAATCGAGGCCCGCAAGCGTGGTCAGGTGCTTCTCGGCGGTGTCCAGATCCTCCAGGTGCATGGAAATCTTACCCGCCAGATAGAGGGCCAGCTTCTTGTTTTCGCCATCGCGGTCGGGAATCTCCTGGATGGCCGACTCGTAGTGACTACTCGCCAAGCGGTTCTGCTTGATCTTCTGGAAGCACTGCCCCAGACAGAGCATGCAAACGCCCTTGCGCCGCGGATCGGTACGGGAAGCCTGAAACTGCTTGATCGCGTCGTTGTACCGTCCGGCCAATTGGTAGCGCTGGCCCAGCTTGAACTTGAACTCGAGGTTGTTGGGGTACCGCTCGACACGTTTCTCGAACACATCGACTTCCTTTTCAACCATAGCCTTCTGGGCCTTTGCCAGCGCAGCTTTGGCCGGCTCCCCGCCCCCTTTATCGACCTCATCCTGGGCCGCGATGATCTTCTGCCGGAGTGCCCGCAATTGGACATCCTCCCAACGCTCGCGCACGTCGGCATCATGGTCGGAGATTTCGTAGGCTTTTTCCAGCACGTCGGCGGCCTTCGCGTACTGCTCCTCGTCAATGTAGATCTGTGAGAGTTCGTAGTAGTTGGGTAATTCGTTGGGTTTGCGTCGGATGATCTGCTTGAGTTGCTCCTCGCGCGAGATCTCCGGGCCCTCGGCAGCCGCGGCCTGCTGACCTTTTGAAGGATCACCCTTGCCGAGTCCGCCGCGATCGATCGTCTTCTGCACGGCGAACCTCGAAATGAGCTTCTGAATCTCCTCGTCGTCCGGCTTGAGCTTTTCCACCCGGTGGAGGCAGGCAATGGCCTGATCGTACTGGCCGCGGGCAGCCAGGGCCTCGGCACACTGCCGATTCACCTGCGGATCGTTCATGTTTGCCTGCAGGGCGCACTTCAGATAGAACAACTCAACCTCGTCATCGCCCATCTTTTCGGCGGCCGTGGCCATGGCCGTCAGCGTGGTAACATCCCATGGGTTCACGGTGAGTACCTTCAGGCCATTTCGAATCACATCCATCCACTTCTCTTGGCCCACAGCCTTCCGCGCGGCGCTCTTGGCTCCGCGTTGGGCAAGTTGCGCAACGAAATTCGCCCCCTTCCGGTTATTTTTGTACTTCTTCTGGAGGTTGCCGACATAGCTCTGCACATAGATCAGGTTCCCCGGATCGCCCAGAACGCACTGATTCAGAAGCTCGCACGCATAGTCGAAGTTGTCCTGCGACATCTGCTTGCTGGCGTGCTCAAACACCTTCTGAAGGCGTTTTCGCTTGGCAGGCGAGATGGGCTCCCGCCCTTCCGCGCCCCCATCACCTTCCCGTTCCACGTTATTGGAGCTATCTTCAACTGACATGATCGACTGAGTGTTACTGAGAGAGAATCAACCGGAAAAACGCCCCAAGGATCCCACGACGGCCGAGCGATGGAAACCACCCGGAAGAAATCTCCCCTTCCATCGCCGACCGACATCCGGGACCAGACTCCATTGTAATATCCACGGGCGGGAACGCAACAGGCAAACAATGCAAGCTCCATCGCGACCTCATCGGCCTTGCGGACAAGTATACCTGGTAGGGGCCGGTCCAGGCGACCCCCGACTGATGACACTCCGTGCAGCGGAGTGTCTTGCACGGGCCGATGTCGTCTTGTGCGACTGCTCCGTAGACCCGCGCGCAGTGGACATGGCCACCCCCTCTGCAGAGGTGATTTGGCTTGGTGCTCGACCCGGTGGCCCCCACCACCAGCGCTGGCCTCTTCACCAGATCGTTGCCCGACTGGTCGACGCTTCGCGAGCAGAACGGACAGCCGTCCATCTGAAAGACGGCGACACGGAACTGTTCAGTCACGGTTTTGAGGAACTCCAAGCGTTACACACCGCCGGTGTGCCTGTCGAGGTCGTGCCAGGGGTGACTGCCGCGACGGCTGCCGCAGCCTTGGCCGAAATCCCAATCACACACGCCGAGTTGAGTTCGGCCGTTGCCTTGGTAACCGCTCGTCAACAGCGTGACGAGCGGGTTGCGCCGCTGGACTTCCGGCGTCTGGCCAGGTTTCCGGGCACGCTGGTCGTCTACATGCCCGCTCATAAGCCCGAATCGTGGTCCCACCGTATGATTGAGGGGGGTCGAAGTGCCGACACGCCGGTCGCCCTGGTGGCCGACGCCGCCCGCCCTCGCCAACGTGTCGTGCGCTGCACTCTGGCAGATGTTGCCACATTTATTGCCGGCGAGGATCTTGGCTCACGGGTCGTTGCCATCATTGGGCCGGTTGTCGACTTAGCTCCCGAGATTGGCTGGTATGAGGCGCGGCCGATGTTCGGCCAGCGGGTTCTGCTTACCCGACCCCGCGACCAGTCTGCCGACTTGTCCGCCCGCTTCAACGAGCTAGGCGCGGAGGTGGCCATTCAGCCGGCCATCGAAATCGGACCGCCGCCGGACTGGCAGCGGGTCGACGAGGCGATCGGATGTCTCGATCGTTATGACTGGGTAGTGTTTTCAAGCGTCAACGGCGTCGACTACTTGATTAGACGCATCAGACTGCTGGGAAACGATATTCGGCAGTTGGCTCCTGTGAAACTGGCCGCCATCGGCCCCGCCACTGCCGAGCGGTTACGACAATACCACCTTGATGTCGAACTGACCCCTCCCGAATTTCGGGCTGAATCCCTGGCCGAGGCGCTCTCGTGGGAGGCCGCCGGAAAGCGGTTTCTGCTTGCTCGCGCAAGCCGCGGCCGCGAGATCCTTGCAGAGCGGCTTCGAGAGGCGGGGGCCAAGGTCGACCAGATTGTCGTCTACACCAGCCGTAACGTGCAACAACCCGAGCCCGGCGTCGCCGAGATACTCCACGCCGGCGGGTTCGACTGGGTGACCGTGACTAGTTCAGCTATCGCCCGGGCGCTCCACGCTATGTTCGGGTCGGCGCTTGAGTCCAGCCGGTTGGCCAGCATTAGCCCGATTACATCACAAACCCTACGCGAATTGGGACATGAACCCGCAGTTGAAGCGGGGGAGTTTACAACGCAGGGCCTGATCGAGGCAATCCTCGGCGCCCGTGTTCGTTGCAAACACCTGAAGCATTGAGTATAATCAGCTTCGCGTTGTTGCTGGAATCGCGGGCGCGATCACACCTTGGCGACCAAATTTCGCCGCGAGGATGGCCCGTGCGGGCATTGCGGCAGCACAATGGGAAAGTGAGGGCGCGCCCCTGAACCACGCGGGTTGCGTCCTATGGTCTACCCATCCAGCGGCAGCCGTGCCGATCGCGGCTCTCCAAACCCTTGCGGCTCTGACCCGAGCCTGCTGGCCCGCTGCCTCTCCGGCGACCGGCCCGCCTGGGAAGAGTTCTACGAGGCGTGCACCCCCGAACTTCGCCGCCTTGTGCGGTTCTTTCTCCGCACGCAGCGCGACGACAACACCATCGAGGAAATCGTCGCAAGCGTTTGGTACGCACTCCTTCGCGACGATGCCCGGGTTCTCCGCCGATATGCCCCGGAACGGTCGACCTGCCTGGGATGTTACCTTGCGGGTGTTGTGCGTTGCCATGTTTGCCGGCATGAGCGCGCCGAGTCGGAACGGTTGCTTCACGTCTGCCAACTGGCTTGTCGCAAGAAGAGCGAGTTTGGAGCATCGGCATCGAATCTGGATTTCGGCATGCTGCTAAATGACTTTGTGGCCACGCTAAACCCGAAAGAACTCGCCTTTCTGGAAGGCTACCTCTTGAGCCCCCCGAACGGAAACAATGGCACGCTCTCTGCTGCCGACGTCTGGCAGCGCCGCCACCGGCTCCGCATGAAGCTGAAGCAGTTCCTTAATGCCGGTGACGATTGATCTTGCAACTTGTCTTCCGATCCGACCCATTCGTAACGCAACACGGAGTTCCGATCACTCCGGCGATACAGCATCTCAACCAGGATCCCGAGGTGCCCACCCCCGTGCCGTAGTAGGCAAGCTGCCGAATGCCCTGGCGATTTGCCGTGGCCACTGCTCTGGCAATGCGTGCAACATTTGTCGCCTGCGGCACACCGTTGGCATCTTGATCCGGCACGTTCCACGTACCATCACAACAAATCACGATTCGCTTCATTTGAGTTCCCTCGAAAATGCAGAATGCCCAGAAGCCGGCGAGCCAATGAGACGCTGCCACCAAATGGATGCTGGCGCCATTCTATCGGGAATCATCCCGGTCAACAGGCTGCCGTTTGGCACAGCCGGCATTACACCGGCGCTTCCGCCGCGCCGTTTGGTGAATTACAATAGCACCTACCTCCCGCCACCCTTTGCATTCCCAACCCGAGGTACGCTCCATGTCCACGTCGCTCCTGACCGCCCGCCGCTGCTTGATTATTGTCGCCATGACAGGGGCAGCACTCAGCCAGGGGGCCATAGCCCCCTCCGCCGAACTTGTTGTCCCGTCACAGCCGGCACCCGTGTTCCTTGCGGTCGACTTGCCCGAAGGGTTGGAGCAGGCGCCTGGGCAGGCCGTCGTCCTTCGCGAACAAGACGGCTTGGAGGAACCAATTCCGGCCCAGGTGGTGCCGGCGATGACCGAGGACGGAAAGCCTGCCGAGAAGGGACGGCTTGTGGCGGTCGTCCCGCCGCGCGAGGGCGCCCCGGAGAAACGCCGCTTTCGAGTGGAGCAGATCGCGGAAGCTTGCGACCTGTTCCAAGTGGACGATTTGGACGGCACGACGCTGAAGGTGAGCCAACAGGGCGAACCTGTTCTGGCCTATAATTACGGCACTATGGTGGGCGAGAACGTGCCCGAACGCGACCACCGACGCCGGCAAGGATGCTACATTCATCCCGTTTGGGGCTTGCACGGCGAGGTGCTCACCGACGACTTCCCGCGGGATCACTACCACCACCACGGCATCTTCTGGACGTGGCCGCACATCGGTATCGAAGGCCGGGAGTACAACTCGTGGGCCGGTGATAACATCGAGCTGCGCAAGGTCGAATGGCTGCACCGCGCCACGGGGCCGGTCGCAACGATTCTGGCCGTCGAAAACGGCTGGTTCATCGAACCGGAGTTCGGCCGCAACGTGATGATCGAGCGCGTGTGGATTCGCGCGTACCGGGCGGCCGACGGCAGCCGTGCGATCGACCTGGAGTTCACCTGGATTCCCAGCGAAACGCCGGTCACCCTTTGGGGTGCCGGCGGGAAGAGCTACGGCGGGCTGACCATGCGGTTCATCGGCACGCCGCACAAAGACCAAGTGATTACCGTTCCGAGCGGTCGCACGGAGGACGACCTGGCGATTGCGAACCTGGAATGGGCCGACTTCTCGCGCCACTTCGAGGGCGCCCCCGGCCGCTCCGGCGCTGCGGTGATGATTCACCCCGAGCATCCCGACTACCCGCCCACCTGGCTCACTCGCCACTATGGGCCGCTGTGCGTCGGCTGGCCAGGCGTGGAGCCGCGGACGTTCGAGCCGGGCAAACCGATCCGCCTGATCTACCGCATCTGGATCCACGCCGGCGACGGCGAAACCGAGGCCATCGGCCAGGCATACGACGCTTACGTGGCCGGGACAAAAGCGCGTTGGGAATAGGCTCAGGCGCACGCGGGCGGTGGCTACTCGGCAGGGTGCGCCGAACGTGTGCGGCAAGGTTTTCTGGCAGGTTGGAAAGTGCCCCAAGGCAGCGGAATTTCGACCAGCGCGGGGCAACGTTTCTCGCTGTTCTACACAGGTCGCGTCCGCCACCGGCCGGCTTGCCCGGCCTGGAGCGGTGGTCAGTCGGCTAAACGCCGCCGAGGCTCCCTATCTCTCCCCTGTACGACTTCGTTAACTGCCGAGGATTGGGAAGAGTTCTCTTTGCGCCGCTACCCATACGCTTGTGGGCGGAAAAATACCGCGAGCCGGATATCCTGTTCCTTCGCCCAAAAAGGATGAGCGACCTGCACAGTCAGCCGCAGGGGGCCGATCTTGTCGTGGAGGTCCTCAGCGAGGGTGAAGCGAATCGCCGGCGCGATCTCGTGGATAAGCGGCACGACTATGTGCGGGCGGGCGTGAGTGAATACTGGATTGTCGATCCCGAGCAGCGGGCGATCGAAGTGCTCACGCTGGACGGGGCAGCGTACCGCAATCACGGCCTGTTTCGGGAAACCGAAGCAGCTACGTCTGTACTGCTGCCCGGCTTCTCGGTTGTCGTGGCCGACGTCTTCGCCGCCGCCGAGCCCCGACCCGAAACGGAAACGTAGCGCTCGGCGCCGCTGCAGCCTGCGGGTATCACCTGCTGGTCCCCTGGCTCATTACCCTTGTTACCGCCCACTCGGGACATTTCCTGCCGAGAATGATGTCTCCTGAAGAAGACGTCACCCCACCTTGCACCCCGCCAAAAAGTACGCCACAATCTGGTGGTCCAGTGGGGGGAATGCGCCAGTCCGGTCGACACCCCCCCTCGGTTACAGGCGGAATTACCCAATGCTCGCGAAACTGCGAACCTTCTCACTGCTGGGGATCGACGCGTTGCCGGTCGAGGTCGAGGTGGACGTCTCGCCTGCCGGGCTGCCGAAGACGGTTTTGGTCGGCCTGCCGGAGGCGGCGGTCAAGGAGAGCACACACCGAGTCGAGCGGGCGATTGTGAACTCGGGTTTCCAGCTTCCGCAGAACCGGGTGGTCATCAACCTGGCCCCGGCCGATTTGCCCAAGGACGCGGCCTCGTTCGACCTGCCCATCGCGCTGGGCGTTTTGGCCGCAAGCGGGCAGATTTCCGGCGATCGGTTCGACCGGCACGTGGTCATTGGCGAGTTGGCCCTCGACGGCAACACGCGCCCTGCGAAGGGCGCGCTTTCGATGGCCATGGCCGCCGCCGAACAGGACCACACGGCCGGCCTGCTGGTGCCCTCCGAAAGCGCATGCGAGGCCGCCGTGGTGGAGAATACCAGCGTGTTCGCCGTCAGCAGCCTGGCGCAGGCGGTCGGCTTCCTGTGCGGCGAGATCGATCTGGAGCCCACGCCGTCGCGCGTCGAGGAGCTGTTCCGCGAGCTGGGGCAGTACGAGGTCGACTTCGCCGACGTGCGCGGCCAGGAGATGGCCAAGCGGGCGTTGTGCGTCGCAGCGGCCGGCGGGCATAATCTGCTGATGGTCGGGCCGCCAGGTTCCGGCAAGACCATGCTGGCCAAACGCATGCCCACGATTCTGCCCGACCTGACGCCGAGCGAATCGATTGAGACCACGCGCATCTATAGCGCCGTGGGCCGGCTCCGGCCGGGCCAGCCGCTGCTGGCCGTGCGGCCGTTCCGCTCGCCGCACCATACCATCTCGAACGCCGGACTGGTGGGAGGCGGATCGGTGCCGACTCCCGGCGAGATCAGTCTCGCGCATAACGGAGTCTTGTTCCTCGATGAACTTCCGGAGTTCAACCGGACGACGCTCGAAGTGCTGCGCCAGCCGCTCGAAGACGGCACGGTAACCATTTCGCGGGCGCTGAACAGCACGACCTTCCCGGCGAACTTCATGCTCATCGCGGCGATGAACCCCTGCCCGTGCGGATACCGCACCGACCCGCGGCGCAAGTGCCAGTGCGGCACGACGGCCATCGAGCGGTACATGAGCCGCATCAGCGGGCCGCTGTTGGACCGAATCGACATTCACATCGAGGCGCCGGCGGTGGCGTTTCAAGAGCTTTCGTCGGGGACGCCGGGCACGTCGAGCGCCGAGATGCGGGAGCACGTCGCTTGCGCGCGGCGGTTTCAGTCCGAGCGCTTCCGGGGCGGCAAGACGCGGCACAATGCCGACATGCCGCACCGCCAGGTCCGCCAGTTCTGCCGGCTCGACCGCGAGGGGATGAACCTCCTGAAGGGCGCCATGACCGAGTTGGGCCTTTCGGCCCGCGCCCACGACAAGATCCTCCGCGTCGCCCGCACCATTGCCGACCTCGACCAAAGCGCCGACATCCAACCGTCGCACCTGAACGAGGCGATCAACTACCGCATTCTCGACAGGCAGCTTTGGACATGAGCACCGTAGCCCGACGGATGACCGACATGCACCGGCAGATTCGCAAAATTCGCATTGTGCTCGTCTTCTTCCTGGTGGCGCTGGTGCTCAGCGGCTTGACGGCGTTTCCCATCGAAACCGGGCTGCGTTGGATCGCGTCCGTGTTGCCCGACTCGGAACACTCGACTCCATCCGCCGTGACGGCGTGGATATTGACGGTTCGCGATGCGGTGATTGACACCAATGCCCGCTACCCGTTCCTTGCCTACGGGACCGATTGGCTTGCCTTCGCGCACCTGGTGATCGCCGTGGCGTTCATTGGCCCATTGAAAGACCCCGTCAGGAACAATTGGGTCATCGATTTCGGCCTCATCGCCTGTGCAGGCGTCATTCCCGTCGCGATGATTGCGGGGCATATCCGAGGAATCCCACTCTGGTGGCGGCTTATCGATTGCTCGTTTGGCGTCTTTGGTGCGGTCCCGCTGTTGGTCGTGCGCCGCTGGATTCGGGGACTCCCCACAAGCGAATAGCGATAGAACATTCCGTGACAGAGCGCTGTTTGTCATTGAGGGAAGATGCGTAATGACCCGGACATCTACTCCTTCATCACCTCGCACTCCGGCAGGGCGTCGAGGAACTGGCGGCCGTAGGGCTTGGTGCGGAGGCGGGGGTCGAGGATGACGACCATGCCCGTGTCGGTCTGCGTGCGGATCAGACGCCCGAAACCCTGTTTGAGCTTCAGGATGGCCTCGGGCAACTGGTAGTCGCGGAAGGGGTTGCCGCCGGCGGCGCGGATGGCCTCGAGCCGGGCCTCCAGCAGCGGTCGGTCGGGTACGCTAAAGGGAAGTCGCGTGATGATGACGTTCTGCAAGGCGTCGCCCGGTACGTCCACGCCCTGCCAGAAGCTGTCGGTGCCGAACAGCACGCTGCGCGGATGGCGCTTGAAGCGGTCGAGCATCTGGCTGCGCGGCAGCCCGTCGGCCTGGCAAAGCAGGGTGAGCCCTCGCTCGAGCAGCCACGGGCCGAGGGCCTCGGCCGCCTTCTTCATCATGCCGTAGCTGGTGAACAGCACGAAGGCGCGGCCCTCGGTCAGGCCGACATAGTGGCAGATCAACTCGAACGCCCGCTGCTGGAATTCAGCCTGCTGGCCGGGGTCGGGAATGCCGTCGGGCAACACGAGGCGGGCCTGGCGTCGGTAGTCGAACGGGCTGCCCAGCCGGAGCCCTTCCGCCTCGGCCAACCCAATGCGCGACTGGAAGAAGTCGAAAGACTGCTTGCCGGTGGCCAGCGTGGCGCTGGTCATCACCACGGTGTCGACCGGGTCGAACAACTGCTCGCGGAGCGCCGGACCGACGTCGATGGGCGCGGCGGCCAGCTCCACCCGGCGCCAGCGGCGGCCGGCGATGTCTTCGATCCAGTAGACCGAATCGGCGATGCGCTGCTCCATCCACTGCTCGATTTCGTCGGCGATGGCCGCAAGCCGCCCGGCGGCGGCGGTGAAGTCCTGCGACTGGTCCGACTCTGTCACCTTCTTGCCCGCGGCACGCACCATGCCGGACAGCATGGCCAGGCCTTCGCTGAGCGGATTGGGCAGGTTGGGCGGCTGGCGCACGCGGCCGTTTTCCGGCCCGTTGGCTCTCTGCCATTCGACGAGCGAGTTGAAGAAGTCGTCGGCCCGATGGCGGCACTGGTCGACCATGCGTTGGGCCTCGCCCGTATTGCCCCGGCCGACCAGCAGCCCCTTGTTGGTGCGGTCGTTGTACAGCTTGCGCAGCACCCACTCGACCTGCCCGCTGGTGCTGCGCAGCCCGAGATGCTCTCCGGCGACGGCTTCCATGGTGTGGGCCTCGTCGAAAACGACGATGCGGTAGTCGGGCAGCAGCCGCACCTGGTTCCGCCGCAGGGCCAGATCGGTGAACAGCAGGGCGTGATTGACGATCATCACCTGCGCGTCCTGGAGTTCCTGCCGCGAGCGGTAGTAGAAGCACTCTTTGAAGCATGGGCACTTCCGTCCCATGCAGTTGCTCCCGTCGCTTTTCACCTCATCCCAGACGGCGGGCAGGGGCTTGAAATCGAGATCGGCCAGGGAGCCGTCCTTGGTTTCCTTTGCCCACTGGCCGAGTACGCGAAGCTGCTCGTGTTCTTCCCGTGTGCTGAACAGCCCTCCCGCCCGCGCGACGGCGTTGTGCAATCGTCGGAGGCTGACGTAATTGCCGCGTCCCTTTGCCAGGACCGCCTTGAACTCCAGGGGGATGACGCTCTTGAGAAACGGGATGTCCTTGTGGATGAGCTGTTCCTGGAGGCTGATCGTGTGGGTGGAAATGAGCGCACGGCGGCGGACCTCGCCGTCGGGTGTCCGGCCGGCGCAGGCCAAGATGGCGGGCACGAGGTAGGCGAAGCTCTTTCCCACGCCGGTGCCGGCCTCGACCATCAGGTGCCGCTTGGCTGCAATGGCCTTCTCCACGGCCTGGGCCATGGCCAACTGCTCCCGGCGGTGCTCATAGCCGGGAAGCTGGCTGGCAATTCGCCCTTCGGAGCCCAGGATGTCGGTCGTGGAGTACATGCTTTGCGCGATGGCGACAATCCTTGATTTCGGGCGGTGGCCGCCTGAAGCTGCCGAACGCTTCATTGTTGTGCCGCAGGTCCTCCCGGTCAATTGCCCCGGGCTCATACGTGCGGCAAGATTCCCTGACAACGCCGATTCCGTGCTGAATCGGGGGTTGCTACGTGCAAGCCAACCGCGGGAAAACCCGGTCGCATACGATTTGCCAAGGCAGTGGGCGCTCGCGAGGCGATCTGGTATGCTAGCGTTGCCTTGGCGGGCAACGGATTCCCTGCTTCTTGATTCGCTTGTGTCAGGGCTTGCCAACCTCGATCAAAAGGACCCTCTCGATGTCGATTGAGTTTCGCTGCCGGAACTGCAACCGGCTCCTGCGGACAGATGATGGTACGGCCGGACAGACTGCGCGATGTCCCGATTGCGGTTCGCTGACCGTGATTCCGGCGCCCGGCGCGCCGCCGGCGTCGTCTTACGGAGGCGGCCCTGCGGGGCCGGCACCAAGCGGGCAGGAATGGCATGTGCCGCCTTCCGGAAGCAGGCCGGACGCATCCGGCGAGGCCAATCCCTATCAAACACCCACCCAGTTCGGCACACCCGGCTACGGCTTGCAGACGGAAAGAGACGGGCGGGCGACTGCGTCACTGGTCCTGGGAATTGTCGGGTTGGTTCTCTGGTGCTGCCCGCTTGTGGGCATAATCAACTGCGGCGTCGGTCTGACCTTGGGAATCCTCTCGCTGAAGGCCGACAATCGCGGCATGGCGGTTGCCGGGATTATCCTGAACGCCATCGCACTGCTGCTTGCTCTCATGAACGCGGCACTCGGGGCCGTGCTTGCTGTTCTTGGGTAGCAGGCGCACCGCGATGTCCCGTTCGGTCGCAGCGGCACGGGACAGGGAGTTGGTTCCTGCAATCAGACAACCGCACGCCAGAAGTGCGCAGCCGCAACGGCCTGCACGCATCGGTCGGGCGAGAAAGAGGGGCGGCCCTAGTCTTAAGGACTGCCTAAGAGGCGGGTGCGCCGAGAGCGACGTTCAGCTCGGAGTCTCGCTCGCCTCTTGATCTCGCTGGGCTTCTCGTAATGCTCGCGGCGACGCATTTCCTTCTTGATTCCGCTCCGTTCGACCAGCTTCCGGAAGCGCCGCACAGCCTCCTGTATCGACTCACGTTCCCGCAACGTCAGTTTGACCACTCAATCCTCCTTTGTTCATGGATTCTTCAGGTCCAACGCAAATGAAAGTGCCAATATCCCCACCTGGAGAGTATCGACCGCCCTCTACTATACACCGCAGGACAGTATACTGTCCACCCTTATCGGCCGCCAGTCACCGTATTGTCGAATCGACCGGGGCAAATATACCGGGCAACCGTTCACAGGGGACTGTCCCAGTTTTCGCAGCCTACCGGACGACTCACCCGGTCGATTGGCCGTATTGCTGCAAAACCAGGGCTGCACCCTTCGCATGCTCGCCGGATGCACTGAGCGAAGCACGCCCCACCCGGATTTACGGAAGACCCCCCGCCCGGCAAAAGCTGCATAATCGCCAGGGTTTTCCCAGGTTCAGCTTCTCCGGGCCAATGCGACACGTTGCCTAACCTTCGGCATGGTCGCCGGACGATGACGGCTCTGTAGGCCAGCCCACCCCCGGGCGAGTGCGCCTGCTGCACACACAGGTCTTGAGTATTTCAATGTCTGAGCAACCACCTGTCAACCTGGGGCACCTGGAGACAATTCTGGACCTGGACCAGAGACACGAAGCGCTCCTGACCGAATTGGACACCCTGGACCGTCGCGTGTGCGAGGTTCTACGCGAAGTTCGAGCCGCCTTTCGGCCGGATTCTCCGGAACCGTGCGCCGGTAGGTGAGCGGCTCGTGCGACAGAGGTGGTCGCCATTGTGGCGCGCGCCATGTACCACCGGCTTCCAGTGGCCCGGCCGCTGCGATCTGTAACCCGGATTATTCATGATAGACAGAGTGGGTCAAGCAGGCTGCCGCTCTGGTGGGGCATCGGTCGCTGCTTCCGGTGTGCTTCTGGGTCGGGGGCTGTGAATTCAGCTTGGTTGCGGCTCGTGCGTACCCGCCAATGAACCACGCGACCCTGGACCACCCTGCGTATATGAATAGTCCGGGGTAGAGGCACTCCGGGTGGAGCGATTTTGGCACGTTGGGTGGTCTCTACGGGAGACAAGCTGCCATGCTACTCAGGCAGTGGCTTGCCTTTTGTCTCGGGGGCAAGCCAGATCAATGCCATTCCGAGCACGTATACAAGCGTGATGGTGGAACATGCCTGCGGGTAGCTTCCACCGAAGAACCCCATGATGGTTCCGGTTGTCATGGCCCCGGCTGCGGCGAAGATGCGTCCCGTATTGAAGGCCAGCCCTTGGCCGGTAGCACGGACACGCGTGGGGAACAGTTCAGGCAGGTAGAGCGGCAGCCAACCGTAAAAGGCCGCGGTTATGAAGCCGGCAACTCCCGAAACCGTCAGGAACGGGATACCGTACGTCCACCAGCCCTCGCGGAACAGCAGTTGACAAACCACCAGGGAACCCAGGCACATGCCGAAGTAGACCGGCCGGCGGCCTGCGCGGCTGCCAACCAGCGGCGCCGCCAGGCATCCCAGGATGGCGCCGATCGACACGATAACCTGGAGCGTTCCTTTGGCGTACGGGTTCTCCGGCCCGGCCAATTCGTCGGCCCATAGCGGCAAGAACCCGGACACACCCCCCCAAGTTGCGATCAGTGGGATCCCCGCGAAGCACATAGCCAGCAGCAAGGGCCAGAGAAGCCCTGTGGCGAAGATCTCCCGGATCGGCTTTGAGGCCGCCGTCTTGACCGATGCTTTCCACCGCTCCGATTCCGGAACGCACAGGACCACGAAGACGGCCAACACAATGGGCGTTGCACCGGCGAGCATAATCCACCGCCAAGAATCGGGTGTGACGGCAACCATCATTCCCAACAGGGCGATGAACAGAAACCCCACGTTCGCCGCTGCTCCGATAATGCCGGCCAGCAAGGGGCGAAATTTCTCCGGCCACAACTCCATCAACAGCGCCACGCCAAGCGACCACTCGCCACCCATCCCTAACGAGGCGATGAAGCGAGCCGCCGTCAACTGCCACGGATGGGTGGCAAAGTAGCACAGGCCCGTGAAGATCGAGAAGGTGGCAATGCTCAACGCCATTGCACGCACGCGGCCGATCCTGTCGCCCAACCAGCCGAACAACAGGCCGCCGGCCGTACACCCGAGCAGAAATGCAGCCACGAGGATGCTGTTCCACCATCCCACGCCGGCGTCGCCGGTTTGGACATCGCCCTGAAGCAAGTCCTGCAACGCCGGTCGCGCCGCGATGGGAAAAAGCCCCATGACCACCCCAACGCACATCCAGCCCAGGAACGCGGCAAGAAGAACCATCCAGTGCGATGCAGTCAGACGTTTCGTTTCCGACATAAGCGGGCTCCTGAGTTGGGGACGGGAATGCACGCGGGCGAGAACGGCTCGATTCCACAAGGCGGTGGGCAGCCCGGCGTCTTGAAAACGCTGGGCCGTGAAGCCCGGGAAGGTCCTCACCCATGGTTGTCACGAAGGTTATAGCCGAGGCAGTGGCGGAATTCAATATCTGCCACCGCTTCGCTGGACAGTCTCGCCACATGCGATACCGGCACGATGGTAGACCTCTCGACCCCGTTCGCCTAGAATACCAACGTCCGGCCGGCACACCCGTGCCCCAACCCGCGCACTTTCACATTGTCTCACCTTGATGGAGACCTTTGGCATGAACTGTCCGAGCCTATTTCTTACCACGACTGTCCTGCTTCTGACGGCGAACGCCTCGCTCTCGGCGAGTGACCGGGTCGTTCTGGTCGAGAAGGGGCAGCCCACAGCGGTCATCATCCTGCCCGCCGAGGCCGACGCCCGGTCGGTCGAAGCCAGTGCGGCGAGAATCCTCTCGGACCATCTGTTTCTGATTTCCGGTACACGGCTCGGAATCCGACGCGAAGACGAACTCGGTGTCGTGGTGGCCGAGGATGGCCGACTGGTCTTTGCGCCTCAGGACGCGAATGCGCCCGGGTGTTTTGTGTTGGTAGGCGAAGGGGATGCTGCCCGCCGGATGGGGCTGACTTGCGAGGGGCTCGGGGCCGGCGGCATTCTCGTGAAGACGACCGGCAATGTATTGGCACTACTCGGTCCTCCGGCATCCACCGACAATGCAGGGACGCGACATGCGGTTATCGAGTTCCTCGAATCACTCGGCGTCCGGTATTTGTGGCCGGGCGAGACAGGGCGGGTGATTCCCAAGCTGAAGACGGTGACGGCCGGTCCGGTTGAGGTGCGGTTCACGCCGCCCATCGGCCAGCGCCGAATTCGAATTGGTAGAATGAGCGACCGCTCGGCTTCCGGGCTGGCCCGCCTGCAGTTGACCCGCGAAGAGTGGGACAAAGGCGCCTCGCGGGCTCGCGCAATGGAAATGGACGCCGGCTGGACAACGTGGCAGCGCCTGGGCGGCAACATCGGCATCGGCGGCGGGCATGCAGGTGCGGGACTCCACGGCGGATGGGCGGAACACGGCGAGAAACATCCCGAATGGTTCGCTTTGCAGGCCGATGGAACTCGCAATCAAGCGGATGCAGACGGCCGGTGGCGTCTATGCAAGTCGAATCCGGGACTGATCGATTTCGTCGCCAACGACATCATCAGGCGGCTTAACGAGAATCCGGACCTGCGATGTGTTTCGCTCAGCCCGAACGACGGCGGTTATTCGAGCCATTGCATGTGCCCGTCGTGCAAGATGCTCGACCCGCCCGACGCCCCGAAAGTCGATTTTCTGGTCTTCGAGAAGGTTGGCAGGTCGCGCCGTACCCCGATCGAGTACGTCGCCCTGACCGATCGCATGGTGTGGTACTGGAACCAGATTGCCGAGCGCGTGACGCGAGTCCACCCGGACGTCCTCTTTCTGACTGAGGCATACAGCTACTGGAGCACGCCGCCCGTGCGGGAGAAGCTACATCCGAACCTCGTCGTGCGTTACGTCCCCAGCGGGATCGAGGGATGGGAGGGATGGCAGCGGGCCGGGGCAAATCGAATCTACTGGCGGCCGAACATCCTACTGGCCGGACGTCGCGACGGGAAACTGCACGTCATGGTCCAGCAGCTTGCCGATACCATGAGCTTCATGGCCGATCGAGGCATGCTGGCCACCGATTTCGACTCGGTCGTGCACCACTGGTCGGTGCATGGGCTGAACTACTACGCCGCGGCGCGACTGAATTGGAACCCGCACCTGACGGCCGATGATATCCTTGACAGCTACTGCAAGCCAGCATTCGGCGCGGGGGCCGAACTGGTCAAACGCTATTTCCTCCGGGTCCAGGAAATCACGGCCGACCCGGAACGGACGTTCGATCCCGAGGCACTTGGCGAGCTGCGCGGCCTGTTGGACGCGGCCGAGCGTGCCGCCGCCGGCGAGGACGACGTCCGTGCAAGGGTGGCGTTCCTGCGGATGGGCCTGAACTTCACGGAGTTGCAGGCCACCCTCGACCGGTTGAATGACCAGGCTGCTGAGAAGGACCCGGCTCTGGACCGCCCGCGGGCGTCGCAACTGCTGGAATTGAACTACATGACGCTGCGCGACATCGCACAGAATCACAACCTTGTGCTCCATGCCGCGAACCTCCTCTGGGCGACCAGCGACTTTGCCCGGTGGTCGCCTATTCGCGGGCGGGGGTATCGGCCGCATCCGGCACGGTTGCAGCAGGTGGTCGATGGGGGATTCAGCCTGACGGGCCGGGAGGCCGGTCTTGACGATATGCTCACTTCCCTGGGGCTGGATCGGAGCTTGCTGGAGGGCGGCGAGGGGACACCGCCTCCACGTGCCACGTCTGGCGAAGGGCGTACCGTCATGGAAGCCGATGAAGAAGGCCGGCCCATGGAAATGCCGAAGGATTGAAGCGCCCCGGTGCGGCAGCGATGTCGGGTGGGACCAGCAAGCCGCATCCCTGGTGGGCCGTCGGTCGCTTCATTCGGACGTAGTTTCCGGCGGGCGGCGTGCAACCCGGGCCGGGTGCGGCTTGTGCAGGCCCGCCGAAGATTCTCGCGACCTTGTCCCACCGTACGGAAACCCAGCAGGGCGGCCGGGGGCTCTCACTCCGGCAGCCGGACCGCCTGCCCGCGTTGGCGGGCCCATCGCATGGTCGCCAGAAACTTCGGCGATTGCCGGGGATCGTCGTCGTAGTACTCCATGATGCCCCAGCTTCCCCACTTGCTCCAGCGGCCGACCGACGAGAAGTAGCAGAACAAGTCGCCGCCGGCGGCCGTCCACGCCTCATAGTAGCGGCGGTAGATTTCTCCCATTCGCGGGTGGCGGTTGGCTTCGTGGAACAGGGCGTTCATCGTCTCGTTATCCTGCCCGCCCGCTACGCCTACCATGTGCTGGCCGCCCTCGTAGGCGGTCAGGCTGAAGCCGTATTTGTCGGCAATGGCCTTGCTGGCCTCGATTGCCTTGATGGCCCTCGGCAGTGAATGCTGCTCCATGTGATCGAGCACGCGGTCGAGCGGCCAGCGGGCAACCTCATCGGCAGTGAGTTCCTTGCCCGACTCCGGGACGTTCATGGAGATGTAGGGGGCAATGGAAAGCGAGTCGGTGTGCTTGTATGCATCCTCGAAGGGCAGGACGATCTTGTCCATCCAATGCGTATTGCCTGCCTGCCATGCGATCACCCGCACCAGCCGTTCCGTGCCGCCGAAGATCTCGGCCCAGATTTTGAACATCTCGACGGAGCGCCTGGCGTAGAACATGCCGCCTCCTTCCCAGGGCCGCTCCTCGGGGCCCAGGCCCAGCTTCTTGGCCATTTCCCAACTGTACCGGGTTTGCGGGAACTGGTTGTTCCACACTTCGTTGGAATACTCGACGTAGACCTTCAAATCCAGGTGGAGGCGGTCCTTGACCATTTCGGCGAAACGCCGGACGAAGTCGTCGTCGGCCAGGTGCGGCATGCAGAACCAGGCGTCGGCCCGCTGACGGTTGCACAGGTCGATCATCACCTCCAGGGCCACCCCGCGGCCGGTAAACGTGGCGCTTTCCGGCGTGGGCCGGTCGGCCCATGTTTCGATGGTCGACCCGTTGGTATGCATCCAGTCCATGAATCGGAAGCATGCAACGCCTTGCCAGCGTTCGAGGAATGCCGGGTGGAAGGGATTCTCGAGGTAGGTGTTCTCGAATCCGGGCATGATCACGCGAATGTTGCGAACGTAATCGTCCGGGTCCGTTTCCTTCAGCCTGAGAAAGAGGCCGCCGCGGCTCGGATCGACGTCGATGGTCATACGGCCCGGCTCGCGCGCGGCGACCGACGCGGCGCCCCAGAAGTCGATTTCGCCGCGCCCTTCGTAAAGTACGGTGTATTGCCCGGCCGGGTAGTGCCCTCTCTCAATGGTGCACAGCGGCGTCTCAGCCCAGCAGTCGGGCGCAAGCCGCCGTACCCAGCCGTGCTTGTCCAGATCCAGTTCCGGCCCTTTGCCCCACGACTCGCCTTTCCTCTGGCTGATCCATCGGCGCGAAAGGCGGAAGACGTCGACGAACGGGAGTTCCGTGTTCCAATCGGCCGGACCGTTGAGGTTCATGCCGAGCCGCGGATTGGGGTCCGGGGCGGATCGGGCCGGCTGGGGCTCGGCCGCGGTTCCTGCGGAACAGAACAACAGTCCGGCCAACGCCAGAACAGCGATGCGGGCCGTCGCCGGGTAAGCTTTGACATTCATTCGCCGGAGCAAGCCAAGCATGATTCAGTCCTTTCTCCTGCGTCGCGATCCTGTAGTCGAAACGGTCGTGCCAAACATAAGTATACCTGTTGCCGACAAGCCGTGCTATAATCTGCGACAGTCTGCCAATCGCTGGCAGGAGCGTAGGGTGGGTGGTTCCGGGCGCGAAGCGCCCGGGTTCACCCACGCGAGACCTGGGTTTGCACCTCACAAGCGGAATCATCCACACCGTTCCACTCACACAAGAGCGCAGGGTGGGTGGTTCCGGGCGAGTAGCGCCCGGGTTCACCCACGCCATACCGGGGTGTGCATTGCGCCTTCGCAAGCGTCGATACCGTTCCACTCACACGAGGTGAAGTCATGGCATCAAGATTCCTTCGGTTTGTTTCCTTCCTGTCAGTTTTGGCCGTCCTGATCGCGTCGCTGCCCGCTCCGGCAAACGGGCTGGAGCCCCACCGCGTGTTGTTGCTCTACGGAGGGCATGACTTCGACCAGCCGAACTTCTTTCGGATGTTCGACCGGATGCACGGAATCAGCGTTACCAAGGCTGAGCTTCCCGAGGCGGCCGATCGGCTGAAGCCTGGGCTGGAAAAGGAGTTCCAGGTGATCGTCACGTACGATATGATCAAGGGACTTACACCCGAGCAGCATCAGGCGTTCGAAGAACTCCTCAAACGCGGCATTGGGTACGTCGTCCTGCACCATGCAATCGGTGGTCGTCCAGAATGGGAGGGTTACCACAAGGTGCTCGGAGGGAAATGGATCTGGCAGGAGCAGGACATTGACGGCAAGACCTACCCGAAATCGACTTGGCGTCATGGCGAACGCATACCAGTGGTTGTCGCCGACAAAGAGCACCCAATCACCCGCGGCATCAAAGACTTTGAAATTATCGACGAGGTGTACGGCGGCCTCTATGTTTCGCCCGCCGTGCACGTGTTGCTGCGGAGCCAGCGCCCCGACTGCAACCCGGAAATCGCCTGGGTGACACAGTATGGGCGCAGCCAGGTATTCTACCTGATGCTCGGCCACGACAACCAGGCGTGGTCGAACCCCGTGTATGCGAAGCTCGTGCTCAACAGTATTCGGTGGGCGGCAGCGTCCACGCTCATCCCATGACGCACGCGGCTTCGCTTATCCCGCCTCGGCAAGCCGGACGCATTTCGGCCAGTGCGGGGGCCCGAATGCACTCGCGGCTGGGACCGGAGGGAGTGCCAGGTAGAAGGTCGTCCCTTCGCCGGGCTCGGACTCGAGCCACACACGCCCGCCGTGGCAGTCGGCAATCTTCCGCACGATGCTGAGACCGGCGCCGCTGCCTTCGTATTCCTGGCGGCTGTGCAAACGCCTGAACATTGCGAAGACAGCGTCGTGATGTTGTGGAGCGATGCCGATTCCGTTGTCCCGCACATACACAATCGGCTGCTCGCCGGCGGCGGCGCCGATCTCGACCGTGGGACGCTCGGCGCGGCTGAACTTCAGGCCGTTGGAGATGAGGTTCGCCAACGCAAGACTGAGCATCATCGCGTCGCCCGAGACGTGGGGCAGCGGCCCACGAACGCGCACGACGGCGTTCCGATCCTCAATGACAGGAAGCAGCAGATCGATAATCTCGCCGACCACCGCATTCAGATCGACCGTTGCCATGGCGGGCTTCATGCCGCCCACGCGGCAGTAGGTCAGTAGGTCGGTAATCAAGTTCTCCAGCCGCTGGCACAGATCGACCATCTTGTCCAGGCGGCGCCGGCCTTCGGCGTCGAGGACCGACTGGTAGTCCTCCCGAAGCATTTCGCTATAGGCACGAATGCCCCGCAACGGCTCCTTCAAGTCGTGCGAAGCCATATAGGTGAACTCCTCCAGTTCCCGGTTGATGCGGTCCAACTCAGCATTCCGCCGCTGAAGTTCGGCCGCCTGACGCTGGATCTGAACCTGTGCATCTTCAATCATCGTCGCCCCTCGGAAAGTGGCGTTGCGGAACGGAAACGCCCGTCCCACTTCTTTGGCAACTCTACCTTGCCTAGGCGCAACGTCAAACAGAAAAACCACATTCCAACGGGGGGATGCCGCAAGCCGAGAGGTCAGACCATCGGTCCAATCAGGCGAATCCGTCCGATTATTCCTCAGGTAGGGTGGGTCAAACTAGCCGCTCCTTTGGTGGGCCATCGGTCGCTACTGTCGGCGTGCATCCAGGCGGCGGGCGGCAAATCAGGTTGGTTGCGGCTTGTGCGGACCCACCAACCATCCATGCGAACTTGACCCACTCTACGTGTACGCGTCATCCAGGTTAAGCGAATTGCGTGGGCCAGGCTTCCAGCCTGTCCGGCGGAAAAGACAGGCTGGAAGCCTATCCCACGTTTGCAGTTCCCGGTCGTTTCTTGTCTTTACTGCCTTAGCCCGCGCTCAGAAATAACTTGAACAAATTGTAGTAGGCACACGCCGAGCTTGTGAAAAAATCAATAGTTGCATACTGGCATTTTCGAGAAAGTCACCGGTTTTTTGCGGGG
>JAVEUP010000075.1:0-35807 GCA_034005525.1 Thermoguttaceae bacterium | reverse complement strand
CAAGCTGATTCACAGCCCGCGACCTAGAATCACACCGGAAGCAGCGACCGATGACCCACCAAAGAAGCGGCTTGTTTGGCCCACCCTACCTATCGTGAATAATCCGGGATAGCTGAACGCAAAGACGCCAAGTCGCAAAGACGCTAAGCGAGGGATCAACTTGGTTCCGCGGCCACGATGATGACTCGCGAATGTTCCGGCAGCTTCACTGCCGGGTCGAGTGGCCTTATTAGGCCGTGTTCCACGACGCCTTCGACGGCAATCGGGCGATGGCGCTGAAGATGGCTTTCCACAGGTGAAGGGACAGCATTGGGCGGCAGTGGGAGCGGTGGCAGTTGCGGTTCGGCAGCGATCTGTTCGTCTTGCAGACGACGCGCATCGCTACGCTGGTCAGCTTCCGGACTACTCATGACAACAATTCTTCAATATGCCGTGATGACGAAGACCGATGCCCCACCCTATCGCAGTGCCTCGACGATCGTACGCACGTTGTGCCGGACCATGCCGGTGTACGTTCCCGCAGGCGAGTCGGCGGGGCCCATGGCGTCGGAGTATAGCTTTCCGCCAATGCGGACTTCATGGCCGCGGGCGGCGGAGGCCTCGATCAGCGCGCGGATGTTCCTTTCCGATACGCTCGTTTCAACGAAGACCGCCTTGATGCCTCGCGTCGCCAGCAGTTCGACCAGCCGGTTCACGGAGGCGAGGTCGGCCTCGTCAGCGGTGCTCATACCCTGAATGCCGCGCACCTCGACGTCGTAGGCGGCGCCGAAGTATCCGAAAGCGTCGTGGGCGGTCACTAGCACCCGCTGCTGCTTCGGAATGGAGGCCAACTGTTCCCTGCACCACTGATCAAGCTCGTGCAGGTCGGCTTGATATCGAGCGGCGTTTCGGTGGTAGTCATCGGCATGGGCCGGTTCCACTTCGGCCAACTTGTCGGCCACGGAGCCGGCACAGGCGGCCCAAAGGGCCACGTCGAACCACACGTGCGGGTCAAAATCGGCTTCGGCGCCCGGCAGGGGGCGGAGCCGCTCCGCGTGGCGCTCCCGGAGGACGTCGGTCACGGCCCATACCGGCTTGCGGCGGCCGAGTTGTCCGAGCAGGTCGGCCATGCGGCCTTCCAAATGCATGCCGTTGTAGAAGACAACGTCGGCCGCGTTCAGCCTGGCCACGTCGGCCGGCAGGGCCTGGTACAGGTGCGGGTCGACCCCGGGCCCCATCAGCGCCTCGACGTGAACCCGGCCGCCGCCAACATGCCTGGCCAGTTCGGCCACCGGTCCGGTGGTGCATACGACCAGCAGCCGGCCATCGCCGGGACCACCCGCGTTGGGATGGCAACCGGGCAAAGAAGTGAAGGCGGCCGCTATTGTCAGAGTGGCCACCAATAGTATTGGGGAGAGCTTCATGGATTCTTGGCAGTGCGAGTGTTTTGCCCCGTGGGGGTGGGTACATATAATATGCCAAGCTGGGCGTGGCGGAAAGTGGGTCGGGGAAACTGTCGCCTGCAATTCGACTCGTCATGGTTTAACCACGAAGGACACGAAGAGCACAAAGGGGTCAGGAATCCAAGTCTTGGTGCTCTTCGCGTCCTTCGTGGCAAGGTATTCCCCACGCCAGTCGCGCGCGACGCTATCGGGCAAGACGATTTCCGTGCAGCCGGTCACAGTAGCCGCAGGCTGGTGTCGTTCAGGCCGAATTGATGGAGATGGTATCCACCCTGCCCGGTGGCCGGCGTACACAGGACGGCAGCCACGTCGGGGTGGTCTTCGCAGAACTGCTGCGTTCCTTCCGGGCCGAGCACGAAGAAGGCGGTGGAAAGGGCGTCGGCCGTGGCCGCGTCGAAGGCGATGGCCGTGGCCGTGAGGACCCCTTCAGCCGGCCAGCCCGTGCGCGGGTCCAATACGTGCGAAAGGCGGCGGCCTTCGTGCATGAACGATTGAAACCGCGAGCCTGAGGTGGCCAGGGCCCGGTTCTTAAGCCGCAACTCGGCCAGACGCCGGTCCGGCCGCAGCGGGTGCGGAATGCCGACAATCCAGCCGGGCGGGTCGGCGATGCAGTCGCCCCGGGCCACGATGCTGCTTCCGCCGGCGTGGAGCAGAAAATCGTGAACGCCTGCGGCCGCAAGCTCCTCGGCACATCGGTCCAAGGCATACCCTTTGCCAATGCTGCCGAGGTTAATCCGCACTCCCTCCTTCAGCAATCGCACCGTTCGCTGCCGCGGGTCAAGCTCGATCCATTGCCACCCCACGAGGGCCATCGCCGCCTGCAGTTCGGCCTCGCCGGGGACGTGTGCTTCCCGGCCGGCGAAGCCCCAGGCTTCCGAAAGCGGGGCAGAGGTGACGTCGAAAGCCTTGTTCGTCTGATGATGCAAGCGTCCGGCGAGTTCCAGCAGTTCAAACAAGCGGGACTCCACTTCGACCGGCTGGGCAGCGGCAATCCGGTTGATCGTGGCGATTTCACTGCCGAGCCGGAAGACGGACAGTTGCTCTTCGAGCGGTTCAAGCAGATCGAGCGCGTGCAGGGCGGCCTCGGTGCCCTCCGGATACTGGCCCACGTTCAGGAACACCTCGAAGTCGCAGGCCATGGCCCGGCGTGAGAGCCGAACCACGTAGCCCGCTCCCGCTCGCCCCGTGCGGTCGCCGGCGGCAGAGAGCGGGCCGGCGGCGGCATCGGCCATCGCGTTGGCCGCCGCCTTGCCTTTAAGGAAGTCGCGCCGGGTGCTCCTGCGTGCCATCGAGTCATCCGTCCCGTCGGGTAGGACAAGGCCTGTCAGACCGCATCCGTTCACGGGGCGGCGAGGGCGGCTTTCTCCGCTCCAAGCGAAGGGGACAGTCCCATTCTCGCGGCGGAAACGGTGGCTGATTGGCCAGAAGCGCCCTTTGTGCCGCGAAAATTGGGACACTCGCCTGTGAACGGTTGTGTTCCATTCTACCTGCCTCCGTCCGGCGGAGGCTTCGAGAAGTCGGGAACGTACACTCTCAGACGATCGGCGTCCCGTCCCGCGCCAATGCCTGAGACGACAATCAGGGTATCTTCTCGGGCAACATCGTAGGGTTTACCGGTCAGGGGGTTGTTCAATTTCGGCGGGCTCTCGCCGGTAGCCACGGCCAGCGCGAGGGACCAGGCTTCCCAATTAGCCCGATCGCGGGCCTGAATGGCATGCCCGGCGGCAAGGTCTTTCAGCAGCACGCGGCCGGCAACGAAGGGATACTCGGGCGTGCCCCAGCGCTCCTGCAACTGCTGGTCGATCGAAGCCAGCAGCGGCAGCCGGGTATAGTACGGCTTCCGGCATGCTTCGATGAGGTCCCGCATGGTATCGAGGTAGTAGAGTTGATCACGGTCGGCGTTGCGGCGTGCGGCCGCTGCAATGACGCGCAAGTCGCCATTGCGTTTGAACTCTTCAATCTCCTCCTCGGTAAGCAGGATCAGCAGCGCGCCTTCGCGTACCAGTTCATAAGCGTGCAACCCGACGGCGCGTTCGCCAATCCAGGCGTCTGCGTCGTCCGGCCACCGATCCAACCGGTCCCGGACGGCTTGCAGCAACGTCTTCACGTGTTCCCGGGCGACGTCGGCGTGGGTCACGATGGCCTGCATGGCCGCGAGGGCTTCGGTATGCAGATAGGCGGCATGCAGCCGGGCATCGAGGTGTTTCTCGGTCGCCAGGCATTGTGTGAGCGCGAGCATTGCCATGACGGCGCCAATGGCGCCGTCTAGATCGTTCTCGGCCAGCAGTTCGGCCGCGTGGAACGCCTCGAGCCGGGCGCACAGACGAATGGCCTCGATGACCGACATATCGGCGGAGAAGCCCGCGACGTACCGGATTCCCAAGTGCTGCTGCGGCTGTTTCAGCGCCTCGCGGGCTTCGAGCCGCTCACGGTCGTATTTCCGGCGGAAGGCGATGGCGTGCTGAAGACGTACGGGATCGAAGCGGAACTCGCCGGACGGCACCAACTCGTCCGAATGCGCGACGAGTGCATCCAGGCGGTCCTCGGGGAACAACTCCTTGAGGGCGTCGCCCGCGCTCCTCTCGTCGTCGGCCGGGGTAAGCTGCTCCGGCGTGCCGCCCTCCTCGACGATGCGTGCCAACTCGTCGGCAAGCTGCGGATCCCGCGTCGCCGACAAGTACGGCAACCTGCCGAACTCTTCCAGATCGTCCAGTCCAACGCCCTCCTGTGACCCACCCGTGCAGCCCAGCAGCAGCAGGCAGGTCCAGGCAACCAGGGTCCCGTGTGTTCTCATGGTTCTGCTCGTTGGTTAGGGCTCGCGAAGGAATCAATGGCCGATTCTGGTGCGGCGAGGACAAGGCTGCGAAGGAAGGTGAAGCAGACATGTTGCTTACACGTCGATGCAGCGTGACGCCCGTAGCCGTAGCCCGCACAAAGCGGCCAGTTACTCGTTCGCGGGCCCTTAAGGCACGCTCTTGAGCCACTCCCAGAGCACCCAACCGACCTTGGCCAGGCTCAGCGGGGAGCACTTGTCGGGAGTATCGCCTTCGGTGTGCCAGGGCGGATAGTCGAAGTCGATGATATTGCAGGTGGGAATACCTGCAATCAGGTTCAAGGGGATATGGTCGTCGCGCACCGCGTGTTTCGGGCGCGGTATGAACTCGCGTACGCCCAGCCGCCGCGCGGTCGCCCAGATCTGCTCGGTAAGTTGCCGCGTTTTCGGCCAGCTCATGCTGTAGCGTTCCTGGTAGATTTGCAGGTCAGCGTCGCCGATCATGTCGACGAGCACGCCCCAGCGGTACCGGTAGGGCGGTGGCTGATCGGCGTATTGCCGGGCGAAGTACTCCGACCCGACAAAGAACCGGTCCTTCTCGCGGAAGATGAACTCCTCGGCGTCGAACAGCACGAAGTCAATTCCATAGCGCGTTTCCAGCTCTGGAATGATATGCGCCATTTCCATCAGCAGCGCTGTGCCGCTGGCGCCATCGTTGGCTCCCACGAACCGGCCCTTGGGGTTCACCGGGTCCAACATGGGATAGGGCAGCGTGTCGTAATGGGCACACAGGAGGATCCGCTCCTTGCGGTCCGGGTGCCAATGGACGATCAGATTGCCGATAGGCACGGCCGACCCGTCGACCGGATGCCGGTATTGGAACCGCTGGAACCGGACCTCGCCGCCCAGCTTCTGGAAGTGCTCTTCGAGCAGTTCCTGCTGCCGCGCCATGCCGGGGGAGCCACTGGGGCGCGGGCCAATCGCACAGAGCTGCTTCAAGTATTCGTAGGCGCGGGCACCGCCAAAGGGGATATCGTCGAGCGTGAGATCGGAAACGTGCCGCGACGGACTGCCCCCCCTTCCGGAATGCCATTGCGCCCAAATCGTCACGCCGCCCACCAGGAAGACCGCCAGACCGGCGGCGGCAACCAGGAACACCGTTTGCAGCGAAGAACTGCGGGCAGTATGTTTTGGCATGGGCCGATGAGCCATGGCGACTGGACCTGATGGACTGGGAGGACTGTCGTGACCGCCTGCTTCCTTTCTAACCTGTTTCGCCGAGCAAGGCAACGTCCCTCGTTGTTGTACGCAAGTCGTGGCCGCCACCGGCCGGCTTGCCCGGCCTGGAGCGGTGGTCAGTCGGCTAATATGGCGCCCAGGCTCCCTATCTCCCCTGCACGCTGCCGCCGCCGGAGGCGGCGGCAGCGTGCAGGGGAGATGACTCGGATGAACCGTGCCCGCGTAGCTCACTGACCACGGCTCCATGCGGGGCAAGCCCGCAGGTGGCCCTTTGCCGCCTCTAAACGTGCCCGTGATCGCGCCCCAGGTCGTCCTCTGCGCGAGCCACAAGAAGGGACGGTTTCCTGTCAGCCGCTGCCTGCGGTGGATCCACCCGATATGGGAAAGGCATAGCCACCCGCGCGAAATGGCGAGTTGAAACGCCTTGGCAAGCAGGATGCTTACCCCACGTTTGAAGTTCGACAGGCGTTGGCCCGGACTATTCACGATAGGTAGGGTGGGTCAAACAAGCCGCTTCTTTGGTGGGTCATCGGTCGCGATTGCCGGCGTGCATCCAGGTGGCGGGCTGTGAATCAGCTTGGTTGCGGCTTGTGCCGACCCACCAAGGATCTACGCGACCTTGACCCACCCTACGTATATGAGCAGTCCAGACTAGAAGTACCCGGCCGGTTCGGACTCTACCTCCGGCATTGGCGGGCCCTCGAGGCTTTCGGCCAGCTTGCCGAGCGCCTCGGTCTCGATTTGCCGGACGCGTTCGCGTGTGAGTCCCAGAGCCTGCCCAATTTCCTTGAGCGTGCGCGGCTCGTGGTTGTCCAGCCCGAAACGCATGCGAAGGACAGTCGCTTCGCGTTCGTCCATTGTCTCAAGCTGCTTCATCACGTGGCGGAGGTTGTCGTGTTCGAGCAACTGCTCTTCCGGGTTCCGCATCCGCTCGTCCATGATCATTTCGCCGAGCGACCAACCGGCTTCAGCCTGATCGGTTTGCGGGGTGAGGTTGTAGATCCGGATGGCCTTCTTGATGATCGGCAGTTTCTTGCGCGGCAGGCCCAAGACGCGGGCGACCTCTTCCGGCGTGGGGGTGCGGCCCATTTCTTCGGCCAGGCGAGTGCTTGCCCGCCGCCACTTGGAAAGCAGCTCAACCATGTAGGCGGGAATACGGATTGTCTTGCCCGTGTTGATCAGCGCCCGCTTGATCGACTGTTTGATCCAATAGCTGGCATACGTTGAGAAGCGAGTCCCGATTGCGGGGTCGAAGCCCTCGACGGCGCGCAGCAGCCCGAGGTTACCCTCTTCGATCAGGTCTTGCAGCCCGAGCCCTTTGCCCGCATAGCCCCGCGCTATGTTCACGACCAACCGCAAGTTCGCCCGCACCATGCGATCGCGGGCTTGGGTGTCGCCCTCGCCAATGGCGATTGCCAGTTCGTATTCGTCGTCGGCCGAGAGCAATGCAGTCTCGTTGATTTCGCGCAGATACGTCTCCAGGGGAGACTGCACGCTGGTGTCTTCGGCGTTGCGTCGTGTCTTGATCATTGGCGGGGCGCACGGTCAGCAAGGTTTCTGCAAACTAGCCAGACACAACTATCGACGCCCAGCCCCGTCCTTCTGCAAGGAAGCGTGCCAGCGACAAGGTAGACGGAATGTGCGCACGGTTCGGACCATTCCGAATAGGACGGCCGCGACGGTCCTGCCGAACCGTGCTTCGGAAAAGGCCGGGATAGCCAGGGATCCTGTTCATTGCCGCTGGACGAAACGCGCCGGGCAGTTTCAACCACACCCTTGGTGCCCCGGGGACGTGCCACCCGACCGCCAGAACGTCTTGCCGCACACGGCAACTCCTTCCGGTTGAAGTAAGGGCGAATTATCGGTAAAATCAACCTAAGTGGGTTTTCGGGGCTTGCTCTCACTCATGGCGGCAGGAACGTATTTCCCATGAAAGTTGACAGCCTCCCGGGCGACCGTTCCTCGGAAGTGTTTTCGATCGGCATTGCCATCTGCCGTGCGGCCGCAGTTGTTCTGCTGATGTCGGCCGCGGCGCAGGCGGAACTGCCGGAGAACCTCGCCCCGCAAGCCGCGGTCGCGGCCAATTCGTGGTACGACGATCGCTACGAGCCCAAATTCGCCGTCGATGGAAACGTCCCCATGGCGGGCAGCCGCGACGACCCGGGCAAGGCGTGGTGCGTCCGCAAGTCGGAGTCGGGCGATTCAGGCGAGTTCCGCTTCGAGTGGCCCGCGCCGGTTCGAGTGGGCGAGGTGCTCTACTTCGGCCGCACCGCCTGGTTCATGAACGAATGTTGGAAGGACTTCGAGGTATTCGCCGACAACCGCGACGAACCGGTCGCCCGCGGTACGCTCGAAAAGGCCCACGGGCCGCAACGCATCGAACTGCCTGCCCTGGAAACCCGGCGTCTGACACTGAAGTTCCTGAACTCCTACGGGGGGCCGAACCCGGGCGCGTCGGAGATTATGGTCTTTCGGCAGCCTCTTTCTCCCGCCGAACTGCGGCAGGTGGTGCGCAGCATCGCGCCGCCGGGCGGAGGGTTCGCAGCGGTGGCCGGCCTGGACGAGGTCGATCCGGCCGCCTTGGGCGAACTCGTTGCCAACCTGGCCGCCACGCACGGCGCGCGATATGCCCAAGCCGGGCAGCACCGGACGCGGCTTGAAGCGACCAAAGACACTGCCGTTGCCGACTCCGAGTCGGCTCTGGAACAACTCCAGCGCGACGTGCTGCTGTTCGACGTCGACCGCCTGTTGGTCGTCAAGCGGTACGAGATCAACGCATCGCACGTGTACACGTACCATTACGAGGGCCAGCGCGACGGCGGCGGGCTGTACCTCGTCGATTTGCGCGACCCGGAGGCCGGCCCCACCGAACTGGTTGCTTCGCCGGACGGGCAGATTCTCGACTGCGACCTGTCCTACGATGGCCGGCAGGTGCTGTTCAGTTGGCGGCGTGGCATGGGCGAAGGCTATCATATTTGGAAGGTGCGCGTGGACGGCACCGGGCTGACGCAGCTCACCGACGGTCCCTGGCACGACTACAACGCCTGCTGGCTGCCCGACGGCGGAATCGCGTTCCTTTCCACCCGCAATCCCCAGTTCGCCTATTGCTGGGACGCGCCGGTGGGCGTGGTGCACCGCATGGAGGCCGACGGGTCGGACGTACGATGCCTCTCGGCCAACTACCTGAACGATTTCACACCTTACGTGCTCGACGACGGCCGGATCATCTACTCGCGGTGGGAGTACGTGGACAAGCCGGCGATTCCCATCCAAAGCCTGTGGACGATCAACCCGGACGGCACGGCCCTTTCCGGCTACTTCGGCAATGGTGTTCTCACCCCCGGAACCTTCATGGAGGCGCGGCCGATACCGGGCACGACGAAGATCCTTTGCACGATGACCGGGCACAACGGGCCCACGCGGGGCGCCATCGGCGTGATCGACCGGCGCAAGGGGGTGAACGCGCAGGAAGCGATCGTCAACCTCACGCCCGACACGCCGCTTGCCCGCGTCGACCAGGGCAACGGAAACACGGACGGCCCGAAGCCGTATAGCTGCCCGCTGCCGCTGGACCAGGTCCGTTTTCTGGTGTCCGCTCGCGGGCCGATCCTCGTCCGCACGATCGACGGCACGTGTGTTTCCACCTGCCTGCCGGCGCCGGGCGACGGGATGCAGTGGTTCAACGCGCAACCGGTCCGGCCGCGTCCCCGGCCGCCGGTCATCGCCGGTGTGCTGCCACCGGGACCGGCCGCCAACTCGGCCACGGTGTTCGTCCAGGACGTTTACAGCGGCCTGGCGCCCTATGTTGAGCCAGGCGAGGTGAAGCGGCTGCGCGTCGTGCGCGAGTTGCACAAGCCGCTGCGCATCTCACCCAATCTCAGGGCATTCGGGTTCCAGTTCCCCGTCATCTCGTGCGGGGCCACGTATGCGGCGAAGCAGGTGCTTGGTGAAGTGCCGGTGGAAGAGGACGGGTCAGCCTGCTTCCGCGTACCGGCCAATGTGCCCATCTATTTCATGGCACTCGACTCCGAAGGCCGGGCCGTGCAGCGGATGCGCAGCTTCACGCACTTCATGCCGGGGGAGGTGCAGGGTTGCGTTGGCTGCCACGAGAACCGGCTCGCGGCCTCCGGGCCGTTGTTCGGCATGGCCGTAAGCCGTCCGGCACGCGACCTGGAGCCGGCTGAATGGGGCGATGCCGGCTTCGACTACGCGCGTATCGTGCAGCCGGTGCTCGACCGGTACTGTGCCGAATGCCACGATCCGGTTGCGGCGCCCGGCGGCGTCGATCTCAGCGGCGGATTCACCGACTTCTTCAATGTTTCCTACGAAGTGCTTGCCCGCGAACGGCAAGGCCGGGCGGGCAGCCCGCATGTCAACTGGATTCCCACGTACAACGGCCACGAGCAGAACATTCTCGAGGTGCGGCCGAAAGCTTGGGGTTCGCCGCGCAGCAAGCTGGCCGAGATTGTCCAGTCGGGCCATCCCGATGAACACGGCAAGCCGCGGTTCCAAATGGACGCGGCCGGTCGCCGGCGCATCTACGCCTGGATCGACCTGAACGTTCCCTACTACGGTTCCAGCGAGACGGCGTACCCCGATCATCCCGGTTGCCGGCAGATTGTCCCGCCCGACCTCGAAAGAGTTCTGGCCGAAGTGGCCGCGCGGCGCTGCACGGAATGCCATGCGGAGGGCAAGATCCCGCGGCGCGAGTGGGTCCGCATTACCGAGCCGGAGCTGAACCCGCTGTTGCTGGCCCCGCTCGCCAAATCGGCCGGAGGCAGCCAGCGTTGCGGCCGGCCGGTGTTCGCCTCGACCAGCGACTCCGACTACCGGAAGCTCCTGGCCACATTCGAACCGGTTGCTGCCATGCTCCGCCGCACCCCGCGCATCGACATGCCGGGCGGCAGGCCAAGCGACGAGGTGTGCCGCTCGTCCAAGTAGGGTGGAAAAGCCCCCGGAGGCGAATGATGAATCATCCGGGCTAATCTCCCCTCTGCCCAGCCAGCGGGCGGGTTGAATGGGTGGCAACCGGCTGAATCAGGCTGCGCCAGCGGTCCTTCGCACAAGGAAAGCTGTGGGCAGGGCAATGGGAGCAGTCGCCGGTACTGCCGCGTTCCGGCCGGATGACATGCATGCGGTGGACCTCGGCAGTGGATTCCGTGCCAGACGCATCGTACGAAACGGTCCGCGAAACAGGCTCGTTTTCCACGGCCGCAACGACGTGCCAGGCGGCTCCGGGCGAGTCCATGCACTGCCGATTGAGTGCATGGACGATCGCCTCAGCCTTTGGGTAGTCGAGCGCGACATCGGCGGGGCGGGCTTCCGCTTGCCACACGCAGTTCGGTACATCGAGCGGCCCGTTGGGTTCCCAGCCCTCCGGCCACCAGATAACGCTGACCAGGTATCGAAGCGGCGTGCACAGCCGCGCGCAGGGGTGCACGCAGCCGGGGCAATCCGGGTCGACCACCACGGCCCAACGCTTAGCGTCGGCCCCTGTCGCCTGTCCGTTATGCTCGATTGCCCGGGCCACGGCACAGAAGAGGTCGCTCACCGTTTCCAGCAACTCGACGGGCTCGCTAATCGTTGGCGGCACGGCATCGAGCCCGGCAGGTTGCCAGCCCGGCGGCTTCGGAACGAGCACCACCTGATACCGTGTCATCGGTTCTGGGCCACTCATGGCTGTTCACGGCGGCGGGGACGTTTGCGAGGCCCGCCGCCACCCTCCCCCTCGAGCAGCATCATGTCGTCCATCATCATTTCCTGGTCCATCATGTCGGGCATCTCGGTTTCGGGCGTTTCCGGTTCGCTGGTGCGGCGCTCGTATTCCTTCTTGTCTTGAGCTTCGGAAAGCACTCGCAAGGTGCCGTCGTAGTCCATGGCGAGGATTCTACCGGGCTCGGTCATCGACCGGTCACGGCCCGGCAGACGGGCGCCGCCGAGGAGATCGAGCACAAGCATGCCGGTAATGAAGTCGATCTTCTCAGGTTCTTCGGGTTCGGTCTCCGCAGCGGCCAAACCCAGCAATCCTTTTCGGCCCGGCTGCATTTCATCGGCCATTTCATCGCGCCGTACCTGCTTTCGCTCGCGAATCACCGTGCCGGGATAATCCAGGAGTTGCCCGCGCGTGACGCGGAAGTCCTTGTGAACTTCCTCGCCGGTTTCCTCAAGCCACTTGACGACAGCGACCGTTCCGGAGGGCTCGTCGGTATCGCGAATTTGCGTGTGGACGCCACCGGTCAGCACGTGGGTGTCGCGCGGGACGGTAATAACGGGCGTGGGCTCGGACCACCGGTCTTTTTCGATCCACTGCTTTTCGGCCAGTTCCGGACTTGCCAGGAATTTCGGATCGATTCCGTAGTTCGGATTGGCCAGCATAAGGCGAACCCGGTAGCGGTACGACTTGCCGGACTCGACCGTATAGTCGAAGAAGCGGAACAGCAGATGATCCGGCATCTGTTCGCGCATGCCCATTCCTTCGCCGGCATACTCGTCCATTCCCATTCCAGCCCCGGGGCCCCGCATTCCTTCACCTTCCATGAAACGCGACTGGGTGGGGTATCCTCTTCCTGGCCTGCGGCTGGGGAGCCCCATGCCTTCTTCGGCGCCCATGGGCATGCCAGCCATCGGCATGCCACCCATCGGCATGTCGAAGTCGGGGTCGTCGGGACGGCGCTCGGGTGGCGTGCCATCGGGGCGTAACTGCTCGTCCATTTCCGATTCCAACTGACGCTGCTTGAGCGGGATTTGCGGCGGATGAGCTACCTCTTCGCCCCAAGGGCCTCGCTGTTCCTCACCCGCAAACATCCCTTCGCCCATCGGCATATCCATCTCCCCACCCGCGTAGGCGTACCCCCGGGCTTGCTCCTCGACCACTTTGGGCCCCAACGGGAACACCAACCGGGGATGCACGAACTGCTCATCAACAACCTCGGGTGCCGTGCCGGTCCAGAGTTCCCCGGCTTTGGTCAATGCGGCGCGAAGGTTCAAAGCGGTCCATTTCAATTGCTCGGGATCAGAAGGACTCAGGTAGGGGTCCACCTCCGCGCGTTCGACGCGGTAGTAGATGTACTGGGGCAGGTCCGGTTCAGGGTGCGGTTTGACCCGCTCGCGGAAGAACTCTTCGAATGCCTGCTCCTGTTCCCGAACCGGAACGAGGCCGGTAATAACCGCCCACCGCTGGCCCCGGACGCCCTGCGACATTTCCCGGGCAGCACCTCGCCGGCCCCCCACGACTTCCCTTTCCACGCGCATATTGAAGGCCCCATAACCAGCCGATCCCCGCAGCTCGCGCACGAGCAGAACCGGCGGTTCATCGCGGAGGTCCATCGGGTTGACCAGCCGTGGGTTCCAAGAGACCACGTGCCGGTATTCGTCCTCACGCGGCGGACGGTTGTCCAGAATCATCCCGGCGAAGGGGATTGCTTCGCGGTCAGCGACGGGGGGAATGCTGTTGATGTGATCATCGGCTCGCTTCGCCGACTGCTCCAAGTCGTCGGCCGTGCGTTCAAAGCGATCCGCCCAAATCGCGCCTGCCACCAGCGCCAAGAAAAACATGATAATCACGGCGAATGCGAACTTCTCGACGTGTTCCAGCAAGAACTCCTTGATGGCGTTCTTGTCGAAGCTCACTTTGAGTTTCATGGCGACATCCTCCTCGGGGACAGCAAAGGCTGCTAGTTGTCAGGTTCCTGTGGTGCCGGGCCTGCTGCAGCGGCTGGCGCAGGACTTTGCACCGGAGTGGGCGGCTGTGCAGGAGCCGGCTGTGCAGGAGCGGGCTGTACAGGAGTGGGCTGTGCAGGAGCGGGTTGTGGCTGCACAGGCGGTTGTTCCGCCGGTGGCGATACTTCGGCGGCCGGCGGCGTCGGCGTCTGCACGGGCGGTTGCTCACCTGGTTCCGTTGCAGCCGGCTCCTCCGGCTCCTCCGGCTTCTCCGCTGCTGCTGCGGCCCCGGTTCCGAGCTTGGCCAGGTCGGGCGGATTGTAGATATAGATAATGCCGAATACTTCGACGTTTACGTAATCGTGTTCTTCCTCTTGCGTTGTCTGGGCGCCTCCCACGGCTCCCTCGCGAACAATCTGGGGGCCCCTGGAACGCCCCGGAGTCGGGCGCATCAACGGTCTTCCGCCACCCATTGCTCCGCGTGCTCCTCCCTGCTCGCCGAGCGCTGCCTGACCGCCTTGCCCCGGATTGATCCGAACCCGCACTACTTCAACGGGCATGGCGGAATTGGCGCAATCAACCAGCAGTTTGGGAATGCGGCGTTGGTGCATGAAGAGGTCCATGTGCACCATCATCATTTTGAACTCAGCGTAAGGCGGTTGGTTCTCGAACTGGTATGCGGAAAGCGGCTGTCCGTTTTCGTCAACGTACCGTCCGTCCATCAGGTTAACGACCCCCTGTCGGCCACCGAAGCCTCTGCTGCCATACCCACCGGCCATTTCGTCCATGCCGCCACCCATGTCCATTCCGCCTTCCATTCCCATCCCCGGAGCGCCCTCGACCCCGCCCGCCATACCCATGGACTCGCCGGCGCCGGCCCCGGCGGCGACTTGCGGCTCGGCGAAGATGGGCTGCTGGAGCGACACCCAGGCTTCGGCGGCCGGCTGGCCGATTTCAAGAGCGTTGATGCGTTTGATCCAAGCCTTCTCGTGTGACTCCACCCCTTGATTCACATTGCTGACAATTCTCAGCAAAGCCTCGTACACCCAAAGATCCTCTTGCGCGAGCAACACCTGTTGCGTGGTCGGCGTCTGCTCCCAACCCGCGGTAATGCTGAAAATCTCCGGCTGGGTCCATTCGACGAGCCCGAGCCACGGCTCGGGTTCCGCGGCCGTTTCCCCGGGGCGAGTCGGGCGGGTCGGAGTGGTTCGCCTGACGCCCATGTCTTCGGCCAAACCGGCCGCACCGGCGCCGCGTCCGCGCCGCTCGCCAATCCGCCCGCCACGAAGCTCGTCTGTGTACTGATCCAGCGGCACGTCGCCGGGGCGCCGGATGTCGACCAACCTCAGCAGGGTCGGATAGTGCCTTTCGATGAAGTTCAGGTACTCTTCCCGGAACAGGACCCGCATTTCCCGGCCGGGCCGGAGATTCTCGAACTCATCACGGAACCTCTTGCTCAACACCTCGGGCAAGGGGTTGTTTTCCTTCTGCTGCCTGTAAAGGACTTGCCAACCTCTGAGCACCTCGTCTTTCTGAAGCAGGTGCTCTTGCTGTGTGGCCTCGACACCCTTCTCGTTGCGGAGGCTCGGGTTTCCCAGGATCTGGCGGACCGAATCGAAATGCCCGTCGATTTCGCCCTTGCGCTTCTCGTAACGGCTCGCAAGATCCGCCGTTGCCCACGTCCAACACAACATGGCTACGAGGACTGCAAGAATGCACAGTACCCAGAAATGGTACTTCCCAAGCAACGCCAGTGCGAGTTTGACTTTGTCCATGATTGGTCCTCTCCTCGATCATCGAGCCGCCAACGAACGGCTCTGCCTGTTCGATTCAACTGATTCCGGCGGCGGCCTGCCCGCTCTGATCAAACCGGGGGCGCCGCACCGCCGATTGGGGCATCGGGCTCCTGTTCTTCGCTCGGTGCCTGCTGCTCCTGTTCCTTCTGCTGCTCTTCTTCCAGCCTCTTCTGTTCACGTTCCGTCGGCGTGAGGGGTTTCCAGGCGAAGTGCACGACGAAATCGAAACGCAGCAACTTCACGGTGTTCCGCTCAAGATCAGACCCCGCGGCACCTTCTCCGGCCATTCCCCTGCCGCGCTGCAGTTCCCTCCCCGCAGCCAGGTTTGGTGTAAGGTTGACAACCTCTTCCTCAACCTTGCCCGGATTGATCAACACGGGGAAGCCAATCCCGAGTTCCTTCATGCTGACGAATTCGTGGCCTTCCTCATCGACCTTTGGCAACTCGAACTCGTGGTTGCGCAGGCGCTCAATCAAGGTATCGCGGACGTACTGAGCCCCTTGGTCGCGCCGTGCTTCCCGGTAGTTGTGGTAATGATAGCCGGTAAGTTGGATGACGAACCCCTCGCCCTCCGGCCCACCGGCAACGGTCGGCAGCACGGCAGCCCCGGCGCCGCCCATGCCTTCTCCGCCCATTTCGCCGGGCATCCCTTCGACGCCCTCCATGCCCATCCCGCCGGCTGGGCTTCCCATGTCCATTCCGCCGGGCATGCCTTCGGCGGCACCCATGCCGGCGCCGACCGCGCCCATCGTGCCTGCCCCCGCAGCGTCGACGGCTTCTGCTTCGCCCTCCGAGTCACCGATTTGTTCATCAGCATCGGGCTGATACCACTGATGAACGCGTGCGAACCATTGGGCCAGATCGTTGACGCGTTGGACATCCATGCTGGTAATGTGAAGTTCCTCGCGCTGGGCGATTTCGTCAGCCGGAGAAAGGCTGTCCTCGGCCCTTGGGACAGCCGCTTGCCGGTCCTCGCGATCGTATGGCGGCAGACATTCATTGATGGCCCTGAGCAATTCCAACCAGACGATCCGGCCCTCTACGTTCCCGATCAGGTGGTCGCCGATCTGCTTCGTGCTGTCAAAGGCTTGCACGGCCTCTTCGGCGTCACGTTGTACCTGCGATGCCCGGCTGTCAACCGCGGAGGCCCGGCTCTCGGCGCTCTTCCAGACCTCGGTGTCGACGGTACCGAGGGCCAGAGTATGGCTGGCAAAGCTGATTGCGCCGCCAAGCAGCAACACGGCTGCCGCCGCGACTGCCCAGGGTTTCTTGCGACGAATAAGCCGCTCGCGCACGATCTCCGAAGGCAGCAAATTGACGGTCAGCTTCCCCCGGTTCATGCCTTGCAGGGCAAGTCCGTAGCATACGGCAAAACTGACCGCGTTTTCCCGGAACGCCGGCGCCGAGAGTACCTGCGAGCCGCTAAGGGTGGGAAACTGCTCCACGCGCTCGACCTCGAAACCGAGGCTCTGGGACAGGTAGCGGCGAAGCCCGGGCAGCTTGATGGCATTGCCCAACGCGATCACGCGTCCGATCTTCGCGTTCCGGTTGATGCTGCTGAAGTAGCCGATCGAGCGCTGCAGTTCCGTCAACAAGTCGCTGAAGACGGGCCGCATGGCCTGGAACACGGCCTTGGGATCCTCAGCCGCTGTGGCATTGCGCTTCAAGTGCTCCGCCTTGGCAAACGTGAGCTTCAACTCCTTGGTGAGCGCCTTCGTGAAGTGGTTCCCGCCAATGGGCACGCTTCGCTGCCACACGCGGTAACCGTTGGTGACCACCAGGTCGGTGGCATCGGTGCCAAGCGAGATGATCACCAGCGACTCGGGCGGGTCTTCCGGGTCGTACTCGTCTGGGGGCGGCAGATCCGGAAGCTGGTCGAACACGGCGAAGTTGTAAAGCGCCAGCGGCGTAAGCTGGACATAATCGACTTCGAGCCGCGCCTTCTGATACGGCTCCAGCGTGGCGAGGACCGTATCGCGCTTCATGGCAAACAGGCCAATCTCGGTCTCCAGCGCGAACCCTTCTTCTTCCGCGCCGCCGCCCAACCGCTGGTAATCCCAGATCACGTCGTTCAGGTCGAAGGGAATCTGCTGCCGGGCCTCAAATCGGACAATGTCGGGAATCTTCTTGGCCTCGACCGGCGGCAGTTTGATAAACCGAACCAACCCTGCTTGGCCGCCCACCGAAATGGCCACCCGGTCTCCCTCGACCGAATTCCGGGAAAGGAACTGGTTGAGCGCATCGGCGATCAATTCGTCGGGTTCGGCATCGGGCTGGCTGAGAATCTTCGGGTATTCAATGAAATCAAACGCATCGGCAACGATCCTGTCCGGATCGTCATCGTGCGGCCGGCAACGAAGAGCCTTCAGCGAGCATTGGCCAATATCAATTCCCCAAACAGCACCCGTTCTAGCCATGGTGCAGCGCCTCCACGGACAAGCGAACCGACATTCCACCCTGAAATGATAGTTGTCGGCAAATCTCTGTTCCTGACAGTCCCAGGCCCGACCCGGCCCACGAAGAAACACCAGCCGGTGCAGACTGCCTATTCCTATTCTCCAGTGTATCGCGGCTTCCCAACGTCTGTCAACCATATCCCGTCAGGAACCAACGTGCATGTTCGGCACAACCCCCTCCGGTGGGTCATCCATCCCGGCCGCAAACCGGGCTGGGCGGATACCAGCCCCCGCGAAATAGTGGATAAGTGACCGAAAACTAGGTGGTAGACAGCAGGAGCTACATCGGCGATCTTCTCCGAAACTCATTTCCGGGTGTTGGCTCTTCCGTTTCTAGGTGCAGGCTGCCTGGGTTGGAGTCCCGCCTTTAGGCGGTCTTCGCTTTCCGGCTAAAGCCGGAACTCCAACTGGGCGCCAACCGCACCTAGAAGCGGAAGAGCCCGAGTGTTAGACGGCACGCTGCCACGGCCAAGCCGTTTCCCACCGCTCGCCTTCGGATTCACCACGCACCCTCACCGATGAGCAATTGCCCCGGGGTTGGACATGGACGCCTGAAACGAGGATAGTATGGTGGGAGCTGCATTGCGAGGTAACCTTTCACTTGGAGCTGTTACTCCTTTTGCGTTGCAGCATCCCAGCGGGCCGGTTTGGCTGCAAACTTCGGAATGACACGTTGAACGTAGACAGCGAAGACATGCCTCGCCAACCGGCGTTTACCCTGAAATGACACGAGTTTCCCTGGGGCACAGACTGAGAGTATGAAGATAAACCGTTTGGCCATTCTGCTGCCGTGTGACGCTATCGAAAGCCTTGCGTTGGACCGCCCGCCGGCGGAAGCCCAGGAATTGCTCACCGGCTGGACTGCCATGTGGCACCCGTTGCTGCTGCTTGCCACCCGCGAGATTCCCGGGTGGCAGCCAGCCTCGCACCCTCTGACCGATCATTCCAACCACCTGTTCGTGCTGCCCGAGTGTAGCCGTCCGCTTCTGCCGGCCGGCTGGCTTGAGGGCGGTGAAGGTGAACCGCCGCAGGTTGTAATGGCCGGGGACGACCGGCAGAAGTTGATGACCGCCCTGCTTGAGGCTGCAGGGCCGGCGGAAGCCTCCTGCGACCCGGAACTGGTCTCCGACTTCCTGGCCGCCGGGTTCTGCTATCTGCTGGTCGAGTTGCTCACGCGTCAGCTCCGCTACATGAGCAACTTGGACGAATCGTCGTTTCGCTCCACGCTGATCGCGGCAGCCGAAGAAGCAGCCAAGGGCAACGCCGCCGAGGCCCGCCGTCGCCTGCAATCGGGTTCCGATCTCCTCGGCGATGCCCGCGAGTACTTCTATCCCGTCGAGTCGCGGATGCTCGATCTGACACTCGTAGCCCCGACAACACTCGGCCCGTCACTGCAGAAGGCTCTGAGCGAACAGGACCCCGTGAATTTGCTTATCGCCGGCGTGTTGGTCGAACGGCTGGCCCACGAGCATCCGGAAACTCTGGCGCTGCTGAAGGAGCGGATGGAGAAGAAGAAGGTGGGACTGGTCGGCGGCGAGTACGAGGAGCGTCCCCTGCCGTTGCTGCCGCCCGAGGCGATACGCTTTCACCTCGAACGCGGATTGGCCGCCTACGAGCGCCACTTGGGGCAAAGGCCCACGGTGTTCGGCCGGCGTTTGTTCGGGCTCACGCCTATGCTGCCACCGATCCTTCGGCGGCTGGGATTCAAGGCAGCGTTGCACTTCACTCTCGACGACGGCCGGTTCCCCACCGCCAACCAGAGCCGAGTGCAGTGGCAAGGGGTCGACGGGCGGAGTTTCGAGGCCCTCTCGCGATTGCCGCTCGACGCCGGTCAACCGGAGAGTTTCCTCCGTTTGGCCGAGCGCCTCGGCGACATTATGGACCTCGACCATTCGGCAACCACCGTGTTTGCCCATTGGCCCGCGGCGGCGAGCGAGTGGTACGCCGATCTGCGCCGTGCAGCGCGAAGTGCGCGAGCGCTCGGTTCGTTCGCCACCATCGAGGAGTACATCGAGCAGACGCCGATGTCGGGTCAGTCGGCCAACTACCCGCCCGACCGATACCACGCCCCGTACTTGCGGCAATCGGTTGCGGCCGGCGAGCAGGATCCGATTTCGCGTTGGGTTGTCTATTTCCGCAACCGCGCCACCGTGGACGCCGTCCGCGCGTCGGAAGCCTTCGCGGCATGCGCATCCGGACGGATCGACGTCGATGCCCAAGGCGACCTCGACCGACTGGTCGCCCAAGTCGAACAGGCCGGTGACGCAACCGGAACCCGGATCGTGACTCCCGTCACGGAACAGGCCGGTGGGTGCCCGGCAACAGAATCTGTCCGCCCCTCTCCCGAGCCTTCTGACCTGATGACGGCACGGACCCGGGCCGCGCGGAAGGTGGCCGAAGCCCTCGGGTTCCGCGTGGGTGACGGCGTGACCGGCAGTGGAGCGACGGCGGTAGAAGACGCCAACCCGGCGCCAAGCAGCGTCCTGGTGCTGAACCCGCATGCCGCCCAACGTCGAGTATGCCTTCGGTGGCCTGAGCCGATTCCCTTACCCGACGTGGCCGGCATGGTCCGGGCCGCCGGTGGATCTGGTGATCACCGGGTCGCAGTGGCCGATGTCCCTGCCATGGGCTTCGCCGGCATCGAACCGGGCACGGGCAGCGGGCAGGTCGAATCGGAGCCGGAAGAGAAGACGGGTTGGTTGCGCCGCAAGCCGAAGCCCAAAGTGGAAGCGCCCATGGCCGAGGAACTCGACGACCGGCTCGTGCTGCGCAATGAGCGTTGCCAAGTGGTCTTCGACAAGTACACCGGGGCGATTCGGGGCATCTCCGATTACCGCACCCGCGGTGCCAGAATGGCCCAGCAGATTGCACTGCGGCTGCCGGATCCCAGCGAACCTGATCCGGCCGACGATGCTCACTACACGATCTCGGCCGCTGATTCGTGGCACATTGGGGCTGCCGGTCCGCTGGTCGGCGAGATATGCTGCCGCGGCCGGCTAATGAGTCACCAGGGGCAGCGGATGGCCGGATTCCGGCAAACCACTCGGCTGTGGCGGGGAGGCCGCGTAGTGGAAATCGAAATCAAACTGGAGCCCGACTCCGAGCCGGGCAACGATCCGTGGAGTTCTTACTATGCCGCTCGATTCGCCTGGAATGACGCAACAGCCAACTTGTACCGGAGCGTGAGCCAACTGCACCTTCCGACCGACGCGAACCTGCTCGAATCGCCGCACTTCGTCGATGTGCGCACGTCGGACGGGCGCACCACGCTTCTGTGCAACGGCCTGCCGTATCATCGCCGGTTCGGGCTGCGCCGCCTCGACACGCTGCTGATCGTTCGCGGCGAGACGGCGCGGAGGTTCCGGCTGGGTATTGGGCTGGACCTGCCGCATCCGGTCCATGCGGCACTCGATGAACTGCTGCCGCCGATGGTAGTGCCCGTGGCCGGCCCCGCGCCTTCGCCCGGCGGCTGGCTGTTCCACCTCGACCACCGCAACGTTCTGGTTACCCACTGGGAACCGCTCCCAGAGAGGCCGAAAGAGCCTGTTTCGGCCGCGGCATCTGAAACGGAAGGATACTATGATCCCACGTTTGACGATTACTGGGACCCGGAGGCGGCCCCGCCGGATGTGCCGCCAAGCGAGCCCGCTCCATCAGCTTCGGAGTCTGAACCGACGGTCATCGATCCCTCACAACTGGCCGGCCTGCGCCTGCGGCTCATCGAGACAGACGGGCGAAGAACGCAGGTGGGCCTGCGCGTTCTCCGCCCGGTGGTCAGAGCGGAGAAGCTCGGCGAGGGCAATCGCTCGCCGACGCGCCTGGAAATCGCCGACGACCGCGTTACCATCCCACTGGGCACTCACGAATGGGCGGAGGTGGAACTGTGGTTCAGCTAACCCGGATCAGCAGCCCAATACCTTTGCCGTAACAAACCAGCGGAGCGTACCCTCACCTGCACAGGGATGGCCGGCGAAGCGTATGGCGGCGATGGCGCCTTTGGCAAACCGCATATAGCCCGTCTCGGCGGCGATAAGCCGGCCGGCCAGCCAGCCGACGTCCGGCGCATGGCCCACCCAGGCTACCTGCTGATACTCGCCGGCCTCGTGCGTCGTCCAATCGAGCAGGGCGTCCAAATCACTGCCCGGCTGCAGCGCATCGAGTTCCACAATGAATGCGTCGTTGCCAATCACTTCGGTCACGATCTCGGCCGTCTGCCGGCATCGTACCAGAGGGCTGGTAGCGATGATTTCGGGTTGGAACCCGCGTTGGACCAGCCGCTCGACCATCGCGGCGAATCGCTTGCGTCCGTCCCGCGTCAGGGGGCGTTCCCAGTCGGTCGACCAGCGCAACAAGTCCTGCTCTTCGGCCCAGGCATGACGGATGATGAAGATGTCGGTCATGGTGACTCCGATAGTCCGTGAACGCGGATTATTCATGTAGGGTGGGACAAGGTCGCGTGAGTCCTTGGTGGGCCTGCGCAAGCCACGCCCGGGGCGGTTCGCACGCCGTGCGCTCAAAGCAGGTCCGGCCGAGCGACCGAAGGCCCACCGGGGTTGTGGCTTGCTTGTCGCCACCCTACATCGTCATGAATAATCCAGGCTAGCGGCTTCGCCACAAGACGTGGTCGTGAATAAACAGTGCTTTCTGCATTTCCACAATCTCGCTCCGGAATCGGGCTGCGTCAACCGGATAGCCGGCGGTCGGCCTCAATCCGGGCACCTTCCCGCACCAGAAGTCGTTCAGGGCACGCATGGCCAACTCGCGCAGATACTTCGACACCATCGAGGCGAGCGCGACGGGCAGGCACGCTTCCGCGCGGGCGCGAAAACACACACGGACGCGGCGGTGCGGCGGCCCGAGCTGGTAGTCGCTCCGCTCGCGGCCCTCGCCGTGGTTCTCCACGAGCCAATCGGGAAAATATTCCTCGATAAGCCGCGCGTAGCGGTTCCGGCCTCCGTGCTTATCGCAAACGATGGTAATGGGCCCCGCGCCGAGGTCTTCAATCGCCTGCGATGCAAGTTTCAGCGACAGGTGCGATAGTGCCGCTCCCTTTGAATCGTGCAGCAGCACCAACTCGTTGAAGCGCGCCGGAAAGACGGCATCACTGGCGATCCTCCGCAGGGACACGCCGCAGGCTGCAAGGGCGGCGGGAATATGAGCGGCCAATTCCGCGATTTCCTCCGCCGCGGCGTCCACGGGCACCGGTTCGTCGTATTCCGCATACCACGGGATTCGCGCCAGCGTGTCGAGCGAGCCGGGCACCAGGGCATCCCACACCTCCGACCACAGATCGACGTGGACGCCCAGCAGTCCAAGAGCGGCGAGCACCCCGCGTTCCAGGTTCCTCAACCCGCCCCCCGGCTGGTGAAGTCGCTTCGAATCGGCCACAACCAGCCGCCGGCCGTTGTGGGCGACTGCCTGCTTGAGCGTGGCGACAATCGCGTCTGCCAGGCGTTCGTAAAGATCGTCTTCGCCGACGCCGTCGGGCACTTCCCATAAGGTGCCGGTCACAACCAGCGGCCCGAGATTCGGCCCGAAACCGGCTTCGTCAGTTCCCAGGATAAATGCCATTGGAGCAGTCTACTGCCGCCGGGGCGGCGGGGAAATGGGGAGCACCCCTCGTTTTGATTGTCGGATGTGGTAGAATGAGAATACCATGTTGGACCAACCTGCCCCACTTCGGATGAAGGAATGCCCACGCCTGGAGGGCGGCACCCTCGTGCTGGCCTTCACGGGCTGGATGGACGGCGGCGACGTATCGACGGGGACCGTCGAGCGGCTTGTGCATCTACTCGACGCCGAGTCGTTCGCCGAGATCGACCCGGAGCCCTTCTACATCTACAATTTTCCCGGCTCGATGGAAATCACCGCGCTTTTCCGACCTTACACGAAGGTCAAGGAAGGGCTTGTCACGACGGTCGACGTGCCGAAGAACACGTTCTACGCACACGCGCCGGCCAACCTGGTGCTCTTCGTCGGCAAGGAGCCGAACCTGCGGTGGCGCACATTCGGCGAGTGTATTATCTACCTTGCCCATGCCGTGGGCCTGCGCCGGATCTTGTTCGTCGGTTCGTTCGGCGGCACGGTGCCCCACACCCGCGAACCCCGGCTGTTCTGCACCTGCTCGCACAAGCGGCTGCTGGGCGAGATGGAGCAATACGGGCTGCGCCGCAGCGATTATGAAGGGCCGGGGTCGTTTACCAACTACTTGATGACCCAAGCAGGCTCCGCGCACCTTGAAATGGCATCACTCGTGGCCGAGATACCCGGCTACCTCCAGGGCACCAATCCCATGAGCATCGAGGCCGTCACGCGTCGCCTGGCCAAGATGCTCCAGCTCCCGCTGGACCTCGCCTCGCTGCGCACGGCCAGCACCCAGTGGGAGCTTCAGGTGTCCAGCGTGGTCGAGGAGGACGACGATCTGGCGCAGAAAGTGCGCCAGCTCGAAACGCAGTATGATAATGAACTACTCGACCTCCATGCGGAGGAGGCGTAGCCGGGTCCGGCCGGTTTGAGGCGGTCTGCAAATGGACTTCCGGGAAGAAGGGGGCAGGGAAAGCGCGTAGGGGAGGCTGTCGCCTGCAATCCGATTCGTCATGGTTTAACCACGAAGGACACGAAGAGTACCAAGGGATCAGGAATTCAAATCTTGGTCCTCTTCGCGTCCTTCGTGGCGAGGTGTTTGCCCGGCCGTTCTCTTGCACGCTTTCCGGGCCGGCGCATAATTGTAGCAGCATGAACCTGACGTATTTCAAGCGATATCGGATGGAAATCGACCTCAGCGGCCGGGAGCTTATACCCCCGCCGCTCGGGGCCGGTTATCGCTTCCTGGCCTGGGACGATTCGCTGCTGGATGCCTGCGCAAAGACGAAGTACCTGTGTTTCCGCGACGAACTCGACGCGAACGTGTTCCCATGCCTTGGCGAGCTGGAGGGGTGCCGCCGATTGATGAAGGAGATTCGCCGCAAGCAGGGCTTTCTGCCGGAGGCGACCTGGCTGGTGTCGCATCAGCCCAACCCGCGCGGCCGGGCCGATCTGTGCGGCACCATTCAGGGTGTTCGTGATCGGCACGGCGTCGGGGCGATCCAGAACGTGGGCATAACGCCCCTCCACCGCTGTGCCGGAGTGGGCACTAATTTGCTGTTCCGTTCGCTCGAGGGCTTCCGGCAGGCCGGCCTCCTGCGAGTCTACCTTGAAGTGACCGCCGAAAACGCGGGCGCCATCCGACTCTACCGCCGACTGGGCTTCCAGATCACCAAGACCGTCTACAAGGCTGTCGAAGCCGTGCCCACGTAAGCGGGTTGGCGTGGACGAACCCGGGCGCACGGTTCGTCCATCCGCCTTTCTCTTGCTGCGAGACTACAAGCGTCGTGGAGAGTTAGCTTTACCAGGTCGGTGGCGCAGGCTGTTTTCACCGCTGCATGCGAAGGGGACAGTCCCATTTTCGCGGCCGGAGCGGTTGACCCAATGGGCAAATTCCCCTGTGGCCGCGAAAATTGGGACAGTCCCCCTGAGAACGGTTACCGCGGGGACGTCACACTTCCGGGTACTTCCACGGCGCCCGGTATTCGCGCGTGAGAAGGGCGTTGGCTTCGGCATCGAGCGCGCCGGCGGCGTCGACGCACCTCTGCCGGTTGCCGTCCCATTGCACGCTGCGCCCCAGCTTCATCGAGAGCATCCCCAGCAGGCTCATCGTCGTGGAGCGGTGACCTTTCTCGATGTCGCATACGGGTCGCTCGCCCGTCTTGATGCACTTGAGGAAATCGGCCCAGAGTTCCGGGATGTTCTGGGCGTCGGGCTCGTGCAATTGCGGCTCCTCATGCTCAGTGGGAGCTTTGGGGTTCACCGGGTAGAAGGTCCAGCCGTCCCGCCAGCCCAGGTGAAACGTACCGCCGGTACCGTAGAAGTAGCAGCCGACGTTGTGCTTCTCGGCGTTGTTGCCGGCGAAATAGCGGTGTTCCCACACGGCGGTGAACGAGTCGAACTCGAAGTTGACCACCTGCGTGTCAGGGGTGTCGGTATTGTCGCGCCGGATGTGCCGCGCACCGACCGAATGGACGCTCTTCGGCCATTGCTCCTCGGACCAGAAGAGAATCTGGTCCATCCAGTGGATGCCCCAGTCGCCAAGCTGGCCGTTGGCGTAGTCGAGGAACTGGCGGAACCCTCGCGGATGAATGCGGCTGTTGAACGGCCGCAGCGGCGCCGGGCCGCACCACATATCCCAATCGAGGCCCTCGGGCGGGTCGCTGTCGGGCGTGGGTTCGCCGGGCCCGCCGCCGTAGAGGACGAACGACCGGACCATGCCAATTTGCCCCGCCTTGCCGCCTTTGAGGAACTCCATGGCCGACATATTATGCGGCGACACGCGCCGATGCGTGCCCACCTGCACCACCCGCTCGGCCTCGCGCGCCGCGTTGACCATGGCGATGCCCTCGCCGATTGTATGGCTGATGGGCTTCTCCACGTACACGTGCGCTCCGGCCTTCACGGCGTCGATCGTGTTCAGCGCGTGCCAGTGGTCCGGCGTGCCGACGATGACGATTTCGGGCTTCTCGCGCTCGAGCATCTCGCGGTAGTCGGCGTACTTCTTCGGCTCTTTCCCGGTCTTCTCTTCGACGCTCGCGGCGGCCTTCGCCAGCATGTTCCGGTCGACGTCGCACAAGGCGACGGCATCGGATTGGCCCGCTTCGATGGCGCAGTTGAGGATGTTCATTCCCCACCAACCGCTGCCGATCAGGGCGGTGCGGTACTTCTTGGTCTTTTCAGCCCCGTGGACGGCGGGCGCGGCAAAGGCCAGGCTGCCGGCAGTCGCGGCCCCGGCGGCAAGGAAACGGCGTCGTGTGGTTCTTTCGGGCATCGGAAGACTCCTTGATAACTGAGTGTGTTAATCGTGAGGATTCAGGCGTAGGGTGGGTGGTTCCGGATGTCTCAGCATCCGGGTTCACCCACGCGTCGGGCAATTCTCCGAGGTCCTGCCAGGGGCTCCTAATCGTGAGAATCTAGGCCGTCGAGGTCTGCCGCAAGTGGATCGTATCCTTCAATGCCAAACGGCGGTTCCATCCAACGCGTTTCGAGCTGGTCGCCCCGCAGATTGAAGTAGGGCTCCGTGACGGCGCGCCGCACGGTGTCGGCATCGGCGGCAGCCGGATCGAAGGTCACCCGGATTCGCGCCCAGTCGGGACCGGGCCAGGCCTCGAGCTTGACGTACCTGGACTCGTTGGGCACCGTGCTGCCAAGCTGATACATATCGTCCCGTTCAAGGTACCAGAACAACAGGTTCGCCCGCCCGCGGCAGTTCAGGTTGGAAACCAGCATCTCAACCGTGGCGGTTTCCGCAGGCGGCGTACCGTGCGACTTCACGTAGGAAGGCAGCGGCACCATGTACGCGGCTGCCGCCGCCGCTCCCAGGCACATGCCCACCACGCCTAACAGCACGGCCTGCGACCACCGGGCGCCCAACCAGCCGGGCGGACCCCACCGTAGTGCGCCGTCGCGAGCTTTCGGGCACGCCTCGACGCAACTGAGGCAGGAGGTGCATCGAGCCGCCGTCACCTGGGGCAGTTGGTCCACGGCGATCGCCATTGGGCAAACATCGGCGCAGCGGCCGCAGTCGGCGCATGAGACGCCCTCGCGTTTCACTCGCGCCAGACCGACGCGGGAAAGGGGGTTGAGCACGGCAGCCAGAGGGCAGAACCAGCGGCAGAACGGAAGCACCACAACGAGCGAAACCAGCACAATCGCGCCGGCGACCACGTAGGCCCACGCGGTAATGTCCGTTCCGTGGCGGCTGATCAGTGCATACGCCGGACAAGCGCCGCGGAAGGCCAGTTCGCGTGTCGACAACGTGGCCCACAAGACCAGACCCAGCACGACGTACTTCAGCAATCCCATTGCCCGATCCACGCCGCCGCTTATGCGCAATTGCGGCAGTCTTGCCGCTGCGCTGCCCTTGCCAAGCCATTCAGAAACCGTGCCGACAGGGCACACGTGGCTGCAGAAGGCCCGCCGCAGTAGGAGCGTCATGGCCAGCACGCCGCCGAGCAGGTAGAAGTTCGATATGCCCAGCGAGCACAGCATGGTGCCCTCGGTGAAGTACTCGTGCAGCGCCTCGACCCCGCCGAACGGGCACCAAAGCTCGCAATTCGCGCCGAGCAGGAACACGCCCGCCAGAGTCAGAGCCAGGAATGCAAATTGAACGACGCGTCGCGATTTGGTCATAACAAGCTCTATTGCGACGACGGGCATTTACCGCGCATCGGGCAGCCGGCGCACGTGGTGCCGCCGCTGCACTTCGATTCCGGGATCTTCGACGCGGTCTTCAATACCGACGCGAATTGGGCGGTCGGCGCCAGGTTGGCGAAGTCGGCGCAGTTTCGCGCATGATCCTTGAACGCATCAAGCTGGCCGGCGGGAACCTGCTCGAAGCAGCGCCGGAGCGTCTCGACGGCACGATCGGAGGAACCCGTCGCGGCATACATTCGCGCGGCCGAGTACAGGACGCCGGGGCCCGTCTGTTCGGGAAGCTCCACGGTTTGAGCCACCTGCCTGGCCTCCTCCATTCGATCGAGGTGCGCCAGGGCAATCGCCTGCAGCGACTTCGTGGCCGGTGTTGCCTTTTCATCGCCGAGGCTCTCGAGCGTTGCCAGCGCGTCGGCCGGCTTGCTCATGGCAAGCTGCGTTTCAGCCAGCGTGGCGGCCGACCGGGCATCTTGCAGCCGTTCGAACTTCCTCCGGCTGAGAGCCAGGGCCTCGTCATGCATCCGCTCGGTTCGGTAGAAATGCTCCAGGGCCCTGGCGGAATACTCCCAACGCGCAGGATTGGTTTCGGTTTCGAGGCCCTCTTGAAGCTGCATGATCTGCCGGACCATCATGTATCGGGACAAGTATTCCTGATTTCCGCGCTCCGTGCGCGCTGCTTGCGCAAGAGCGCCGATCGCTTGCTGAAACTCGCCTTGCCGAAGCAGCGTGTTGCCGCGTGCGTAAGCCTCGGCGGCGGTCTCCGCCCGCGCGGAGCCTGCGATCGCCAGCAATGCCAGCGAAAACCACAACCTGACTGAGTACCCACCGACTCGCATACAGCTTCTCCTGGTGTTCGCGTGCACGGACATGCTCCGCAGTATGCTGCCTGAACAGAAACCTGCGGATACCACTTTCCACTACGGCAGAATCGTAGCAGAAAACGTGCATCGCCGCAACAATGGACCACCCACCCGCACACCCGCCCACCCTTCATCGGGTCACTCGGCCCCCTGGCCTTCCTCGCGGACGCTGAACTCCAGCTTCCATTGCTTATTGCTTTGCGTGCTGACGCACCAAAGTTCGAAGACGCCGAGTTCGGTAATGCGGGAACGGAACGTCACCGGTACGTAAGGCTCGTCAATGGCTTCATCAAGTGGGAGCGTGGCTTCGAGCGGGTCGGTCTCGGCCAATTCGTCGGGGCTCCAATGGGCCAGCATGTCGCCCGGCCGGTCCTCCTTGCGCGTGGGCGAGCTGAAGAAGCGGAAGTGGGCCGGCTCGCCTACCACCAGACCGATCTCGCCGCCGGGCACGTCGGCCTCCGTGCCTTCCTCCATGCCGAACGGCACGACGCACAACGCCCGCAACGGCCGCGGGGCGCCCGGCACGGCCAGGCCGGCCGTCTCGATGCCGACGTAATACGCGCGGGCCGTGCCGCCGCGAATGCGCACGCCGCCGGCCTGCTTGGCCCAGCCGTAGTAGGCGGCGCCTTTCGCAGCCGCGCAATCGAGGTCGTGCTCGCCGGCAAGTGCGCGCGGTGCATCCTCGCCTGCGCCGAACCACTCGCCCAGCACGTCCAAGAGCCGCCGGCGGAAAGGCTCGGCCTTGAAGACGCCGCCGTTGAACAGTACGTGACTCGGTCGCACGGCCTCCTGGTCGGCCTCGCCGGCGTGGGCGCCGAGGAACGCGGCCAGGTGCCGGGTTACGGCCGTGTCGGCCTCGAACGGCAGCCCGATCTCCCGGAACCCGCTGACCCGCTGCCGCGCAGGCAACTCGTCAATCCGGCTTCGCGGGAAGAATCCCTCCATGAGCAAATCACTGACGGCCTGCCGCTCGACCTCGACGGTGACCGTCCCGCCAATCAGCTTTCGGCCGCGCCCGAGCACGGAAACCGGGTGCGTTGCACGCGACTGCGTGGAATCGGCGGGTGCGAGCAGTGCCTCCTTCGCGGCACGGCAGGAGTGCCACAGGGCCACCGACTGCCAGGGGTCGAGTTGCATGCCCTGCTCGGCGAACAGGCCGGCAACGAAGTGCGCCAGGGCGAGGTCCATGTTGTCGCCGCCCACGAGCAGGTGATTCCCCACGGCAATGCGCTGCAACTGCAATTCGCCGGCTTCCTCCGTCACGCCCACCAGCGTCAAGTCGGTGGTGCCCCCGCCCACGTCGCACACCAGCAGGCGGTCGCCGACGCCGAGGTCGCGGCGCCAGCGTTCGCCGGGGGCGGCCAGCCAGGCGTACACGGCCGCCTGCGGCTCTTCGAGCAGCACGAAATCGTCCGGCAGTCCGGCGGCCAGCGCGGCCTCGCGCGTCAGTTCGCGGGCGGCGGCGTCGAACGAGGCGGGCACGGTGAGCACGACGCGCTGCTGGGCAATCGGCGCGTCGGGCATGGCCGCGCGCCAGGCGCCCAGCAGATGCTCCAGGTAACGCTGCGTTGCGGTCACCGGCGAAATCTTGGACACTTCGCCGGGCGCGCCCCACGGAAGGATCGGCTGATGCCGGTCGACCCGGCTGTGGCACAGCCACGACTTGGCGGCCACGACGGTCCGGTCCGGCACCTCGGCGCCCTGCCGGCGGGCGTATTCGCCCACGGCGAACGTCTGCCCCGTTGCCCAGGGCAAATCGAGCGCGCCGCCGGTGGTCTCGTGGGGACTGGCCAGATACAGAAACGACGGAAGCGACTGCCGCGACTCGATCGTGCCGGCGGCCACAAGCTGGGGGATATCGAGCAGGCGGACCTCCGGCACGTCGCTGACAAGCGGCGCGTACGCGAGCACGCAGTTTGTGGTGCCCAGGTCGATTCCAATAACGTACTGCGTTGCCATGCGATGATCCATTCTACAATTCGACCTCTGCCGGCGCGATTACCTTCACGGCCGATTTGCCGCCCGACCAGCTTGGAACGTCGCACTTCGCGGCCTCCCAGCCGGGGTGCGCCAGGCGGCCGCGGAAGGGCGGTTCACCGGTGACCTGGCCGACGAGCCGGTAGCGGCCGGGGTCGAAGCCGCGCGGCACCTCGACTTCGGATCCTTCCGCATCGCCCAGCAACGGTTGCGGCGCGAATAGCCTTTGCAGCACGGCGCGGCAGTTGCGGTGGACGTCGCGCGCTGCGGCGCCCACCTGGGCGTCGGTGTAGTCGTCCAGCGGCTCCTCGACGAAATCGACGAACCGGGCCTCCCGTTGCAGGGCGGCCAACAGCGTGAGGGCTTCGCTCCGCTGCGGCGCTTTGGCCGGCGCCGGCCCTTTCGGCGTCTGGACTTCCGCCGGCGCCACCGGGGCCCGCGGTGGGGCAGCCCGCCCCTCCAACGCCGCCTCGACCGCTTCTGCCACCTCGCGGCGAAACAGAACGAGAAAGAACACCCGAATTGCCAACCAAATGCGTCGCATTGTGAAACCTCGGCGCGTAGTCTTTTGCGAAAGACCGCTCAAGCGGCCCAAACCATTTCCGGGGGACTGCCTTCTTCGCATGCAGCGGAGAAGACGGCCCCGAACATGTTCATCGGTAACCGTTCAGCCGAATGAATCGCCGTGTAAGGAAGGAAAAAGGGGAAAGGGGGAAATATCGGATAAGGCAGAACAAGGATAAGACGAGGTGTTTCCACATCAATCCTTCCTTTTTTCCATTTTTCCCCTTTCCCCTTTTTCCCTTCTTGCATAAGGCCGGTTGCGTCATTCGTCTGAAGTGTTGCATCCATCGAACTGTATCCTACGCATCCTGTCAAGCCGTAGGTCTTGCTGGAGTCCCGGCTTCGGTGTAACCGTTCACAGGGGACTGTCCCAATTTTCGCGGCACCAAGGGGAATCTGCCCCATGGATCAACGGGTCCGGCCGCGAAAATGGGACTGTCCCCTTCGCATGCAGCGGAGAAAACAGCCTGCGACACCGGCGCGTGAACGCTTACGCTTCAGCCGGAAAGAAATGAACCGCCTGAAGGCGGGACTCCAGCGGTCGTCTGGCGGCGGCCGAGTCTGGACACGGACGCCTTTGGCGACACTTGCCCCCGGCTCTCCGCCTGCTTATACTCGGCTGAACGAGCACAATCGCCTTCCCGTCAACCCTCCCGGAGCAAGCCATGCCCGACACCGCCCGACTGATCCGGCGCGATTTCCTCCGAGTTGCCGGTGCCGGCCTTCTGGCCGGCGGAATGTTGAATAACCGTGCCGCCGGTGAACCCGGTTCGGCCCAATCCGGTTCGAAGGCGGCAGTCGACCTCGATCCGCTCGACTGCCGGTGGACCTTCGGCAACCACGAGCCGATTGCCATGTACCGGCGAATCGGCGGGCCGTCTACCGGCGGCATTGAAGGCAGTGCGCTGTGGCTGGAGGATTGGCACCAGTGGTTCGACAGCGAAGACTGCCCTCGACTCATGGAGGAACTCGGGCTGAACATGCTTCACTGCCGATTCTACAAGGGCATGGGCTGGCAGCATGAATCGAAGGATTTCCCCAATGTGAAGCGGTTCGTCGCAAACTGCCATAAGCACGGCGTTCGCGTCTTGGCGTACGTTCAGTTTTCGACGCTGTACTACGAGATCATGCAGGCCGAGATATCGGATCTGGCCGACTGGGCCGCGGTCGACGAAAACGGCCGCAAGCGGACCTATCATGGCAGCAGCTACTTCCGCTGGCTGCCGTGCATCAACGCGCCCGGCTTCGAACCGTACCTTGCCCGCATGGTCCGGATTGCATTGACCGAGGGCGGGTTCGACGGCATCATGTTCGACAACTGCTTCGCGCCGGCCTGCTACTGCCCCCGATGCGTCGGCCTGTTCCGCGACTACCTTGCCCGCGAGCCGGATCCCGAAAGGCTGTTCGGCATTCCCACCGTTGAGCACGTGCTTCCTCCTCCGCCGGCCCGCTACGGCGAATTGCGCGACCCGATTGCCCAGCGATGGCTGACCTTCCGTTGTGGGCGGCTCACGGCCCTGTTCCGCCGGCTGTACGAAGTGGGCAAGTCGTGCAAACCATCGGCCATTATGAGCGGCAACATTGCGGCCATCCGCCGGGCCGACATGGCCGGCAGCACCGCGCTGATTCCCACGGACCTGCGCGACTGCTTCGATCTGTTCGTCTCCCAGTCGGGAAACGAACCCGGGCTGAGCGACGGCTCAATCATCAACCGCGTCCGCGAGATGAAGCTGGCCGGCGCCCTCGATACGCACATCCTGGCGCTGAGCGACAGCGACGCGGGCATCTCACCCGACGCGGAAGCGAAATACGTATTGAACCTCATGGAGAACGCGGCCTTCGGCGGCATTCCCATCGACCGAACCGTCATGCGGGCCGATCCCGACATGGTGTCGCGCGAGCTTGTCGAGTTCCGCCGGCCACTGCTGCGCAAGTTCAACGAAGCGGTGGATGCCGGCCGCGAGGGCCTGAAGCTGCCGAGTTATGCACCGGTGCGCCTGCTGTATTCGCGAGAATCGATCCTGTTTTCCGAGCGGGCGCATCGTGCGCTGCTGGTGGCCGAGGAAATCTTGCTGCGCAATCACGTTCCTTATGGCCTGCTGCCCACCGAGGCCGCGACGGAACTGGAAATACCGTCCGGCTGTGAAGTGCTGCTGGTGTGCGACCAAACGTGCCTTTCCGATGCCGAATTGTCGGCCCTGCTCCGGTTCGCCCAGCGCGGTGGCCCGCTGATCGTTACGGGGCGGTCCGGCGAGTACGACCAGTGGTACCGTCAGCGCCGAGCCAATCCGCTGGCCGCGCTTGCCGGGTGCAAGAACGCGATCCGCCGCGAGACGGTCGACACGGCGCCCGTGCGCGGCGCCGGCTGGACCATTCGCGTCGAGGCGCCCGGCGACGGCGGGCGCCGCCTGCTAGGCGACCTTGCCAAGGTCTGGTCGCCTGCCATCCGCATCGAGGCGCCCGAGACGGTCTTCGCCGAGGTGAAGCGGGCCGACGGGCAAGTAACCGTCCACTTGCTGAACTATGCGCCCGAGCCGGTGCCGCAGGGCGTGCGCGTTGAGATGGGCGTAGACGTCTTCGGCCCGATCGATGGCACGTTCTCGGCCCCCATGGAAGACCGCCAACCGCAGCCCCTGGCCATACGCGAGCAAGCCGGGGGGCCATGGCAAATTGACGTGCCGGGGTTCAGCGATTATGCCGTCCTCGCGCTGTCGCAACGCAGGTCGTGAAAAAAGGTCCTCCAAGAGCAAGAGGAGTCGTCATGCACCCTGTACACTCCGTCATTAGGCCCGTCTTCCTCGCTGCCGTCGTGCTGTCCGCGAACGCACGGGCAGGAGAGGCGACGGCTCCGCAGGGTATGCCTCGTATAACGCCCGTCCTTGAGAACCTGACCGCCGCGTGGACCTGGCCGCACCGGCCGACGGCTATCCGCCACGCGGGCAAGGAGGACAAGACCTATTTCGGGTTCGTGACCAGCGCCGGGCACGCCTATATCGCCAGCTACGACCACAACCGAAACGAGTACGAAGCGACGTTCCTGCGCGAGCACGGCAATAGCAGCGATCACGCACAAACGATTGTCCACGTGCGGCCGGACGGGCGAATCATCGCGTTCGTCTGCGCGCACACCGACGACACGTTCCGCTGGTTCATCTCGAAGGAACCGGAGGACATTTCGGCGTTCGGGCCGGAGCGGTCGCTTGCGAACCGGTCGCCGCGCGGGGGCTACAGCTATCCGCAGCCGGTCTACCTGGCCGACGAGGGCCGCATCTACCTGTTCTGCCGCCGCCGGGCCATGGAGGGCGAGCCGGGCGGCCGGGTTTGGGGCGTGAGCATTTCCGAAGACGACGGCGAGACGTTCGTCCATCAGCCCTTCCCGCTGCTGGCCCGGAAGGACGCCAATTCGCCCTACACCATTATGAAGGGCAACGGGAAGGATATGACAGCATGATCATGCTCAACCACGAAAACCCGCGCGAAGTGGTGCTGGGCCGCGAGCTGCCTCCGCTGCACAGCAAGCGGTTCGTGATCGAAATCTGGTCGCGTCAACGGGACGGCACATGGCGCAAGAAGCACGATGTATCGCGGCTCGACCCGGAGCAGCCGTCGAAGGTATTCAAGGCCTACATCCCCTGGAACCATCACCCCGAGTTCAAGGTCCTCTGGCTGGGCGGCCCGTATACCGGCATCACGACCTGGGAAACCCGCATGTACCGCACGGTCGGAGCGTTCCCGGAATAGGCAGTTGCCGGAAGGCGCAAGGGTACAGGCGTATAGTATTCCCGTCGAAGACTCTTGCGGTCTTGACAGCTTTCGGAGGCGGACGATCAGAAAGGAATCCAGTTCGGTGTTCTGCTTTGAGGGCCCGTAGGCGACGGATGCACTGATGGCCGCCTGGACGGCCAAGATTTCGCAGTGTTATGCTGAGTCCCCCCGGACTGTGGTAGTTCTGTCCACTCGCTTGCATTCGTTGCCGGCGCATGGTAGGCTGGGAGCCATGCTGGCAGTTGGCCTGCCGGCGGCAAATGCGTTGCCTGTTGTCAGGAACGCAAGTACGGCACATAGTGAGCATACTCGCTCGTGCACTGGTACTCGGGTTGCCCGTGGCGGCACCCGTGCATGCAGGGTAGAGGTGCAGACCCGGCGGCACGCCCGGAGGATGGGAAGTGGCCGTGTCTTATCTTGGGGAGATGGCAATGGTTATTCCTCGTTCGTGTCTATGTGTTCCTTCCGCCGTGGTGACGCTCGCTTTCTGTCTCCACGCGAGTTTGGCAGTCGATGCTTCCGTCATCCAGGTCGGCGCAGGCGCCGGTCTGTCGCCGGCGACGAGCCTGGATAGTACCGGCTCGCGGTTGAACATCGACAAGGCCATCCATCCAGACTTGACGGCCGGCGTTGCCTACGACGTCGTGAGTTTCCAGTACAAGGCAAGCGGGAATGTTGGAAACGTCCAACCCTTCCTCGCCCGTTCCACTGGCGCAAGCACCTACGAGGTTCTCTGGGTCGGCCCAACGATAGCATCGCCGGAGAGCGGAGGGATCGTCACGATATCGTACGATCTGGGGACCCAGCAGTTAACCCCGGCGCAGGCAGCGGACGTCTACGCGGGTTTCAACGCTGCCACGAACACCATCTACCACGGTGCCGGCACGACCGATCACAACAACCCGGCAATATTCGGCATTTCTCCCGGGGGGAATATCGGGTAAGTTCTCAATAACCCCGTGAAAATGGTGTTGACTCGGAGGGCGGGTTTGGTGTTTCTTATGGGGCATGGATGGAGCCGAACCGAACAAGATTGC
>JAVEUP010000265.1:0-8453 GCA_034005525.1 Thermoguttaceae bacterium | reverse complement strand
CCGCGCACCGACCGGCGGCTGACCGTCTGGGAGATGGTGCATCACCTGATCCGCGTCCTGGAATCGGGCGGCGAAAGCGCGGCGGGGGCGCTGGTGGCCCGGCTCGGGGCCGAGGCCGAGATCGCCCGCGAACTGTGCTACCGCCTCTATACCATGTGCGAACGCAAGAAGCGCGCGGCCGAGGCGCTAGCCTACAACGGCGTGGTGCAAAGCTGGCCCGAAATCGTCCGGCTGGCCGGCGCGTCGCGCGAGGAGCAAACCCGAATGTTCACCCATGACGAGGAGGGATAACCCATGGCCATCACCAACCACGACCGCGTCGGCAAGGCGATGGAGCTGCTGAAGGCCGGCCTCGGGCCGTTTGTCGAGCGCGAGTTGAAGAACGCCTACCAGGATCGCGCAGCCGACGAGGCGGCGCGGCTGATCGGCGGCGACCGCCTGAGCGCCCGCAAGCCCATCGGCCAGTGGGACGCGGCCGTGCTGCTGAAGGTCATGTGGGACTCGTGGAACGAAGTGTTTCGCCAGACCCTCGGGCACACCGAACGCAGCCTGGTGAGCGAATTGCGCGAGCATCGCAACAAGTGGGCGCACCAGGAGGCGTTCTCCGGCGACAACGCCTACCGGGCGCTCGACTCGGCCGGTCGGTTGCTCACCGCGGTGTCGGCGCCTCAGGCCGCCGAGATCGAGACGATCAAAATGGAGTTGTTGCGGTTGCGTTTCGACGAGCAGGTGCGGCGCGAAAAGCGCAAGACGGCCGGCACCGCCATTGAAAGCGCCGCCGCGGGAAACTTGAAACCGTGGCGCGAGGTGGTGACCCCGCACAAGGACGTGGCCAGCGGCCGCTACCAGCAGGCCGAGTTCGCCGCCGACCTGTGGCAGGTCCACCTGGGCCAGGGAACCGACGAATACCGCGATCCGGTCGAGTTCTTCCGCCGGACCTTCTTGACCGATAGCCTCAAGTCGATGCTGGTGGGCGCGGTGCGCCGCCTGTCGGGCCTCGGCGGCGACCCGGTGGTCCAGCTTCAGACCAATTTCGGCGGCGGCAAGACCCACTCGATGCTGGCCGAGTATCACCTGTTTTCCGGCATTCCCCCAACCGAGTTGCCGGGCATCGACGCCGTGATGCAGGAGGCCGGCGTGAAGAAGCTGCCGGCCGTGCGTCGCGTGGTGCTGGTGGGCAACAAGATTTCGCCCGGCAACCCGGTTACCAAGCCCGACGGAACCGTCGTGCGCACGCTGTGGGGCGAACTGGCGTGGCAGCTTGGCGGCAAGAAGGCGTTCGACCGCGTTGCGGCCGACGACCGGAAGGCAACGAGCCCCGGCGACGTGCTGCGCGAGCTGTTCGTCGAGTACGGGCCGTGCCTGATCCTGATTGACGAGTGGGTGGCCTACGCGCGCCAGCTTCACGATCAGAGCGACCTGCCCGGCGGCGGCTTCGAGACGCAGTTTACCTTCGCGCAGGTACTGACCGAGTCGGTCAAGTTGGCCAACAACTGCCTGCTGGTCATCAGTTTGCCGGCCTCCGACACGACCGGCTCGCCCCACGCCCAGGCCGACGACGTCGAGGTGGGCGGCCGGCGGGGGCGCGAGGCGTTGGACCGGCTCCGCAACGTGGTCGGGCGCATCGAATCGTCGTGGCGGCCGGCCAGTGCCGAGGAAGGGTTCGAGATCGTGCGCCGGCGGCTGTTTCAGCCCATGAACGACCCGGCACAGTTCAAAGACCGCGACGTCGTGGCGCGGGCATTCTCCGACTTCTACCGGGCGCAGCACCAGGAGTTCCCGCCCGAATGTCGCGATGCCGAGTACGAAAAACGCATCAAGGCGGCCTACCCGATCCACCCGGAGATATTCGACCGGCTGTATACCGACTGGTCCACCCTGGTGAAGTTCCAGCGCACCCGCGGCGTGCTGCGCCTGATGGCGGCGGTGATTCACAGCCTGTGGGAAAAGGGCGACAAGAACCCGCTCATCCTCCCGGCGAACGTCGCGATCGACGATCCGCGCGTGCAGTTCGAGCTGACGCGGTACCTTTCGGACAACTGGGTGCCGGTCATCGAGAAGGACGTGGACGGCTCCAGTTCCTTGCCCCTGCGCATGGACGGCGAAGTTCCCAACCTTGGCAAGCTGTCGGCTTGCCGGCGCGTGGCCCGGGCGATTTACCTCGGATCGGCGCCCACCTCGACGGCGGCCCACCGCGGCATCGAGGACCGGCGGGTGAAGCTGGGCTGCGTCATGCCGGGCGAATCGCCCGCCGTGTTCGGCGATGCGCTGCGCCGACTGGCCGGAGCGGCAACCTTCCTTTATCAGGACGGCCCGCGATACTGGTATTCCACCCAGCCGACCGTTACGAAGATGGCGGAGGACCGGGCCGAACAGTTCAAACGCGAGCCGGACAAGGTGGTTCAGGAACTCGACGGCCGCTTGCGGGAGAACCTGCGCGAAACGGGCGACTTCAGCCGGATTCACCCCATGCCGCAGTCGGGGCAGGACGTACCCGACGACCTCGACGCCAGGCTGGTGGTGTTGTCGGTCGAACACACCTACAGCAAGGGGCTCAACAGCGCGGCCGAAATCGCCGCGAAGGCAATCCTGGCGTCAAAAGGCAATACGCCCCGGTTGTATCAGAACACACTGGTTTTCATGGCAGCCGACAAGACCCGGCTGCAAGACCTGGACGAAGCGACCCGCAAGTATTTGGCGTGGGAGTCGATCCTCACCGAAAAGGAGCAGTTGGACCTGACCCCGCTCCAGGTCAAACAGGCCGAGACCCAGAAGGCCGCCGCCGACGGCGCCGTCACTGCCCGCATTCCGGAAACCTACCTGTGGCTGCTGGTGCCCGTGCAGTCGTCGCCGCAGGCGCCGGTTACGTGGGAAGCGGTAAAGCTTTCGGGGCAGGACGCCCTGGCCGTGCGTGCGAGCAAGAGGCTGCGCAGCGACGAACTGCTGCTCACCGGCTTCGCCGCTACCCGACTGCGCATGGAGTTGGACCGCGTGCCGCTCTGGCGCGGCGACCATGTTGCGGTCAAGCAGCTTGCCGAAGACTTTGCTCGCTATCCCTACTTGCCGCGCCTGAAGGATCCGGCCGTTTTGCTCGGAGCGATACGGGATGGGACGTCGTTGCTGACATGGGAGCAGGATTCGTTCGCCTTTGCCGACAGCTTCGACGAAGGCGCGGGCCGGTATCGCGGCCTGCGCGTTAAGGAACTCGTATCGCTGGCCGATGCCGATGCTCCCGGTGTGCTGGTGAAACCAGACGTCGCCTGCAAGCAACTCGATGCGGAGAGTGTTCCGCTGAAGCCCGTTTCCCCGGACAAGCGGCCACCCGAGGATGAAGGAAAGACGCTGTCGGACCCGATCGACCAGAACGCCGGCACGAACGCGACCTTTGGTCCCGAGCCGACTCCACCTCCGGCCGAACCGGCCGGCATGGCGCCGCAACCTCCCGGCGCGACCCCTCCGGGCGAGCCGCCGAATGGACTCCCGGCGACACCAGCCGATGCGCCGCCCGCGGCTCCCGGAGGGGAATCACCCGCAATGCCGCCTTCGCCCGCGCCTGAGGTTGGCCCTCCGTCCGGCGATATTCCGCCAGAGGCTCCCGATGCCGACCAGGATCGTGAACGGATGCGCCGCTACGCCGCTCTGGACGAACTTGATCTCGAAGACGATGAAATCGAGGAGTACGTTCGCGGTCGGAAGCGGCGCAAGGGTCGCCGGAAGCACTATGAGGCCGGCGACGTGGATCCCGGCGACGAAGGCAACCCGGCGGCGGCCGACGTCGAGGGTACGCTCGGACCGCACGGGACGGGCGCCGCTGATGATGAGACGGATGCGGCCGGCGAGTACCAGACCGCCCGGCCACCGCAGAAGTACCAGCGGAACGGCGAGGTGCTCGCCCTCCGGCGCGAACTCGATGCGATGAAGCAGCGGCTCGAACGCACGCACAGCCAGGTCGAGCAGGAACGCGGCGCCCGGATCGACGCCGAGCGGTACAGTCTGCTGGCCGAACGCCGGTCGATGTACGCTTTCGACCTCGATCGCGAAGTCGAGCGATGCCGGTACGGCCGGATGAACGATGATCAGTTCAGCGAACACGTCCAGGCGATCGAGGAAAACTACAAGCCGATTCCGATCGGGGAGCAAATCCCGACCTTCACCCCCCAGGCCCAGCGGGCAGCCGACACCGCGCCCAACCGACCCGGTGCCGGCGCGGCTCGGGAGCGGTACAGCAAGGAGCATTCCGACCAGGCGCGGGCGTGGTGTGAACGGCGGGCAACGGCAGGACTGCCCTACGATTACGGAACCGCCCTGGAAGCCCTGCGAGCAGGCAAGACGCTCCCCGAGTAAGCCTGACCTTACGCAAGACACCGTGCAACCAATACTCCACGCCTGACACCAAAAACCTGAAACCTGAACCCTCACAAGGATTTCCACCATGCCCAACACGTCTCCCCACCTGCGAGCCGGTGGCGATATTCGCCCGTGCCGGTTTGTCATGCTCTCCAGCTCGGCCGATCGTACCGGCCTGCAGGCGACGGCCAACGCGCCGATCATCGGTGTCAGCCAGGAGGGTGGCAGCTACCCGCCGCTGAACGATCTTGTGTCCGACCATTACGCCGCGCGGACCGGCCAGTATTTCCGGCTGTTCGGCGATGGCGACTACGCCCTCGTGGAGGCCGGCGAGGCGTTCGGTCGCGGTACGCGGCTGAAGGCGGACGCGGACGGCAAGGCCGTCGCGATCGCCACCACGGGCACGGACCGCCAGAACATCGGCGCTGTGGCGCTTGAGTCTGCCGGGGCGGCCGGTGAATTGGTCCCGGTCCAGGTGCTCAGCATGCGCGACACCCGGCCGGCCCTGACGTAATTCGCCAGCAAACCCATTCAGCAACCAGACCAAACGACCATTTCGCACGCCCACGCGAAATCAAACTGACAATCAAAGCGGGAGGTAGCCTGGACGAGGAAAACAATCCATGCCCGCTGCATACCCAAGTGCCTATAACACGTTCATTCGCGATCACGACGCATCGAACAAGATGGTCGTGGACTTCGCGAGGAACATCGCCAAGTTCGCGGTGAACAAGTACGTCCAGATCGTGCCGGTGAAGGCCGTCGCGGGCTACTTCCTCCGCATGACCATTGAGGAGGCGGGCCGGATCGTCTACACCGACCTGCGGAACTTCATCTGGCCGGACGGCCAGGAAGCCCCGACCGGGGTGGACGGGACCGAAGGGTTCGAGTGGTTCCCCTTCCGGACCGAGCGGTTGGCCTATCCGTTCCAACTCGGCGACCTGACGGTCGATCAAGCCTCGTGGAACATTCTCGCCCAGCATGCCTCGATCAAGGCCCGCCAGGCGATGACCGCGCGGACTCAGCTTGCCATCACGGCACTGACCAACGCGGCCAATTACGATGCCTCTCACATCATCGACGTCACCGGGTTGGCCGGCAACTTGGGAACGTGGGAGCAGAGCACCACGGCCCGGCAGGACATCAAGCGGAGCCTCCAGGCCGCCGCCGAGATCATCCTCGACGACACGCTCGCCGCGGTGGACCTCGACGATCTGATGGTCGTGATCAACTCCGCCATGGCCGCCCGCCTGACCCAGAGCCAGGAGATCGTCGATTACATCAAGGGCAGCCCCGAGGCCCTCGCCCAGGTGCGCGGCGAGATGGCCGGCAGCAACACGATGTACGGCCTGCCCGACAAGCTGTACGGGTTCCCGATCGTGGTGGAGAAGACCCGCAAGGTCACCACGCGCAAGGGCGCCACCACGGCCCGGAGCCAAATCCTGCCGACCGCAACGCCCTTCATGTGTGCCCGTCCCGGCGGCCTGGTGGGCGTGGCCGATGCCCCGAACTTCTCCACGTGCGTGATCTTCGCCCAGGAGGAGATGTCGGTCGAGACCCTGAAGGACGTCAACAACCGCCGAGTCACTGGGCGCGTGGTCGAAAACATCGCCGCTTCGGTCGTCGCGCCGGCCTCGGGCATCCTGTTCACCAACGCGGCGTAAGAGTCGCCCAGGAGGGCGGAGCCGCCCAGGAGTCTCCATCGCATGGCATTTGCGGACTTCGAGGACCTCGCGGCGCGGTACGACGCGCGGCTGATTCGTGACCTGGCGTCCGATTCGGGAATCCCCGTTTCGGACGCCGAGGCCGGATCGGATCCGCGTATCGCCGCCGCGCTGGACGATGGCGCCGGTCGGATTCTCGCCGCCTGCCTCAACGGCCGGATTTACAGCGAGGACGATCTGCTAGCCCTCGTTGGTAGCAGTCTCGCACTGCTGAAGAGGATCAATTGCGAGTTGGCCGTCGTGTTCCTGATGGGCCGGCGACTCGACAAGTTCACGTCCGAGGAATACCAGCGGGCCATGGAGGCCGCGGAAGCGTACCTGGATCGGCTACGCAAAGGCGAGCGGCTCTTCCAGGTGCCGGCCAACCTGGACGCCACGGTCCCCGAAATCGACGGCCCCCACGTGACCACGTACAACCGGCTGAATTTGCTCCCGGAGCGATGCCGGCCGTTTTACCCGAATCGTGCACAACGATTGCCAATAGGACGAGAGGGTTGATATTATGCCACCGCAAATTCAGGTTGCCGGGCTGGCGCCCATCAAAGTCGACGGCGAGCTGCTCGGCTACACGCGCAATGGCGCCGACACGACCAAGGAAGCCTACTGGCTCGACGTGCCCGGCGACGAGAACGGCGGCGACGATGGCCCGCCGATCGACGTGCAGTATCTTGGTGAGATCGCTCGCGTTCGATTAGAAATGACCAAGTGGGACGAAACGGTCGCGAATAAGGTCCGTGCGCGGGTGAAGGGCGCCGAGGCCGGGACGACGGCCACACCCGGAACCCTCATGGCCGCCGGCGGCAAGACGGTCACGCTGACAATCGACTCCCCGCAACTGAAGCGGCACTTCTACAAGGCGTTTCCCCGGATGCCGATCGAGATGAACCGTGGCACGAAGTTCAGCACGCTCGTGTGCGAGTTCGAGTGCCACAAGGACGGAGTGACCGGCCAACTGTATACCGATGCGGCTTCCTGATGGAGCGAGTAAGCTCCCCGAGGTGCCCGCGCCCTTAACCCACGCAACGCAATGAGATGGTTTTTCGATTTGGTTACCGCGATCTTCCGGCGCCGCCGGCAACGGCGGATGGACCTGCTCCGCTATTGGGCCGGCGATGGGTGGCGGTACGGCGATCCGTTCGCGATCTACCGGAAGCTCTGGAACCACCCCGAATTGAACATCGAGGCCCAGGCGCCCCTGGTCGACGCCGGGCAGGAGCCGGAGACCACGATTTTCGTTACCGCTCTGGCCGAGGTGTTCGGTGTCGAACGGTGGGATCCCGAAACGCGCCGCGGTTTGACGGATTGGGAAATCCTGGACTGTTTCCAGCAACTGAACGAATACATGCTGGCGCTAAAAAAAAATACCAGTGGGTGGCCGACCTCATCGCCACCTACGGAATCGGAATCCTTGACGGCAGAAGCGGAGGACGATTCCCTGGAATCCCCCGCCGAAGTCACGAACTGCTCATCGGACTCTACCTGAACCAGCATCGGGTTCGCACCCGGCAGTCCTACGTAGTCCTGTGCGGCGCGCGGGACGCCTTCGGCGAGTCCGTTCCGGCCAGCTACTTCGATGCTCTCTACGACGATCCGGACGAAGCCCAGGCCCAACACGCGATGCACGTGTCGCGTGTGCAGTTTGAGGCCGCGCGCAGCCGGGGGCAGCACGATTGGGAGGCCAGGTAAATGGCAGCGCCGCTTGCAGCCCTCATTCCACTGCTCGGGAAGATCGGCGCCGCTGCGATGGGCAAGACCGCGGCGGCAACGGCCGGCGCAACGACAGCCAAGGCGGCGGCGACGATGGCCGTAGCGGCCAAGAGCGGTGTTTCGGCGGCGGCTACGGCAGCCAAGCCGGCAGCGGTCTTTCCTACGCCGTCCCCCGCAGTGGCGGCCCGGGCCGGTGCCAAGGTGCCATTCCAGGTTCTCGAGGATCCTTCCACGGGCGCCTCTGCTCGCGACCTCACGAAAATGCTCTCCGGGCGGCCGGACAAGCCGCCGGTACGTCGAGCCCCGATTGCGCAAGCTGTCCCGCCCGTAGAACCTGCCTCCCCACCTCCGCCGCTCGATCCAGCCCGCGCGATCTCTCGCTCAGCCGTGGACCGGTTCCGCGAATGGCGCCAGGCCCGTGCGTCGAATCGCGCGGAGGCCCAGCTACTCAAGACGCCTGTGACCCAGCAAATCAAGGGCATGACGTTACCGGAGCGGACCGAACGGCTTCAGCAGGCCGGACGATTGCTCGATCCGGCCGAAGTGACCCGGCAGACCGGGATCGAAGAACCGGGGCAGCGTGATATCGTTCAGGCGAGCGAACGGAATCAAGAGCGAGAGCGGGTTGCGAGATTGGAGCAACTGAATCAGGCGTTTGGAAATCTCGAAACCCCG
>JAVEUP010000074.1:0-35911 GCA_034005525.1 Thermoguttaceae bacterium | reverse complement strand
TTCGTAGCCAGCGGTTTTCAATGGAGCGATAACGCGTCGATTCTGACGGGCGCATTGGCGCGAGAGCCCGGCGAGAACGTGGGCCCGTACGCCATCAATGTGGGCACCCTCTCTGCGGGGAGCAACTACACGATTGACTACACGGGCGACTACCTGACGATCACCGCGGCCTCACTGAGCGTGGAGGCCAATTCGCAGACGAAAGTGTACGGTTCGGGCGACCCGGCGCTGACGTTCGTAGCCAGCGGTTTTCAATGGAGCGATAACGCGTCGATTCTGACGGGCGCATTGGCGCGAGAGCCCGGCGAGAACGTGGGCCCGTACGCCATCAATCTGGGCACCCTCTCTGCGGGGAGCAACTACACGATCAACTATATGGGCGACTGCCTGACGATCACCGCGGCCTTGCTGACCATCACGCCGCACGATCAGTTCAAGCGTGCGGGTTGGGAGTTCTCTGCGGGGCCCAGCACGGCGTTTAGTGCGGTGGGTCTGAAGAACAACGAGACGGTTGGCAGCGTGATGCTGAGCAGTCCCGGGGCGCCGGCCTCGGCACTGGCGGGCGTGTATCCGCTCGACGTGGTTTCGACGGCCGGGGGCACGTTCGATCCGGCCAACTACGTACAAGTGTTCGTTTCCGGACAACTGTTCGTTGGGTATGTCAGTGGAGAGTTCACCTACGACTGGTTCACCCGCCCGCAGGACCAGTGGCGAACACTGCACTATCTGCTGGGCGGCAACGCGGGAGACGTCCATTACGGCAGCAAGCCCAAATCGGGCGAGGAGAACCTGGTGGAACTGAGTTCGCACGATCTGTTCGGTTCCGGATCGGAATGATGACTTGAGCGGACCCCGTCCGCGCGGCGTCGGCGTCGTGTTTCACAAACCGTGTCTGTCACGGGCGGGCTCGTTCGACAACTGTTCACGGGAACGCTGCAAACCGAAAGGCGAGCGGGGGCCGTCAGGCCCCTGTTTCTGCCCCGATTTCGACGCCGATCGTCGCCCATGCGCCCGGCAACCAGAAACCCACCAGGAGGGCAGTCTGTCACGAAGACGCTGAACTGCGCAATGTCTCGCAGAAACAGGGGCCTCACGGCCCCCGCTCGCCGGCATGCATGCAACTGTGAGGTTCATAGGCGACTGCCGCAATTGTCCCGGCACAGAGAGTCCTTTGTTCAATCGGGACGAGGGAGCGGACGTCAGTTTTTTTCGGTATAAAATGCAGTCCTGCCGCGCGTTTCGACGCAGTGCCCCCAAACTGTCTCGCTTGTCAATTTACCAGGAACACCTAGTTTCTCTGGCCGTTGTGTTGAGCGTTGGGTGGCTGGGATTAGCCCGCTTTTTGGAGTCCCGGCCCTGGACTATGGGCCAGGTTGTGATTACAATTAAGTGTCCTGGCTTCCCGCAGTGCAGTCTGACCACGATCCCGCCCGTCGGCGAGTGAGCGTATGGCGGAACGCCGTCCTCGCGACGTGTGGCGGAAAGTGTCGCCGTTGGGTGCGATCGGCCCCGACGGCACCTGTCTAGGTGGTATGCCAGGGTTACGCCTTCCCGTGTGCTTCACTTGCCCTGACGCATGGCGAACTCGGCTCTTGGTCTTGCTTGGAATGGGCTATATTGCCCGTCAATTGAGGGGATTGGGTCGTGCAGTGAACCTGTTGCGGGTTCCGCGATCGGCGTCCAGGAAGCAGTGACCGGGGCGAGTGCAGACGTTTTTCCTGGCAAGCGGCACCGGAATGGTTCATAATCGGGATCGGGGAGTTGCCGCTCCCTGAGGGTTCATCACTGCTCTCCGACATACGTTAGGAGTACTGCTTTGTACGACGCAATACTGGAAGACCTGGAAGATCGTTCAACGACGTCCCGCGACGAGGCCGCTCTCGGTTTGGTGGATTCCGACGATGACGAACTCGACCTGGACGGAGAGCTGGACGAGGATCCGGACGATGACGATGAGCTTGACCCGGAGACAGGTGCCGGCGCCGACGATCTTTTGATTGGTGACGAAGATGAGACGTGGTCGGACGACCCGGTGCGCATGTACCTGACGCAAATGGGCGAGATTCCGCTGCTTGCCCGCCAAGAGGAAATTGCATTGGCCAAGCGAATCGAGATCAGCCGCGGCAAGTTTCGCCGCAAGGTGCTCGAGTGCGACTTCGTCATGCAAACGGCTGTGAAGGTGCTGCGGCGCGTTCAGTCCGGCGAACTGCCCTTCGACCGCACCGTACAGGTTTCCGTAACCGACCAGCTCGAAAAACACCAGATTCTCGGCCGCCTCCCGCTGAACTTGCGCACGCTGGAAACCTTGGTGAAGCGGAATCACCGCGACTACCAGATTGCCACGAGCAAGTCGCGCCCCCGCGCCGAACGGCGCGCCGCATGGCGCCGCCTGGGCCGGCGTCGCCGCCGGGCCGTCCGGTTGATCGAGGAACTGGGCTTGCGCAACCAGCGCGTCGAGCCGATGATCAAGACGCTTCAGGAGTTCAGCCACCGGGTGGATGAGCTTCAGGCGCGCATTCGCGAGCACCGCAACGTTCCAGCCGGCCATCGCAGACCGCGCCGCCGCGAGCCGTGGCTGGCCGAGTATCGGAACATCCTCCGCGCCACCCAGGAAACGCCTACCAGTCTCCGCAACCGCGTGAAGTACTTGCAGTCGATCTATGCCGAATACCAGGACGCCAAGCGGGGGCTTTCGGAGGGCAACCTGCGGCTGGTCGTGTCCATCGCCAAGAAGTACCGCAACCGCGGGCTGAGCTTCCTGGACCTGATCCAGGAAGGAAACGCCGGCCTGATGCGCGCGGTTGACAAGTTCGAGTACCGCCGTGGCTTCAAGTTCTGCACCTACGCCACCTGGTGGATTCGCCAGGCCATTACCCGCGCCGTGGCTGACCAGAGCCGGACCATTCGCATTCCGGTCCACATGGTCGAGACGATGTCGCGGGTGCGGAATGTATCGCGGGGGTTGCTGCAAAAGCTCGGCCGCGAACCGACCATCGAGGAGACCGCTCGCGCCGCCCAAACCTACGTGGATGAGGCCCGGCGCGTGCTGGCCATGAGCCGCTACCCGATCAGCCTCGACCGCCCGGTGGGCAACAGCGAAGACAGCCAATTCGGCGATCTTCTGCCCGACGGCGGGGTCAAGGCACCGGCCAGCGGCGCCACGCACGGCATGTTGCGCGGCCGGATTGCGAAGGTGCTGAAGACGCTCAGTTACCGGGAGCGGGAGATCATCAAGCTGCGTTACGGCCTCGGCGACGGCTACAGCTACACGCTCGAGGAAGTGGGGCACATTTTCAAGGTCACCCGCGAACGCATCCGCCAAATCGAAGCCAAGGCCGTCCGCAAGTTGCAGCAGCCCTCGCGAAGCCAGGAACTGGTCGGGTTCCTCGATTGAAGTGGGTATGAATACTGAGCTTCAGCCCGCCGCCCGGTCCAGGTTCCGCGGCGTCGTGTTCGACATGGACGGGGTGCTCTGCGATTCCGAGCCGTTCATTTGCGAAGCGGCGATGCGGATGTTCGCCGAAACGTACCGGTTTCAGGTGCGGCCGGAAGATTTCTTGCCGTTTGTCGGGGCCGGGGAGAACCGCTATCTCGGCGGCGTGGCGGAACAGTACGGTATTGCATGGGACCAGGAAGAGGACAAGAGGCGAACGTACGAGATCTACCTGGAGATCATCCGCGGACGGCTGAAGCCGCTCGCCGGCGTCGGCGAGTTCATTAGCCAATGCCGCCGGGCAGGGATACTTCTGGCGGTGGCCACCAGTGCCGACGCGGTCAAGATGCACGGCAATCTTGCGGAAATCGGCTTGCCGCCGGAGACGTTCGATGCGTGCGTCAACGGTCTGGAAGTGGTCCACAAGAAGCCCGCTCCGGATATCTTCCTGCTGGCCATTCAGCGGCTGGACCTGGCGCCCGGGGAGTGCCTGGTGGTCGAGGACGCCCCCAACGGCATCCGTGCCGGAAAGGCTGCCGGAGCGAAGTGTCTGGGACTGACCACCAGCTTTCCGGCCGCCGAATTGCAGGTGGCCGGCGCCGACTGGACCGCGCCCGATCTGGCACACGTGGCGCCGGAAGTGCTTTCGCTCAGGCCAGGCTCCACTGCGTGCCCTGGCGCTTGACGGGCCGATAGAGCGAGTCTCGCTCCTGCGGCTGGCGGCCGGCTTCGGTAATCAGGCGCCGGATCTCCGGCTCGGTGAGGATTTCGGGCGCCTTGGAGCCGGCGGCGCGGTGGAGTTTCTCCCGACGGACCGTGCCGTCCAGGTCGTCGGCCCCGTAGCTCAGCGCCGTTTGCGCAAGACCCACGCCCAACGAGACCCAGTATGCCTTCACGTGGTCGAAGTTGTCCAGCATCAGCCGGCTGACGGCCACGGTGCGGAGGATCAGGTCGGCCGAGGCGGGCTCGATGTGGGCCATGCGCGTGTTCGCCGGGTGGAACACCAGGGGAACGAATGCCTGGAACCCGCCGGTGACGTCTTGCTGCAAACGCAACTCGACCAGGTGATCGATGCGGTGTTCGGGGTGTTCCAGATGCCCGAACAGCATGGACGCGTTCGTGCGCAGCCCAAGCTGATGGGCCGCGCGATGGACGCCAAGCCACGTGCGGCCGTCGGCTTTGCGCGGGCAGATTTCCGTCCGGATTTCCGGCGCGAAGATTTCCGCGCCTCCGCCGGGCAGGCTGCCGAGGCCGGCCCGAATCAGGTCCTCGATCGTCGTGCGGACGTTCCGCTTCGTCGACTCGGCAAACCAGGCGATCTCCACGGCGGTGCATGCCTTCAGGTGCAGGCGGGGAAACGCGGCGTGCAGTGTCCGGAGAATGCCGAGATACCACTCCAGCGACTTGTCGGGGTGCACGCCGCTGACAATATGCAACTCGGTGCAGCCGGCATCCACCGCTTCCTGCCCGGCGCGCAGCATGTCGTCCATGCTCAGAACGAATGCCCGCGGATCGTCCGGGTCGCGGCTGTAGGCGCAAAGGGTGCACCGGTACATGCACACGTTGGTGGGGTTCAGGTGCGCGTTCAGGTTGTAGAACACGCGGTCGCCATTCTTGCGATGGCGCACCAAGTCGGCCAGTTCGCCGACGTCGTGCAGGTCCACTTCGGGATGGTAAAGAAACTCACCGTCGGCGGCGGAAAGCCGCTCGCCGACCTCTACTTTCTTGCGTATTTGCGATAGTCTTCGGTCAGGCATCGTTCCTGTTGTTTTCTACAGTTATCTTCTGCTGAGCCGCTTGATAGCTGGCCTCATGGGCATGACAAGCTGGAAGCTTGTCCCACGACCGGGTTCATCCGCCCCATCGCTCAATGAGGGAATTGGGGACCTGGAGTTGGTCCAGGATTCGTGCGACGATGAAGTCGACCAGGTCGCGCACCGATTTCACGCCGTGATAGAAGCCGGGCATGGCCGGCAGCAGGACGGCGCCGGCCTGCACGGCTCGCTTCATGTTCTCAATTTGCGTGATCGAAAGCGGCGCCTCGCGGGGTACAAGAATGAGCGTGCGCCGCTCCTTCAAGTGCACCTCCGCCGCGCGGTGGATCAGGTTCGCGCTGGTGCCGTTGACAATCGCGCTGAGCGTCCCGCCGGAACACGGGCAAATGACCATCCCGTCGGTCAGGAACGAGCCGCTGGCAATCGCCGCCATGCTGTCGCGATAGTGGTGGTAGGCCAGCACGCCGGGCTTGCCCGACGAGACGGCCAGCACGTTGCTCGACTCGCTCGATATGCCCGACAGGGACCGAAGTTCCTGGAGCTTCGCGTCTTTGAGGATCGAGCCGGTATCGAGCATAAGCTGCGACTCGTGGAAGTAGTCCAGATCGATCGAGAGATCGAGTTCCTGCTTCAACACGTTTTGCGCGGCGCCGCTGATGGTCAGATGGACGTCGGCTCCGCTGGCCAGCAGGGCTTCGACCAGCCGAACGGCGTACGGGGCGCCGCTCGCGCCGGTAATGGCTACAACGACGTTGCGTTTCATTTCTCACCCACGTACAGAGTGCTAATGCCGAACGTAAAGCCCGAAAACCACACCTCGCGCAAACCGGCCGCGCGCATCCGTTCGGCCAGCGCCTCGCGTTCGGGAAACGCGCCCACGCTTGCCGGGAGGTAATTGTACGCCGCCTCGTCGTTGCGGGCTACCGCCTGCCCGACCCAAGGCAGCAGCCGGCGGAAATACCACCGGTAGAGCGGCCGGAAAGGCCACACCGAGGCCATGGAGAACTCCAGCACCGCCACGCGCCCGCCCGGCCGGCACACGCGAATCATCTCGGCGAGCCCCGCGTCCGTGTCGGCCACGTTCCGCAGCCCGAACGCTACGCTGACCACCTGAAACGAGTTGTCGGGAAACGGCAATCGGAGGGTGTCGGCCTCGACGAGGCGCACACGGCCGCAGTCGCCCAATCGTTTGCACTTCCGCTCCGCCACGGCCAGCATGGGGCGGCAGAAGTCCGAGCCGATGATCGGCGTGGCGTCGTCGGCAACACGGCGATAAGCCAGCGCGAGGTCGGCGGTGCCGGTACACACGTCGAGAATCGGCTCCGTTCCCTGCGGCGGCACGAGCCGCACCGCGCGGCGGCGCCAGCGGCGGTCGATCGAGAGCGACAGCAGGTGGTTCACCAGATCGTACCGCGGGGCGATCTGCCCGAACATCCGCCGTACCCGCAACGCCGATTTGTCGACATTCTCAGCCATTGAGGTTCGTATCGGTTCGTGGTGACTCATGGACCTGCGAAGGGGACAGTGCCATGTTCACGGCGGAAACGGTCGCTCATTGGGCCAAACTCCCTTTGGGCCGCGAAGATTGGGACAGTCCCCGCCAATGTTCGTATCGGTGACTTCAGTCTAGCCCATACTCCGGCCAGCGCGAGGCAACGCGCCGGACCATCTCGTCGCTCATCGCGGCCGGCAGCGTCAGGGGTCCCGGCCGCTCGCCGGGCAGCTTGCGCGTGGCGTCCAGCGCGATGCGCCGGCCAAGCTCTCCAGGCGCGGCGGCCGGATCGAGCGGGTCGGGCGGACCCTCGGCGACGATCAGATCGCGGCCGGGGTCGAAGTTCGCCGCGATGGCGCGATGAATCTGGCCCGCGTCGCGCACGTCCACCTCGGCATCGACCACCACCATGACCCTGGCGAACCGCAGCCAGTACGATCCCCAAGCCGCCTGCGCCGCGCTATGCGCCTGCCCGGCGTACGCCTTTTCGATGGCCACGACGGCCACGTGCCGCGCGGCGCCTTCGGGCGGCAGGTCGTAGTCGGCCAGGCCGGGAATCGCCAGCTTCGCAACGGGCAGCATGACGCGTGCCATCGCCCGGCGCATGGTGCTCTCCTCGTTCGGCGGCGGGCCGGGCACAATGGCCTGGACCACGGGATTCGCCCGCTCGGTGATTGCCGTAAGCTGGACGACCGGCGCCGGACCCGCCGGCCGGTAGAAGCCGGCCGACGTGGCCAGCGGCCCCGCCTCGACCCACGGCTCCGACGGTTCGATCTGTCCTTCGAGCACCATTTCCGCCTCGGCGGGAACCTCAAGCTCGACGCTGCGGCACGCGACCACGTCGATTGGCTTCTCCCGCAATAACGCCGCCAGCCGGCACACGTCGGCCCCCGGCGCCGAAGGCATCGACGCCGCAAGTGCCAACACCGGGTCGCCACCCAGCACGAAGGCCACCGGCATCGTCTGGCGCCGGCGCGCATACTCCTTCACCAGCCGCGCGGGTTCGTCGTGATCGGCCAGGCATACGGCCAGCCTGGCCCGGTCGACCACCTCAAGCGAATATCGGCCCGTGACCGGCCGGCCGGTGCTCGGCTCGGTGGTGAACAGAATCGCCCCGGTGATCGAAGGACGCGGCTCGTCCGGTGCGGCCGTCAGCGCCGGCAGGCGCCCCAGGTCGACGTCATTCCCCAGCCGGGCTACCTGTTGGCATGGTCCGGTGCGAACTGTGCGCGGCAGCAGCGCCTCCATCGCGGTCAGGTACGGAGGCGTCTTGAGTCGCTCGAACCACCCTGCCGGCGGCTCGGGATGGACTAGCCCATCGAGCCGGGCCGCCGTTTCGTCGAGCGATTGCACTCCCAAAGCAAGTCGCACGCGAGTCTCGGTACCGAGCAGGTTTGCGAGCAAGGGGCAACACGCCCCCCGCACCGAGTCGAACAGCATGGCCTGCCCGCCGCCCGAGGCAGACCGGCGGACCAACTCGGCCGCTTCCAGCGAGGGAAGCACCTCGGCCTCGATGCGCGCCAATTCGCCCGCTTGTTCCAGTTGTGCCAGAAAATCGCCCAATCGACGGAGACTCATGCCGATTATTGTAGAGTTGTCGGAGACGACATTACAGGTACCACCCCTGGGAGCCCGATCATGCCCGCACGCCTTTACGTCTATGCGATCCCTCACGTCGTCCAACCCGAGGAGATGGCCGGAGGAACCGTTGTTGTGGTTGACGTGCTGCGCGCGGCCACCACGATATGCCATGCCCTGGAAGCCGGCGCGACGGAAGTCGTTCCATTTGCGGAGGTCGAGCAGGCCCGGGCCGCGGCCGCGTCGCTGCCCGGCGAGGTGGTGCTGGGCGGCGAGCGCGAGGGACTGCCGATTGACGGGTTCCACTTGGGCAACTCGCCCTGCGAATACACCCCGCAGTCGGTCGGCGGCAAGGCGGTCGTGTTTACCACCACAAACGGCACTCAGGCCCTCCATCACGCCCGGTTGGCCGACCGCGTGCTGCTCGGCGCGTTCGTCAATGCAACGGCCGTCGTTGAACAGTTGCTCGGGCAGGAGCAGGTCCACATTTTGTGCTCCGGAACGGACGGGCAGTATAGCGAAGACGACGTCCTGCTGGCGGGCCTGCTGGTCGAGCGGCTCGAACGGACCGGGGGGTTGAATTACTCGCAGAACGCCCAGGCCGCCACCGCCCGCGAGTATTGGCTCAGCAGCTTCCCGCAGCCAAAGGCCCTGGGCGCGGAGCCGTTGGAGCCCGAGCTGCTCCTGCCGAAGCTCCGCCAGAGCGCGGGCGGGCGGAACCTCCTGGCTGTGGGTCTGGAAGACGACCTGACCGACGCCGCCCAGATCGACCGCGTCCAGTGCGTGCCGGTGTACGACTCGGCAAGCGGGCGTATCCGTTTGGCGTGATGATCGCCCCGCCTCAGAACGTCTCCGTTCCTTCCCGCCAGGATTCGCACAGTGCCATCAGAGCTTCGGCCTTCTTCGGCTCCTCGGCAATGAGGTCATTGGTCTCGCCAATGTCTTCGGCCAGATCGAACAAGTGCCACTGCTTGTCTTTCTTGTCCCAAATGAGCTTGTCGTTTCCCCTGCGAATGGCCCGGTAGGCTTGGTATTCAAACGCCAGGTAGTCGTGAGGGCTTGCGGCCTCGCCCCGCAGCGCAGACAGGGGATTCTTCCCATCGAGCACGCGATCTGCCGGTTCGGGCAGGCCGGCCACTTTCAGGCACATCGGCAGCAGGTCACAGGTCCAGAGCATTTCGTCACAATCGGTGCCGGCCGGAATCTTGCCGGGCCAGCGCATCATCGCCGCCACGCGAATGCCACCTTCCCACAAGGTAACGCCGCCGTCGCGCAAGGGCGCGTTGCTGGCAACTTCCAGGCCGCGATCCTTGAGCATGAAGGCGCCGTTGTCCGAGTAGAAGAACACAATCGTGTTGTCGCCGAGCCCCAGGCCGTCGAGTTCCTTCAACACCCGCCCAATAGCCGCGTCCAGGGCCGTCATCACCGCAAAATAGCGCCGCTTTGGGTCCGGTTCGTCGGGCGACCAGCCATAGGCCTCGAAGGCCCAGTCCGGCGCCTGCCAGATTGCCGGTACGCCGGGCGCCTTGTTCCTGGCAGACGGGAAGTGGGGCGCGTTGAAGGGCAAATAGACGAAGAACGGGCGCGACGCGTTCTGGCGGATGAACTCAATGGCGGCGTCCGCGAAAAGGTCGGTACTGTAGCCCACCACGTGCGCCTCCTCCGTCCCGCGAAACATGTCGTGCTTTCCCGCGTAAACGTGGGTGTAGTAGTCGATATTGCCGGAGGCGTGGCCGAAGAACCGGTCGAAGCCCCGTTCCGTGGGGCGGCTCCCTTCAGCGAAACCGATGTTCCATTTGCCGAAGCAGCCGGTCGCATAGCCGGCCTGCTTCAGATATTCGGGGATGAGCCTTTCCCGGTGCGGCAGGCCGATGCCGTAGTTCCCCTCGATGCCGGGCAACTGCCAGGTCAGTCCGTGGCGCTGGGGCACACGCCCGGTCAGCAGGCTTGCTCGCGACACGGTGCAGGTGGGCGAGGCTGTGTAGAAGCTCGTGCAGCGCACGCCTTCCGAGGCGAGGCGGTCGATGTTCGGCGTCCGAATCGCATCATTGCCATAACAGCCCAAGTCGCCGTACCCGATATTGTCGGCCGTGATGATCACGATGTTCGGCGGTTCGGCATGGGCTGCGTGCGCGGCCGGCAGGATGGCCAGCAGGATTGCGGCCAGCGGGTAAGATCTAAGGGGATGGTACATGGGACCTCTCCGGCAAAGCGTGGATCGTTCTGCTAGCGACAGAGGGCGACCGGCGCGGCCGCGCCGCGACTCCACTATGACCCGGACAAGATCGCGCGTCAAGCCTGTCTGTGTCACTGCCCGGCTTCGGGGAGCGACAATTCGTAGATACGCGTCACATTCTCGGGAAGCGTCTGCTTGAACGACGAGATGTTCTTGCCGATGATTTCCCCGGTCAGCGCGTCGCACACGGTGCGCGCGCCCGGCAAAACGATCTGCTTCTCGCCCGCTGTGCTGGTGTGCAGCATCAGGTAGCCGGCGTTGACTGTGCAGGTGTCGCCCGACGTGCAATAGACATGCACCCCGGCATATTCGCACAGACCCCGCAGCAGGTCGCGGTCGGGCGGCATCAGGCAGTAGACGGAGCGCCAAGCGTCGAACTCCCGAATCGCCAGTGCCGGGCCGAACTCGGTCGCGCCGAGTATTGTCGCTTGCGGGTCGGCCACCTTGAAGATGGGCCCGATCGTGTAGGCCGGCGACTGCGTGAAATACTTGGCGATCGGGGAACCCGTCTCGGAAGCAGTCATCTGCAATTCCTGCTCGCTTTCCGATGCGGCCATGGCCATTCCCGTCAATCGCTCCATGGCGCCGGCCGAAAAGCCTTCGGGTGAGATGTAGCCCGGGGCATAACACCACACGGCAACCGCGTTATTCCGGCGGACCTTCCGGGCGATCGTTTCGCGGGTCTCCGGATCGGCATGAAACTGGTTCGCGAAGATATACAGTTTGTAATCCGGCATCTTGGGATTGCCGAGGTCCTCGGTCATGTACACGTCGAACGGCGCGCCCATCCGGCCCGCTTCACAGTAGATTCCGTTGTAGTAGAGGTCCCGGCGGAATGGCGACGACTGGTAACGATGGTAGTACATGCTCTTGATGTCGTAGACCAGCGCCACCTCGGCAACCGGTTGGCGGTCCCGTTGCACGGCCCGATGTGCAAGGACCTTCAGTTCGGCGATGCGCTGCATGACCTCCTGCTGATGGAACATGTGATATCCGGTCAGGTTATACCACCACTGGGCCGTGTTCCTGGTCAGTGCCAGTCCGACGCCCCGCTCGATCACCGAGAGCGTCTCGTCCAGATTCTTCGTCCGGCCCGCGATGTTCTTCTCGTAGAAGTGCGTTCGCAGGTCGTTCTCGCAGAGCAGCAGTTTGCCTTCGAGGGCGGCTGTGCCGTTGAAGCCGTTGATCATCAACCCGGTGGCACCCACTCCGCGATACTCGTGCGAGTAGGACGGCATGTTGATGAAGAAGTCGATCCATTCGGACCGGCACGTGGTCTCGTAGGCCGAGTAACCGGAATTTGCGCCCTTGCCGAGCGGCCCGATCAGGGCATAGCCGTGGTAAATGCCCACGATCCGACCGGGCGGGGCGGCCTCCTTGATCGTGCGGCAGGTGGCCAAGATGCAGTGGGCCGTGCGCTCGTTGATGTAGCGGCAGAAGTCGAACACCCTTCCCGCCGCTGCCGGATCGCGAAAGTCGAAGTGCTCGGAGTCCAGACGCTGCTCGGGCGTGGGCACCGCGGCGCTGTCGAAGGTGACCAGATCGTCTTTCCACGCCTCCTGCAAGGCCTTCGTGTCGTTGCCGTATTTCGTGCGCAGCCATTCCCGGAAATTGTCTTCAGTCACCGATGAATAGCCGGTCAGGCCATTGTGGCAGGCCGGCCAGTACCATTCGGCCGCACCCCCGCCGCCCGGCAGATAGCCGATCACGTGGCCCGCGTAATCGCTCGATTCAACGTGCTTGACGAATCGGCGCAGCATTTCGAGCGAGTCGGCCAGCCATCGGTCCGACGACATCGGGGCATGGCCGTGCCAGGTATTCAGGACCCACCGGCCGTCAATGGCCTGGTAGTATTGCTCCTTGTGTTCCGGATGCTCCTTGTACCACCACGGCGGCGCGCCAAGATAGATCATGACCACGATGCGTGCCGCAGGCTGCGCCTTGATGATATCGCGGCAGACGTCATCGACATGGGTGAAGTCGTACTCGCCCGGCCCCGGCCAGAAGCTGCTTGCATACATTGGGCCCGTCGTCACGATTTCGATACCGGCGGCCGCGAAATCTTCCATCGCGCGGCAGAACTTGTGCTTTCTTTCCGGATCGGTGTACCGGGGCCTGGGATGAAATACCAACGGAGCCTGGGGCTCGTCGTTGGTGAATATCGTCAGCGCGCCGTTGTGCGGTTGAATACGGCAGCAGCTTTCCCCGCCGGACAGGGTGTTTTCCGGGATACTCTCCAGATACTTCTTGGTGATCGGTAGCACCCTCTCGAAATCGGGATCGAACTCCTCGCCGAAGCCGAGGTAGTGATACGACGTTTTCAGCGCAATCGGCTCCGCCGGATACGCGTCCTTCTCCTGCTGGTAGATCTGCTCGATCTGCCCGGTGTCCAGCGCGGCGTCGTACAGGCGCAGATCGTTCAGCAGCATGTCGGCGGTTTCGAGGTTATCCTCCTGGCCGGCGACCCGCTCGGCGCCAATGTAGAAAGGCTGATCGTTGGGGCGCAATGCTCCCTCAGCCTTCATCCGCGCAGTCGGCTTGCCGTCGATATAGGCGGTTACTTCGCCCTGGTCGAACGTTGCGGCAACGTGGGTCCAGCGGCCGATTCGGATCTTATGATCGGCGCCTCCGACGGCCCACTCCGACTTGGCATAGGCGTAATCCGCGCCGTAAACGCTTCCCGCAACGTGCAGTCCCCGCGACACGCCACCGTAATAGAACGCTGGATATGGTCCGCGCACGGTGAACAGGAAGTGGATCGGCTTGCCGCGCACTCCCTTGACAAGGATCGGGTAGACGTTGTTCCCCGACTTCAGAATCCAAGCACTGACCGTGAGTCCGTGCGTGGAAGCCGGCACGCCTTCATCTGGGTGGATCGTGATACGCGCCCCGAAGGCAAGCCGTAACGCCCCGTGTTCGACCAGCAGCGGCGGGCCCTCCGACTTGCAGTGAACCTTGCCTGTGGTGTCGGTGAATTCGCTCTTGCTGTTCGCATCGGCAAAATTGAAATGGAAGACGGGTCCTTCGGCCGCGCCGGCAGCCGGCAGGCTGAGCAGGGTCGCCGCGAGCAGCGGGGCAAGCAGCCGTGGGGAGTTGAGTGTCTCGTTCATGGGTCTTGTCCTTGGCAGTGAACAGTCATCAAGGCGAGCGGCAGCAATGGTTCCACCGCGGCAACGCCCCTCGTGTTGTACACAAGGCGTGGCCGCCACCGGCGGGCTTGCCCCGCAGGTGGCCCGTTGCCGCCTCCCAACGTGCCAGGAAATCTTGCCGCACACGCTTCTTACGGGAATTGGTCATGATACCCGCCCAGCCGGTGCACCGGCAATCCGGGCTGCTATAATGTTCTTATGGCCGCTTCGGCGGCAATGGCTTCCAGCGTTCGGAAACGGTCACCTCGGAGAATGGAGCATTACCATGCGTTACTCGACACTGCGTACCTGCGTTTGGCTCAGTATGCTCGGTTTGAGCGTCTTCAGCGTGATCCTGACGGCTGGTTCCGGCGGAGCGGCGGAGTGGCGCCGGCTGCCGATGAGCGAGTATCTGGACAAGATGGAGGCCGGCTGGCTCGGGCAGATGGCCGGCGTGGCCGTCGGCGGGCCGACCGAGTTCAAGTGGCGCGGCGAGATCATCCCGGCCGATCAGGTGCCCAAGTGGCGGCCTGAAATGATCAACCAATTCCACCAGGACGACCTCTACGTCGAAATGACCTTCCTCCGCACTCTCGAAGTGCATGGATTCCACGTATCGATTCGCCAGGCAGGCATCGACTTCGCCAACAGCGGCTACCAGCTTTGGCACGCAAACAAGGCGGGCCGCGACAACCTTCGCGCCGGCATCGCGCCGCCCGACAGCGGACACCCTGAGTTCAACAAGCACGCCGACGACATCGACTACCAGATCGAGGCCGACTTCTCCGGCCTGATCGCCCCGGGAATGCCCAACCTGGTTGTCGAACTGGGCGAGAAGTCTGGCCGGCTGATGAACTACGGCGACGGGGTGTACGCCGGGCAGTTCGTCGGCGGCATGTATGCCGAGGCGTTCTTCGAGGACGAGCCGGTGAAGATTGTCGAGGCCGGCTTGCGCTGCATTCCCGCCGGCAGCCAATACGCTGAAATGGTGCGCGACGTGCTCCGCTGGCACCGCGAGAACCCCGCCGACTGGCAGAAGACCTGGCAGCTTGTCGAGGCGAAGTATCACAACGATCCGCGGTACACGCACCGACTGTGCAGCGGCCCCGGCGGCAAGGGGAACTTCAGCATCGACGCGAAGCTCAACGGCGCGTACATCATCATCGGGCTGCTCTACGGCGGGCGCGACCTCGATGAGACGATTGTCATTTCAACCCGCTGCGGGCAGGACTCCGACTGCAACCCCTCGAACGCCGCCGGCGTACTGTTCACGACCTTCGGCCGGTCGAAGTTGCCCGAACGGTTCGTCTCGGCGATCGATCCCGCAGGCAAGTTCAGCCACACCGAGTACACCTTCCCCCGGCTGATCGAGGTTTGCGAGAAGCTCGTGCGCGACGCGGTGGCGCGTTCGGGCGGTCGGATCGAACGGGACGCCGAGGGCAACGAGACACTCGTCATTCCCGTGCAGGAGCCGAAGCCCAGCGCCCTAGAGCGGAGTTGGGAACCCGGCCCCATCGCCGGCAGCCGCTTCACGGACGAGGAAATGAAGCAGATCATCGCCGGGGACAAGTGAAAGCCGGCCACCGCTGACCATCCCTGAGACGAGGGCGGTCTAGGTTTGTCCCTTCTTCCGCCACAATTGCGCACACACGAGGACACATGCCGCACTCAGGGGAACAACGTATCCTGCAGCCAACCACAGCGGGAACGGCAGGACCCCCGCTACCGCGATTACAGTGCCGGCGGCCAACGGACCAAGACCGAAGACGCCGGCGATGACCGCAACTGCGACCAGATTCTCGCCCCGCACGACGCACCGAGCCATCCAGAGCATCAAGACCACCAACGACACGGTCCAAAGAGCCCTCACCATAAGTGACCACATGTCGTAGCTGCCAAGGGCGAATATCAGATACGAGACGACTGCCAAGAAGGTAACTGCATATCCCAGTGCCGCCGTCACAAGACACACGACAGCCCCGGTGGTCGGCCACGACAGACGCTTGGTTTGCTCGCTGAGCACGCGGGATTCGTCTGGCGAGTGAGTTGTCATCGGTCCGCCCCCAAGGGAGATGGGCGAAGTCAGCTTTGCTGGTGTCTTCTGTCTTCCTTGCCTTGGCCCCGGCAACTGGAAAAATGGACTACCCACGCGATTGCAATATGGTGCCCAAATAATCGGCGCTAATGATCATCGCCACCCGTAAGCTGCTGCTCGACGCGGTCGGCCTGCCAGGCCAGGGCGGAGAGGGTGCGGCTGACTTCGAGCGGGTCGATCGTCTCGGCAAGGTGGTTGGTCTGGAGGACGACCATTTCCGTACCGGCCACCTCGCGGAATGCGAACGCTCCGTGCAGCAGCTTCGTGTTGTGCCGGAGCAGGGCCATGGCGTTCCGCGGATTGGCCGGGCCGCAAATGGACCAGTAGTGGACCATGGCGTGGCCTTCCTGGTCGCGGCGTTCGAGTTCGACGTACACCACCTGCTTGCGCAGCTCGCCCAGCGGCACGGTCAGCCGGAGCATGTCGTCTTGCCGTTCGATGGTATAGCCGGCCGCCTCGGCCACGTTGCGGATCATGGCCTCGGGGTCGAGGGTGACCGGCGCCAAGTCGGCGAAGCTGGGCCCGGCACCCAGTCCGGCGGCGGCGGCCCCGGCGGGCGAGGTCCGCGGCTGGCCGGCAGCCGTGGGTGGTGGCGGAGGGGCGGCGCCGGCAACCGGCGTCGCCGCGGGTGTTGCCGTGCCGTGCATGGCCTGCTGGATCATGCCGGGCATCATCATGCCGAAGCCGGCCCCCAGCCCCATGCCCATCGCCCCGCCCGTCTCACCGCCTCCGCCCCGTTCGGCCAGCCGGGCCATGCTGTTGGCCGCCTGGAACTTCATGAAGGCGTTCAGGTCGCCCACGGCGCCCATGGCACTGCGGGCGTCGATGGCCTTCTGCACCTCTTCAGGCGGCGTAATGGCGTTGATGAAGAAATCGACCAGTTCCAGACCGTACTTGGCGAACTCCTCGGCCACCTTCGCACGCGTGCCGGCGGCAATCGCGTCGTACCGGGCGGGCAGGTCGAGCAGGCTGATGTTCAGCGTGCCCATCAGGTCGGCCAGGCGGGCTACCACCAGGTCGCGCAAGAACGAAGAGACCTCATCGGTCGTGTACTTGCCCTGGGTCCCCACCAGCGTATTGATCAGCAGCGGCGAATCGACCACGCGGAACGAGTACTTCCCGAAGCTTCGCAGCCGCACCATGCCGAAATCGGCGTCGCGGTAGGCAATCGGCTGCCGCGTGCCCCATTTCTGGTCGAGGAACGTCTGCTTGCCGATGAAGTACACCTGCGCCTGGAACGGCGACTGCTCCCAGGGGATCGTCAAGAGGCGCGTGAGAATGGGCACGTTGGCCGTGGTCAGCGTGTAGCGGCCGGGGCTGAACGTATCCATGGCCTTGCCGTCGCGGAAGAAGACCGCCTCCTGGTTCTCCTGCACGATGAGCTGCGCGCCCAGCTTGATGTCGGTCGAACCTTGCGGCGGGATGCGGTGGACCAGCGACCGGTTCGTTTCGTCGAAGAACTGGATGACTTCCAATCGAATAGCCATGGTGTTTGCTTCCGTATTCCGAGTTATGGTGAATGCGTTTACTGCGTCGACTAACCCGGATTATTCACGATAGGTAGGGTGGGTCAAACAAGCCGCTTCTTTGGTGGGTCATCGGTCGCTGCTTCCGGTGTATTTCTAGGTCGCGGGCTGTGAATCAGCTTGCTTGTGGCTTGTGCAGACCCACCAATGACTCACGCGACCTTGACCCACCCTGCGTATATGAATAATCCGGGCTAACGTCCTTTAAGCAGGTCTTCCCGTCCGTCCCAACGGCGTTCCGCGTCGTCAATCAAATTGAGGATTCCCGGAAGCTGGTTGGATATCTCCGGGCCGTCGGCGGGCAGTTCTTCGATGCTGGCGGCAAGGGCCTCAACCCGCTCCATCAGGGCGAGGTCGTGTTCGTACACCCGTTCCAGCAGGGCTTCATCGACGCGTACGAGGTCGAAGAAGCCGCTGTAGCCCTGCACGGCGCCGCGGATGCGGCCGATGAGCTTGTCGAGCCGTCCCCGCATGCGGTCCAACTGGGGCAGGGCGTCGATCTGCCCGGCATCGGCCAGCGGTCGCGAGGCGGCGTCGACCGCCCGCTTGGCGCGTTGCAGCCGATCGGCCAGCCAGTCGCGCTGCAAATCGTCGCTGGCGCGCCGGTATTCCTTCTCCAAATAGCCCCGGAACCCGGGTATCCGGCGGAGAATGTCCTCCACGAAGTTTCTGTCGCGTGTATGGTCCTTGGGCTCTGGCATGGTGTTCTCCAGGCGGGGGGCAAGGCGTCAAGACATAATCATACCCCAGGTTATTCGTTGTGGAAAGTCACTTCTTGCATTGCCTTCTTCGCCCCCGGCCGGCTTGCCCGGCTCGGAGCGCTGGTCAGTCAGCTACAGCGGTGCGCCCCACCCTCTCTTCGCCCCCGGCCGGCTTGCCCGGCTCGGAGCGCTGGTCAGTCAGCTACAGCGGCCCGCCCCACACTCTCTTCGCCCCCGGCCGGCTTGCCCGGCTCGGAGCGCTGGTCAGTCAGCTACAGCGGCGCGCCCCACCCTCTCTTCGCCACCGGCCGGCTTGCCCGGCTCGGAGCGCTGGTCAGTCAGCTACGCACTGCATGCATGGTATACTCGCCGAACGTACCCGCGTAGTAATTGTGCTCCCAAAACTTGACCTGCCCGAGCTTCCATGCGGTGTTGTTCTGGAGGCGCAGTGCGATCTGCTCGGGGCTGTGCGCGAGATTGCCGCGCATGGCAATATGCAGGTGGTCGGGCATGACCGAGAGCGTCGAAATACCATACTCGTGTTTCGCGGCCACGGCCCGGCACGTATCGCGCACGGTTTGTGCCGTCTCCTTGGCACCCATCCGATAGCGCTCGCACGATATGAGGACCACGTGCAAATTGTACCAGTAAAGCGCGCTGCTGCTATTCGACGGTTTGCTCAAGTCGACCGCGCGGTCGTGCCACATACAGCGGCGCAGTTGCTCGCGGTACGCCGGGTCAACGAGGTCCGCCCGCTCGACCTGCCGGCGCACGTAGTTTTCCACGGCCTCACGTGTCGCATCGCCGAGGGAACGGACGGAGAAGTTGCGGGCGAACGCGACCGGCTGTCCTCGCTTGCGCATGGCATGTTGAAGCCTCCCCTTGACGCGCGCCGCCAGAAAGATCGGTGACACTTGGGGAACGACGCTCAGCGTAGCCTGGATCTGCTCGGCGGTCCAGCGGTGTTCGAGAACTCGGATGCCTTCGCTTTCCCACGCGGCAGTCAACTCGTCCATTTCGTCGAGCGATACGTTTGCAGGGAACCGCGTGCCACGCGCGGGAAAGCCGGTCCAACTGAAGCGAAGCTGGTACGCCGGATTGAGGTTCGCAGGCTGGTAGATGGGCGTCGGCTGCATGGTGAGAGGGTAACTCGACTGCTGTCGGCTGTCGAGACCCAGCCCTTTGATGTGTGTGGGGGCCGTGTAGCTGGCTGACCACGGCTCCGGCCGGGCGAGCCGGCCGGTGGCCTGCTTGGGGTGTGTGGGGCGGTGTGGTAGCTGGCTGACCACGGCTCCGGCCGGGCGAGCCGGCCGGTGGCCTGCTTGGGGTGTGTGGGGCGGGTGTGGTAGCTGACTGACCATGACTCCGGCCGGGCGAGCCGGCCGGTGGCCTGCTTGGGGTGTGTGGGGCGGTGTGGTAGCTGGCTGACCATGGCTCCGGCCGGACGAGCCGGCCGGTGGCCCTCTTTGGTGTGCAGGGGCGTCGGCGGAGCAGGGGGATTGCTGTCGGCGATTAGGGCTGCTACTATGGAACGGTTTTGGCGCTCAACGGCTCTTTCGTTTCTAGGTGTGGTACGGCGTGGAGCGCGTGGGTGAACCCGGCTGCTGAGACAGCCGGAACCACCCACCCTACGTTTTGCCGCCAGATATGCACCTAGAAATGGAAGAGCCCACTTAACCCGCGAGGAAAGATCATGCCGCATGAAGTAACGCTGGTTCTGGGCGACGGCGTGGGGCCGGAACTGGCCGACGCCGCCCGCCGCTGTGTGGACGCAACCGGAGTGGATATCAACTGGGACGAGCAGGAGGCCGGTGTCGATGTGATGGAGCGTACCGGGACGCCGTTGCCCGATGCACTGATGGAGAGCATCCACCGTACCCGCTGCGCCTTGAAAGCCCCCATCACCACGCCCGTGGGAAAGGGGTTCCGCAGCGTCAACGTCCACCTGCGGCAGGAGTTCGGCCTGTTCGCATGCATTCGCCCGTGCAAGTATTACCCCGGCGTGCGCACGTTCTTCAGCGACCATAACGTCGATTTGGTGATCGTGCGGGAGAACACCGAAGACCTTTACGCAGGCGTCGAGTTCGAGGCCGGGCAGCCGGCGACCGCCGAATTGATTGGGCACGTCAATCGCCTTGCCGCCGACAAGAAGATCAAGACCGGCACCGGGGAAACCGGAGTGTCGATCAAGCCGATCAGCGTCTCCGGCACGGAACGCATTGTGCGCTGCGCCTTCGAGTACGCCCGCGATAACGGGCGCAAGAAGGTAACCGCGGTCCACAAGGCGAACATCATGAAGTATACCGACGGGCTGTACCTGCACACGGCGCGGCGTGTGGCGGGGGAGTTTGCGGGTTCGGGCATCGAGTTCGAGGACCGCATTGTCGACAACATGTGCATGCAGCTTGTGCAGAAGCCGGAACTGTACGACGTGATTGTCCTGCCGAACCTCTACGGGGACATTCTCAGCGACCTTGCGGCCGGCCTGGTCGGCGGGCTGGGCGTGGCGCCGGGGATGAACCTGGGCGAGTTCGGCGCGATCTTCGAGGCCACGCACGGCAGCGCGCCGAAGTACAAGGGCCAGAACAAGGTCAACCCGACCGCGGTCATCCTTTCCGGAATGCTCATGCTCCGGCATCTCGGCGAACATGCCGCGGCCGACCGGCTGGAAGCCGCCGTGGCGGCCGTCATTGCCGAAGGGAAAGACGTTACTTACGATATGAAACCCAACCGCGACGACCCCACAGCCGTCGGTACGCGCGAAATGGCCGACGCCATCTGCCGCAAGATCACCGGTTAAGGGACCGCTCCGTGGGATAGGCTTCCAGCCTGTCGCGTGAAAGACAGGCTGGAAGCCGTCCCACGGACCGCGGCGGCTGATGGGACTGTCCTGCTTTGTATCTACCTACCCGGGTCTGAACCATGCTTTCCAACGCACCCCGATACCTGGTTCCGTTCCACCGCAAGCGGGTTCCGCACTTCTTCACCGACGTGCTGGTTATTGGCGGAGGTCTGGCCGGCCTGCGCGCTGCGCTGGAAATTGACGCGAGCATATCGGTCCTGGTAACCACCAAGGAGGAAGTCAAGGAGTCCAATAGCGTCTACGCGCAAGGCGGCGTTGCCGGCGTGATGGACGCCGAGGACCGGTTCGAGGACCACATCGCCGACACGCTCCGGGTGGGCGGCTCGCTGTGCGAGCCCGAGGTGGTCGAAAGTGTGGTTCGCGAGGCGCCTGCACGGATCGAGGAACTGATGCGATGGGGCGCCCGGTTCGACCAGATTGAGGGCCGCCTGGCCCTCGGCCGCGAAGGTGGCCACGGCCGCGACCGCATCGTCCACGCCCTCGGCGACGCCACCGGCAAGGAGATCATGCGTGCGGCGACCGTCCAGGTGCGCAAGCGGGAGCACATCGACATTTGGGAGAACACGTTCACCATCGACCTGGTGACGGTTGAAGGGACCTGCCGCGGCGCGCTCGTCTGGAACCCGCAGCACGGCAAGACCATGGTCTGGGCCAAGCAAACCATTCTCGCCACCGGCGGGGCGGGCCAGCTCTACCGCGAGACGACCAATCCCGAGGTGGCCACCGGCGACGGCATGGCCGTAGCCTACCGGGCGGGAGCGATGCTGAGCGACCTGGAGTTCGTGCAGTTTCATCCCACCGTACTATATATTGCCGGCGGGAGCCGCAGCCTCATCAGCGAGGCCACGCGCGGCGAAGGCGCCCGCCTGGTCGACCGCTACGGTCACCGTTTCATGCCCGACTTCGATCCCCGCGGCGAACTCGCCCCGCGCGACGTGGTGAGCCGGGCCATCGTCGACCAGATGGAACGCACGCGGCATCCGAACGTGTACCTCGACCTGACCCACCTCGATGCAGACAAGGTGCGGCAGCGGTTCCCCGGCATCGCCGCAACCTGCGCCGACTTCAACCTCGACATCACCCGCGACCGGATTCCCGTCCGCCCCGGCGCCCATTACATGATGGGCGGCGTGCGAATCGACCTGGCCGCCCGAACCACCTTGCCGGGCCTGTGGGGCGCCGGCGAGGTGACCGCAAGCGGCCTGCACGGCGCGAACCGCCTGGCCTCGAACAGCCTGTTGGAGGCCCTGGTATTTGGAGCGCGGGCGGGCCGCGGGGCGGGCATGGCGGCGGCGGGTATGGAAAACGCCTACCAGGCGGCAAAGGTGGAGAACCGGCGGGTCGAGCCGCCCAACGAGATGCTCAACCTGCCCGACATCCGCAACTCGCTGATGAGCCTCATGTGGCGCGACGCCGGCGTGCGACGCGATGCGGAGGGACTCGCCGACGCGGCCGAGAACATCGACACATGGTCCCGCTACGTCCTGGCCCGCCAGTTCAACGACCCCAGCGGCTGGGAACTCCAGAACATGCTCATCCTTTCCCGGCTGATCGTCGAGGCCGCCCGCGCCCGCCAGGAAACCCGCGGCGCCCACGTCCGCACCGACTTCCCTGAAACCGACGACGCCCACTGGCGCCGGCACCAGGAGTTCCGGCGGGAGGGGCCGGGAAGTCCGCCGTCCACCAGTTGAAACTGGTGGCAAACACCGGGTCGGCTGAAGCCGACAACCGCTTGGCGATCGATGCCGACCAACAGTGAGGGCACACCGACACCGGGTGCGCCGCTATTGCGGCTGTTATCTCGCTCTACCGCCCACCACCGCCCAGGTACTCAAGCATCGTCGCAATGTTGCCCGCTTCTTCCGCCTGCCAGCGGCGGCGCTTTTCGAGGAAGTGCAGGTAGCGGGGCAGGACGCCGGGGTTCATCGCCTCGGTGTAGTCGCCGGCGTAGGGCACCAGAAGATCGATCCATAACGCCAGCTTGTCCATCGACTCGCGGTCGGGGGTCACGCCGAAGTGCTCGCCGCTGGTGAGCATGGCGATGACCGGACTCTGCGACGCGCCGGCCGTATACGGTGGCAGCACCGGCGGCGCCGACTGCGGACTGACCCAGTTGGCCACCCGCCGGTGCGCCAAGGCAACGTACGAGTCGCTCCAGAGCCGCTCGGCCTTCTCGTCGAGCGTCTGCCGGCCGCGAAGACTGAACGCAGGTACGACTGCCGAGGCGTCGTCGCGCTGCCAGGGACCGCGCGGTGCTGAGGCGTTCTGTATAAACGGTGGCGGCGCGTCCAAATAATGACATGCAACGCAGTAGCGGTTTAGAATCGGCTGAATCTCCTGGATGAAGCTGAACCCGCGCGGCGGCCCGTAGAACTCGTCAAGCGGACGCGGGCCCTCCAGTGCCGCTTGTGTCATGACGGCAACCGGCGGACTCGTGTTCTTGTGATCGTGGCAGCCGACGCACGATTGCACCTCGCCCGGCATGAGCGTGGTCCAGCTTCGCATGGTTTGCACCGCGTGGCCGCGCCGGTCGACGGCTTGGAAGTAGATGGGAGTGCGGGCGGGGACTTCGAACGCGGCGGAACCGTCGGGCTGCACCGGCGCGGTGCCCAGAACGCGCTTGACGTCCCATGCTCCCTGGATGGAAATCGGCGTGCTGATCAGCGCGCCGCCGGCCGGCCCGCTGTTGCCGTTGCTGCCGACGCCGGCCGCGCGGTACTCCAACGCGATGACCCGAAGCGCGGCGATGGTGCCGCGCTCGACGTCCGGCAGCCCAAGCCCGTAGTAGACGTCCTGCATGTAGACGGCGCCGGTGTCCCTGCGGTAGTCGACCGCGCTGGGCCGAGGGGTGGGGCGGGGCCGGGACCGCACGGGAATCGGCTGGTTGCAGTGGACGCCCGGGTCGCTGGCCAGCAGTTCACGCCGGCCGTCTTCGTCGACGTAATAGATGCCGAACTGTCCCTCCCCGCCGGGCTGGAAGCTCACGAGGAACTCGCGCTCGCTCAGCGGGTAGGGGTACAGAAACTGATCGCCCGCCTGGCCGTAACGGTCGATCCGGTCGGCCGGCGTGTCGCGGACCGGGGCGATGAGCTGCGCCCCCTGGTTCTCCTCGCGGCCCCGGCTGGGGTCGATGATGCCCAGCCAGCCCTTCTGCGTCGTGTGGTGCCCCGTGAAAATCGCCACGTACTTGCCCGTGCCGGGAATCGACCGCGCGTGAATGAGCGTGGTCGGGAAGTACGAGTTGTTGCCGTACAGCGCCCGCTGGCTGGTGCCGTCCGGGTTCATCTGGAAGAGCCCCTGCGGGTAGATTTGCCCGCGGTCGTTGTAATCCCACCGCGTGTAAATGACTCGGCCGTCGCACGTGACGGTGGGAAAGTTGGTATGCACCTGGTCGAAACCCACCTGCCGCATGAACCGGCCGTCGACGTCGCACAGGAACAGGTTGCTCACTTCGGTCCACCAGCAATCGACCGTCTGCACGCTGCGCGTCGAGTTGAAGACGATATTGCCGTCGGGCAGGTAGGCGCCCTCGTAGTCGGCATAGCCGAGCCCCTCGGTGAGCTTGCGGCGCTCGCCGGTGGCGAGGTTGAGTTCATGCAGGTGGTAGTCGTCTTCGCGGTCGGATTGCTTCCAGGCGAAGAGGATGCGGTCGCCGTCGTAGGAGACGTCCGGATCGCGAACGACGCCGCCGGGATCGTCGATCAGCGTGCGAACGATGGCGAACAGCCCGTCGAGTTCCATCATGCACAGCGCGCTTCCGGGCCGGAAATGGCGTTCGTGCTGCGCGTCGGATTGGCCCTCGGTATACGCGTAGTGCGAACCGCCCATCAGGAAGTGCTTGGCAAAGACGACGCGGCGGAGCACGTCGCAATGGGGTGCGAGGCGGGCGGCACGGCGCATGACGGCGGCGTCCAGGTAGAGTTCCGCCCACTGCCGCCCCGTGGCCGGTTCGGCCTGCTCGGCCAACGCGGCCATCCGCTCCCGGAGTGCTTGCGAAAATCGAGGTTCCCCGGCAAGCGAATCGACAATCGGTTCGATCGCCTTTCGCAACGTGAGGCCCGGCGCCTCCTCCGGGATTTCCGGTGCGGGATGCTCGGGCAGCACTTTCCACGACAAGACGCCGCTGGAGAATCCCTGCTGAAGTTGGACCGCCAGGCGGAGGCCTTGCGTTCGCACCGGCTTGAAGGCGACCTTGTTGAATTGGTCCTGGTCAACGCCGTAGGGTCCTGCTCCCTCGACCGGCTTCCACTCGCCGCCGTCCAGGTAGTGGACTTCCCACGACTGCGGTACGCGGCAGCCGCCGCCCCGCGGCCGGTCGTCGAACCAGTAGACCTCGACGCCGGAAACCGGGCGCGGCTCGGGGAAGTTGTACTGCACCCACTCGTGGCTTCCCTTGCGGGCCCACCACGTAAACCGCGGGATGGAATGGTCGTCGGAGTTCTTCGGCACGTGGCCGTCGCTCAATGCGTCGAGCGAACCCTGGACGTGCGACGCGGCGGCCCGCCCGTCGCCCCAGGTGAAGTCCTGGCGAATCCAATCGGCAACGGCCTCAAGCACCAGCCGGTCGTCCTCGTGCCGGCGGGCGAGTTGCCTTGCGGTCTTCTCGGCGCCGCGCGCGTCGGCGGCCAGCGCGGCGGTCAACTCGTCCGACCATGGCCGGCCGGCGAAGATTGCGTCAGCCGACGTCTTCGCCGGCCATGCGCATGAGGACTTCCCCTCCCCGTGAGCGGTCTTGCTTACTTCGTGCCCAAGGACCGCCGCGGCGCAAAGCGGCACCAACCAAACAACCCAGCCACTCTTCAGCATGGCTATTATCCCCCTGGGAAAACGGCGTACTGAGTTCCTTAGGCGAGTCTCTCCGAGACTCGCAACCAGCGTTTCGGAGAAACGCCAGCTACGTTCAGCGTTTCAGAGAAACGCTGTCAAGGGTAATCCCTTAGCGTCGTGCGCTCTAGCGTAACTGGTACCGGTTGCGATGGCAACCTTACCGTGCCGAGGGCGTAGATGGGCGCCAGGCGGTGTTCGTTCCGCGGCGCGGCGGGTCGTTGTCGAGCCGGGCCACGCCGCCTAAAGGCGTCGTGGCGGGTGTTGGGAGAGGAACCGGCGCCAAAGCGCCGCTTGGAGTGGGGCTGGCAACGATGGTGGGAGCCGGAGTCGGGATACCCGAATTGCCGACGGCCACCCGGCTGACGATCTCTTCCGGCACCATGCGCTGCACGGTCACAGCCATCTCAGTCGTCTGCGTTTGCGGCACCCAGCGGCTGACCGTGACCGGCGCTTGGACCGTTTCCGTACGGGTTTCCCAGCGGGTGCGGGTTGTCGGCCGATAGACAATGTACGGCTGGACGAACGGATTCCACCGGCCCATCCAGACTGCTTCGCACACCTGCTCCGTGACAGGCGACCACCAGGTGCGCGTGGTCTCGCGCATTTCGGTTGCTTGCTCCTGCCGATACACGGTTTGCGTTGTGGGCCGCATTTCCGTCTGGTAGACCGGGCGCTGAACCACCTGCCGCGTTTCGCGGTAGGTAATCCCGTTTTGCTCGTAATAACGGACGTCGTTGGCCCGGGCATCGAGCCCTATCACGGCACCGAGGAAGGCCACGACAATAATCCATCGGGAAACTTGCATCACTCCACTCCAGCAAGACAGGGCGAACGCCTCCTCTTCTGCAATCGGAATAACCGGCAGAGAACCTTCACGAAACGGCCGCCAAAAACGGGATCGGTCCGATATTGGCAAAATGGGATATCCCGAATACTGCCTATCTTTCCAAAATCGGACCTGTCCCGCCTTCAGACTCGGCGAGGGCTCGCTCCAATTGCTCGACGCGGCGTTCCAGCTCGGCAATGCGAGCCTGCAATCGTTCAAGCAAGTCGTGGTCGATCGGCGGTGGTGGAGCTTCGATTTCGGTGGCGACCTCGGGTTTCGCAGCGACAGGCTCCGGCGGGGAGGGCTGAGCGGGCGAGAGATTTAGCGGCGCGGCAGGCTGCTGCGCGGAGGCATCGGGCCGTGCTGCCGGCTCCGCGGGGTCGGCCATAGGCTCCGGCAGCGGCAGCGGAACGGCCTCGGGCTGGGCCAGCGGGGTGTCTTCCGGCGACTCGCGGTGGCTGAGCACTACGTCGATCTTGATCGCCTGTCCCTCGCGGAGTACATCAAAGGCCACCCGGCTGCCTGGTGGAAACACGGCCATCACGTCGGCCAGGTCTTCGGTCTGGCGCACTCGTACGCCGGCCACTCCGGTAATCAGGTCGCCCACGTGCATGCCGGCAACGGCGGCGGGGCCCTCCGGACGCACTTCCAGCACGCGCACACCACGGCCCCGGTCCTGCCGATCATCGACGATCGCGCCGAGGTAGCCGGGATTGCGTTGGGGCTGGTTTTCGGCGGGTTGGGCGGCGGCGCGGTCTTCAGCAACCCGCTGACGGATCTCCTGCTCCAGTCGCTTGAGAATCGATTGCGCCCCAGCCTGGGACGCCGGCCATCCAAAGCCGCTCAGAAGCAGCGTGGTGGCAAGGCTGATAGAAAGAGAGAATCGAACCATCGCAGCACCTCCGCACTCCTTGCCAATCGTGTCTTACCCTACGACGATTATACCGCGGGCCATGGATTCTGAACAGCAAAGCCGAACTGCCGCTCACACCAGCCGGCCAGTGCCAGCAGATCGTCCTCGCGGCAGGGCCGGCCGACAAGCTGGACCGCCGCGGGCATGCCGTCGGCGCCGAGGCCACATGGCAGCGAAACCACCGGCAGGCCGGCGCAACTGAACGGCGCCTGAAACAGGTTGCTGCCGGTCGTTTCGAGCGTGGGCGGGGCCGTCGTGTCGGTCGCCGGAGCAATGAGCGCATCGCAATCGGCCAACAGTTCCGCCACGCGCGGGCCGAACTGCCGCTGCCACGCGAGTGCGTCGGCGTAGTCGGTTCCCGAAATGCTCAGCCCCTCGTCGAGCAGCCCGGAGATCATGGGTCCGTACTGCTTGCGGTACGCTTTGAACGACACCCGGTGGTAGGCAGCCGCCTCGACGGCCATGATTCGCCGATGCTGCGCCTGAACGTGGACAAGCGGCTCGGGAAATTGGACCGGAACCACGGTCGCGCCGGCCTCCCGGAGCTTCGTCAATGCGGCTTCCGTGACGCTGCCGATCGTTGCGTCGGCGTGTTCGGCGAAAACCTCGATCCAGCCCAACCGGGGCGGACGCCCCTCGTTGAGACCGCCGGCCGGACAGGGCTTGCCATGGGAAGACGTGGGGCCGTCCTGCCGGAGGCATTGCCAGAGCAGCGCGAGATCTTCCACCCACCGTGCCATCGGACCGGGATGGTCGAAATGGTAGCTGACCGGCACAATGCCTTCGGTAGACACCTGGCCGAACGTAGGCTTCAAGGCAGCGATTCCGCAGTAGCTGGCCGGACGGACGAGCGAACCCCCGGTTTGCGTCCCAATGGCTCCCGGGCACATGCCGGTGGCAACTGCCACGGCCGACCCGCTGCTTGAGCCGCCGGGCGTATGCCGCAGCTTCGGGTCCCAGGGGTTTCGGGTGGGCGAGGGGTCGAAGCAGGCAAACTCGACGGTCACGGTCTTCCCGAGCACGATGGCACCGGCCTCCCTGAGCCGGGCGACGAGCGGGGCATCCTCTGCCGCAATCTGCCCCTTCCTTAACGGCGATCCGACCTCGGTGGGCAGCCCCGCCACGTCGATAATGTCCTTGATCCCGACAGGCACGCCGTGCAACGGCCCGCGATACTCGCCGCGCGCCGCCTCCACGGCTCGCTCGCGGGCGGTGCGGCGCGCCTCGTCGGCGTCGACCAGCACCCATGCGTGAAGTCGAGCGTCCAGCCGCGCAATGTGCTCCAGGCAACCGTTCACCCAGGCCGCCGGATCCAGTTGGCCCTCGCGAACCTGCTGCGCCCCCTGCCAAAGGGAGAGTACGTCGGGCATGGGATGAAGATTCCTCAGAGTTGCGTTTCGATCCGCCAGTCTCGGGCATTGTAGGGCAAATCGGACCGGCCGGATACGACCACGCCGGCATGGTCCCCCGTTCCGGAAGGTTCACGACTCGGAGAGTCATGCAACGATTCGCCCAGTCAATGGTAGCGGAAGGGCGCGAGCCCTCCGGTCCTAGCGCATGAGGGGATGCCGCACGCCGCCGTAGCGGACGGACCGGACGGCTTGCGCCGTGCCGCTGGTATTGGGGCGATGTGCGATAGCGACGATCGGTGTCAGTAGGGTTGGAACGCCGCCTACGACGTGCGCAACCGGGCGGCCATGCGAAGGGGGGATGGGGGAGCTGGGTGGCCGCTTGTAGTAGTGGCCAATCACTCGCTCCGCCGGCACGGGGCCGGCGGGGGCGGGAAGAGGAAGGGCGCACCGGCATCACCTACCCGGACGGCTCGGTGGTCGCGCGGCAATATACCGCCCGTGACCAGCTCAGCCAGATCGACTACAATACCGATATGGTCGCTACCTTCGCGTACGACGCCGGTTTCCGCCGCACCAGCCGGGTGCTGGGCGATACGCCGGGCACGCAGACGGCGTGGGTGTATGGCCCACAATGCGATGTACACGGAGCCGCCGACAGGGCGATCCCCGATGGAAAGGCCTCTTCGGCGGCTGGGTGATTGCCTGCGTTGGCGGAAGGAGAATGAGAAGACAACTGCCATGATAGGTTGAGAACGCCGTCGGGCTAGCACGCGGATAACGCGAGTAGACGGGGGGCAAGTACTGGCAGCGTTAGGCGAGTCCAATGAAGACCATCGTTCTGTTGCTGATCTTCAGTTTCGTGCGGGCGTCAGACGCGGAGGCTCAGTCGCTTCGGATTGCCACGTACAACCTTAATTGGGGCAATCGCCGTGGCGATCTGGTGATCGACGCAATCGACACGGCGGATGCCGACATTGTCTGCTTCCAAGAGACGACGCCGCAGTCGGAGCAGTTTCTCAAGAGACATCTTGCGGCTCGCTACCCGCATTTCCACGCGAGCGGCTACAATGGAAGGTATGCTGCCGAACGATTTGCCTTCGCATCAAACATCAAACTCGACGCGGTGACCTTCCACCGGCCGGAGCACGGCTTGTTTGGATTCTATGCTGCGACATTTGAGTACGCCGGCGATAACGTCCGCATCGTGAACGTGCATTTGGAGCCGTTCTACATGGAGAGAGGTGGCGGCATCGCGGCTGCAATGGCCGCCCTCTCCAGGACGGAAGAAGTACATTCGAAAGAGATTGCCGTCATTACGAGTGCGATTGATACGTCTCAACCGACCATCGTCGTAGGAGATTTCAATAGTCCATCACAATTCAACGCGCCAAAAAGGCTGCGAAAGATCGGAATGGTCGATTCATTCGCTTCAGTGAACGCAGACGCTGAAACGCATCCGACCTGGCAGTGGCCGACCAAACCGCTGCCGCTCGCATTACGGATTGACTACATCTTCTGCACGCCACATTTTCGCACCGTAGAATCCAAGGTCGTTCGCCGCGAAGGTTCCGACCATTATCTGGTGGTGTCCGAACTCACACGCAGCGAACCTGCGGTTGAAGGCGAGCAGCAGATCGGGTCGGAACCGAAGCCGTAGATGATTGCGCCGTCAACCAAAGCGGCCGAAAACGCGTTTCGTGAAATCAGTATTTCGTTTTTTCACGGACCCAGCCGGCGCGTTGGAGCACGTTCGTTCACTGGCCCAAACAACAATGAGTAACGATTCGGATAGGAAAGCCGTGCTGTCCAGTCTCGGGGTGACGGAACTCGAGTATGACGCCATGATCTGCCCGTACTACGGTGTCCGCTTGGGGCTTCGTGAGATGGCAAGCTGGACGGTGCTTGAGAACGACGCCTATTCCTGCGACGATTGCGTCACGTACTCGGCCGACGATTACCTGGCGGCATTGGAAGGCATGCTTCGCAAGGGCTGGCGAATTACAGGTGTGCGGTACCTTTAGTCTCGCACAATAGTACCGCACACCTTTGATTCGCCCCCCTTTAATTCGCCAGCTTGGACGTTATATTGCTATGGCTGCTACCACGATTCGCGAAGCGATAGAGTGGATTCGTAGTTGTCCGTTGTTGGGACCACATCAGGAACTCATGACACGAGTCCTGACGGACAACGAACGCGAATTCGATAATGGACAGTTCCAGTTCACCGTGTCCATGTGCTCGCAGTTGAATGTGATTGTTGATGATGGTTTCCACGGAATTCGCAAGCCAGAACAGGAGGAGCACAAATGGTTCACGTTGGGTCCGTACGATGACGGTGTGATCCTTCGGCTTGGGGACGGCACTGATATACTGAACGAAGTTGTGATGCGGGAAGAAGAAGTGACGGATCTGATTCGACAGGGTATTCGACATATTTCGATTCTGAATGATTGACTGGCAATCAGACGAGCGGGCCAGGTGGCCCCGGGCGATTGCTCACCCGGGGCTCCCACAGACCCGCACGTGCAGGATTACCGCATGCGGTTCCTCAAGTGACACCTTCGCTTCGCCGCCAACGGCAGCGAGTCCGTCGATGCTATCCGCAGGGTTCCGATGAAAGGTTTCAAACTCACGTCATGTTCGTCATCCTCCTTTCCCACGCTTTCGTGGCGCAATGTCAGGCTTGCATTTTACACCTTGGTGTTGGAACGCCGCCTACGACGCCCGCAACCGGGCGGTCAGTATGGCCGATACGCAGGAGCAGGCGGAGGGGAAGAACCGGCAGAAGCTTCTCGCGACCAGAAGTGCTTGAATCAACCATCAAGCCCCGAAGGCCACCCCGGAAAACGTCCCGGATACCTTCAAAATCTCGGATTGCCTTGCGGTTTTCCCCGCCGGGCCTGCCCCCGCCGGTATCATGACTGGACGTGGACGTGTAAAGGGCATTTGTACCAGGGCGGCCGCCCTCGCAGAGGATCGCCGTGGTTCGCCAGAATGCGCAGTTCACCCAATATATGTGCCTGTCCCCTGGGCAGCAGACGGTTTACGACGCCCACGGCAACGTGGTCGGCACGGTCGATGCCAAGGGGCAGTCGGCCGGCTCGGCCTTCGACGCGCGGGATCGCCGCACGAGCGAGACCGACCGCCTTGGAGTGCGGCGACTGATCGCCGCCTTGGATTTGCGTAGGAGCAGGGCGGGTTGGTAGATGAGGGGCCGCCCGGACGGAGGCGTTGGCGCACACATCCAAAGCGGCAACAAGTTCCCGCACTCCAAAGACGCGGAACCTGGCGCTCACCGAGGCCCTGCCGGGGCACAACCCGGCGAGCCGGATCGGCGACGCCGACTACGACAAGAAGGAACTCACCGTTCGCTGAGCCGGCGGAGAATCAGCCCATTGAGAGAAGTTGCTCGAACTGGGCGGTCTGGATGATTGCCACACTCTCGACTCTGCCCAGCTTAAGAAGCTCGTTGTCGGCTGTGACCAGGTAATCGGCACCGGCCGATAACGCGGTTTGCACAATGGCATCGTCCTGCGAGTCGCCTGGCACGTAGGGCGGAATATCGGGTGGCAGGTTGACGAGTTTGGCGATTCGAAGAGCCGCGCGACAGGCCAGGAATGCGAAGCGACGACTGCAACTGAGGTCTTCCGTCAACACGCTCGTCAGTTCCTCCAGAATGTAAGGCGACACGAACAGCCGGACTCGCTCACGAAATGCACGCTCAAGGATACGGTGTCGATAGCCCTCGCATCGCGTGCAGTAGGAAACCCAGAGCATGGTGTCAGGCACGACCTTCATGGCGGCGCCTCGCTACCATGGCGTCAATATCGTCATCGGTCACGCCTGCGCGCTCCATTCTTTCACTCGCCTCGGTCAGCTCGGTATTCCATAGGCGTTCTTCCAGACGGTCCAGTTCCCCTCGTAACAGGATGAACTCATCAGGAGGCAGTTGCCCGGCGGCAGAAACGATCTCGTCAACGGTAGTCATGAATGTCCTCCATCGGCAAAAAGGGCTGTACTGAATTGTAACTCTACACTACTGAGGACACCAACCCCTCACGCCAAACTTGAGCCGGAAAAGCTGGTAAGGGGTCTTGTTTGGTGGACTGAGCGGATTCTCGTCTTGGGGTGCCCCGCGGTCTCTTGGCGGTTAAGCTCCGGAGCAGGATACCTTCAAAATCTCGGATTGCCTTGCGGTTTTCCCCGCCGGGCCTGCCCCCGCCGGTATCATGACTGGACGTGGACGTGTAAAGGGCATTTGTACCAGGGCGGCCGCCCTCGCAGAGGATCGCCGTGGTTCGCCAGAATGCGCAGTTCACCCAATATATGTGCCTGTCCCCTGGGCATAGCCCCCTCGTTGTGAGCGATGCGCCTTTACGGTACATTCATGTCCCGTCGTGAAGCGGCAACTGGATGGTGGTGGTCGGCACTTGCCCCCCGACCGCCCGTAGCGCTAGAATTCGGATGGAACGGCAATTGACAATCCGACAATGGCACGAACTGGCGGAACAGGTGCTCGCAGGGCACCGGCTCACCGAGGATGAGGGGCTGGCGATTCTCGCCGCGCCCGACTCGGAGTTGCTGGCACTGCTCGATGCCGCCTACCTGGTGCGGCGGCACTTCTTCGGCAATCGGGTCCACTTGAACTTCCTGATCAATGCCCGGAGCGGGCTGTGCGGCGAGGATTGCGGGTACTGCTCGCAATCGCGAGTGTCGCGGGCTGAGATTCCACGCTACAACCTGCTCGACCCGGAGTCGCTGCTCGACGGCGCCCGCGTCGCCGCCGAGCGCCGGGCAAAGACCTATTGCACCGTGCTTTCCGGGCGAGACTTTCAGGAGGACGACATCCGGGTCATCGCCCAGGTTGTCCCGGAAATCAAGGCCCGGTGGCGATTGAAGGTGTGCCTTTCGCCGGGATTCCTGTCGCAGGAGCAGGCGAGACAACTGAAGCAATGTGGCGTAGACCGCATCAACCACAACCTGAACACCAGCCGCCGCTTCTACCCGCGCATCTGTACCACGCACACCTATCAGCAGCGCCTCGAAACGCTTCAGGCCGTCCGGGCGGCGGGTATGGAAATCTGCTCCGGCGGAATCGTCGGAATGGGCGAAGAGGCGGCCGACGTCGTCGAGCTTGCCTGCACGTTCGGCGAATTGGCCGTCGAGGCCCAGCCCATCAATTTCCTGCTGCCGATTCCCGGCACGCCGCTCGCAGGCGTGCGGGTGCTCGATCCGCGCTATTGCCTGAAGGTCTTGGCGCTGATGCGGTTGGCGAACCCCCCGGCTGAACTACGGATTGCCGCCGGGCGGGAGGAGCATCTGGGTCCTCTTCAGCCGTTGGGCCTGTACGCCGCCTGTTCCATCTTCGTGGGCGACTACCTCACCTGCAAAGGCCAGCCTCCGGAAGACGACTACCGGATGATCGAGGCGCTGGGGTTTGAGATTGCCGAGGAGCGGTAGGCCCCTATAACCGACAAAGTTTTCCTCGCTTACGGAAGCGGAAATCTTTGCGGGATACGGAAAGTAACTCATTTGCTGGAAATGACTTATGCGCTCTCAAGCGCGGTTGGCGCGACAGCCGATACCTTCTTCTGACCCTCGCGAGACACAGCGTGCCACCAAGGCCCGCGCTAGGGAGCGTCAGGTGAACCGGATCGGGTAGTATCGGGTCAAGGAGTGGCTCGACGGTCCTGGCGCAGTACACCGTGCGAACTGCGGTTGCCGACCCACCTTTCCCGCCGGCATGTTCCGCAGTGAAACTAAAGGAGTGGTTGCTCAATGAAAGGTAAAGTTGTTTTTGGAGCGCTGCTGGTAAGCGTTGCTCTTTGCGGGCAGGGGTTCGGCTTTGAACTTCTGGACAACCTGCTGGGGCTGAATCGCGGTGGCTGCGGCCCATGCCAACCCGCTGCGTGCGAACCAGCCGCCGCGTGCGACCCCGCGTGCGTCGCCCCCGAAGCGTGCACCCCCGCGTGCACCCCGGCTTGTGCCGATCCGTGCTGCAAGCGTGACTGCTGCATCCGTCCGGTGCGTGACCTGTTTGACGGGCTGGAATGCCTTGCCCGCCGCCGGCTGTGCGGCTGCAAGCCGAACTGCTGCCCGAAGGCTGGCGCATGTGATCCGGCTGCCGCGTGCTGCGAGCCGGCTGCCGCGTGCTGCGAACCGGCTGCGGTTGCTTGCTGCGAGCCTGCTGCGGTTGCTTGCTGCGATCCGGTAGCCGTTTGCGAACCGGCTGCTGTCGCCTGCTGCGAACCGGCTGCCGCGTGCGATCCGGCGTGCGGACCTGCCGCGTGCAAGCCGAAGTGCTGCAAGCCGCGTTGCCGTCCGGTGCTGGACCTTCTGGAAGGTCTGTTCGGGCGGAAGTGCTGCCCGAAGCCCAAGAAGTCTTGCTGCCCCGTCGCGTGTGCTGCTCCCGCCGGTTGCGGTGGCTGCACGATCTCGAACGGTGCTTCGCCGGCTCCGGCCCCGGCCGCTGATGAGGCTGCCCCGTTGCCGCCGGCCCCGAAGGCTGATCCGTCGGCTTCGATCATCCGGCCCCGCCAGATGCACACCGCCAGCCGGGCTCTCGCCCAATACTAACAAGGTGACGCCGTAACGCGTCTACACAAGCCTGCCCGGGTTTCGGCCCGGGCAGGCTTTTTTCATGCGCCGACCTTGCCCGCGCGTCCCGAACGGTTTCTATGCGCCGGCCCTGCCCACTCGTTACGGACTGCTCAGGAATTGGGCACCGCTGATCGGCCTCGGCGGAAACGCATTGCCACCACGGCGCTTTGGGCCATGCGGTCCTCGAGATTCGGCCGGAACACGGTCAGGATCAGCAGTGGAAGATACCACGCCATGTACAGGCCGCCTTGTGGCACGTGCCAGAACTGCGATCCGAGCATGACGGCCGCCGAACAACTCAGGAGGGTCCCCAGGTTCTTCTGTGCCGGCCATAGCGCCAGACTGACGCACAGTGCAACAAAGGCGGCCGCCACAGGAATGCGGAACACCGGCGCGTGCTGCGCCCAGAAACCCGAAACATTGGCTGCCGCGAACCCCACCAGGCCGAACATGTGCCGCACGGCCTCGGGATACTCCGCCGTACCTGCCCATGAAAGCAGAAGTGCCGTCATAACGACCAACACGGCGGCAACCGCCACGGAGAAGCGCACCAGACCCCGATGCCA
>JAVEUP010000264.1:0-8521 GCA_034005525.1 Thermoguttaceae bacterium | reverse complement strand
GGCGGCGTGCTTCAGAACCATGAAGTCAACCTTCAACTGAACGCGAACCGGGGCATCTTCCTGGAAGAGGGCGACGGCGTGTTCTACACCGGCTGGGACGGGGACCTGACCGTCAACGGCCCCCTCTCCGGCCCTGGCCGGCTGGTGAAGGCCGACAACGGCCGGCTGCTGCTGGGCGCGGCCGGCGACCACACGGGCGACACCGTTCTTCGGCACCACTCTAGCGGCCCCAGAGCCATCGTACTCCTGCATGGCGACGCGCTCCAACAGAGTACCTTCGACGCCACGACCATCGGCGGGACCAGTGGCACGCTCGACCTGAATAACCTCGACGTGGTCCTCGGCGGGTTGAAGGGCGCCGGGGCAAGCATCACCAACTTTACCGGTCAACTGTCCATAGGCAACAACCATCAAGATACGGTATTCTCCGGTTCGCTCGGCGGCAGCGGATCGCTCGTGAAGATCGGCGACGGCTCGCTCACACTGGCCGGCGATAACCCATATACCGGCGGCACCTCCATCTGCGACGGCGTGCTGCAGATCGGCGCCGGCGGCACCACCGGGTCGCTCGGCTCGGGCAACGTGACCAACGACGGGGTGCTCGTCTTCAACCGGAGCAACAACATTACCGTGGCCAACGCGATTACCGGCACCGGCAGTGTCCGGAAGGAGGGGCAGAATGAACTGATCCTTTCGGGCAGCAATGACTACAGCGGCGGCACGACGGTTACCGGCGGTCTGCTCCGTGCAACCGACAACACCATTGGCACCGGCGGCCTCACGCTCCAGGACGGCGGTGTCTTTTTCAACGTAGCTAGCGAGGCCGGTGGCGTCGATCCCGACAACGACTTCCAGAATGCAGTTACCCTTGCAGCCGGCGGCGGAGGCTTTCGGGCCGGATGGGGAGCAATGACGCTCAGCGGGCAGATCGACGGAGTCGGGTCTCTCACCATCGTCAACGACGGCCGCATTACCCTCACCAACACGGCCAACGCCTACGAGGGCGACACCATCATCGGAGCGGCGGGTTCCGGCACCAGCGCCACTTTGCGCCTGGGAGCTTCGGAAGTCATCCCGCACGGGCCGGGCAAGGGAAACGTCGTGTTCAACCCCATCGCAGGTGACACCGCAACGCTGGAACTCAACGGCCACACCGAAACCGTCAACGCCTTGGTTAGCAGCGCGGAGGGAACGAGCCGGGTGACCGGCCCCGGCACGCTGATCGTCGGCGCGAACGACGCCAGTGGAGCTTTCGCAGGCATCCTGACCGGCGCGATGAGTCTGGTCAAGATTGGCAACGGCACGCAGGTACTCAGCGGCGACAGCAACAACTACACCGGCGCAACCACTATCGACGGCGGCACCCTCCAGCTCCACGGGGGTGACAACCGCCTGCCGGTCGGCACCAGTGTGGCATTTGCCGACGCCGCCGGTGCGACGCTTGACCTCAACGGCACGAACCAGACCGTCCGCTGGCTGACCGGTGGCGGCCCGAGCGGCGGCCACGTCGTCAACACGGGTGGAGCGACCAGCACGCTCACGCTGAACCTGGGCAATCCCGGCAACAGAACCTTCGACGGGACGATCGACGGCGATATCCGGGTGGTAGTTGCCAATTCGACTACTAAGAACACCGATGTCCAGATCTTCACTCGCACGAACAGCTACACCAGCGGCACGGTCGTCGACAACGGGCATCTGCGCGTACGCGAAGATAGCTACCTGGGCACCGTGCCCGCTTCACTGGACCCGCAGAATATCGTCCTCCGCAAAGGCGGCGTGCTTCAGAACCATGAAGTCAACCTTCAACTGAACGCGAACCGGGGCATCTTCCTGGAAGAGGGCGACGGCGTGTTCTACACCGGCTGGGACAGGGACCTGACCGTCAACGGCCCCCTCTTCGGCCCGGGCCGGCTTGTGAAGGCCGACAACGGCAGGCTGCTGCTGGCCGCGGCCGGCAGCCACACAGGCGACACCGTCTTCCAATACTACGCCACCGGCCCGAGAGCGATTGTGCTCCTGCACGAAAACGCACTCCAGCAGAGCACCTTCGATGCAACGGTGCTCGGCGGGGCAGGCGATTTTGTGCTCGATCTGAATCATCTCAATGTCGTCCTCGGCGGGCTGAAGGGGGGCGGGGCAAGCATCACCAATTTCACCGGCCAACTGTCGGTAGGCAACAACCATCAGGACACGGTATTCTCCGGGTCCCTCAGCGGCAGCGGGTCACTCGTGAAGATCGGCGAAGGAATGCTCACACTGGCCGGCGCCAACCTGTATACCGGGGCTACAAGAATCGACATCGGCACATTGCGGGTTGACGGGTCGCTGACGGGCACTTCAGGCGTGACCGTCGAATCGGCAGCCGTGCTGGGCGGCCGGGGGCGCATCCACGCCGCCGTCGGCGGTGCCGGCCTGGTGGCGCCCGGCGCCAGCCCGGGCATCCTGACCGTCGGGCAAGTCGATCCCAGCGGCGGGCTCGACTTCGCCTTCGAGTTCACCGGCACGGGTAACCCGCTTTGGTCCGAGCCCGCTGCAAGTGTGAACGACGTGCTGAGAATGACCGACCTGCAGACGCCGTTCACCGCACCGTTGACCGCTGAGAACGTCGTGAGCGTGTACTTCGACGTCGCCGACGTCGCCGCCGGCGACACGTTCCGCGGCGGGTTCTTCACGGATGCCTCGGACGACTTCCTGGGCAGCCTGGAGGACGCGGCGTACCACTACTTCGTTTACGGCGACGGCCAGGGCACCGCGGCCACCTATAACGATAAGAGCTACTACTCGCTGGCCGATTGGGACTCATGGGTTTGGGTGGAACTTTCAACCCCGATGGTCGCTTTGGCGAACTTCGCAGGCGGCGACGTACTCCACGGCCGCGTGAGCCAGTTCGCCGTCGTCCCCGAACCCGGCACGTTCCTTATGGCCGGCGCCGGTTTGGCCATATTGCTCGGATGGCGCCGCAGGAGACAATAGACCGAGAGCGGGTCCGCCAAGAAGGATTTCCAGCTCCCCTCGACCGACAAGGAGGAAAAGGGGCATGTTGGCTCACCGAAAGAGCGCGGGGTTTACCCTGGTGGAGCTTCTGGTCGTCATTACGATCATCGGCATCCTGATTTCGCTGCTGCTCCCGGCCGTACAGAGCGCGCGTGAGGCGGCGCGGGCAATGCAGTGCATGAACAACGTCCGGCAGATGGCCCTGGCCTGCCTGCACCACGTCGAGGCCCAGGGCCATTTTCCCACCGCCGGTTGGGGCTGGCGCTGGGCGGGCGAGCCCGAACGCGGCTTCGGCCACCGGCAGCCGGGAGGCTGGCATTACAACATCCTGCCGTACCTCGAACAGCACGCGCTGCACCAGTTGGGCGCCGGGTTGACCGGCGATGAGAAGAAAGCAGCGATTGCCCAGCGGCTGGAAACGCCGGTGTCCATCTTTAATTGCCCCTCCCGACGCCGCGCGATGGGTTATCCGTTTATCCACGGAAGCCTCTATTTCAACGCGGCGCGGCCGTCGGTAATCGGCCGCAGTGACTACGCCGCTTCGGGAGGCGACATGGCAATATCCGGCATTTGGGAAGGGCCGGGGTCGCTCAGTGACGGCGATGGCATGAACCAGGAGGCCTGGGATGCGGAACCCGGCGGCACCCATGACGGCTCGACCGGCATCATCTTCCGGCGCAGCGAGATCTCTCCCGGCCATATCCGCGACGGAACGAGCAATACGTATCTGCTCGGGGAGAAGTATCTGAATCCCGATCATTATCTTACCGGCTCGCCCAGCGGCGACGACCAGGGCTGGGATCTCGGTTACGACCTCGACGTGATCCGGTGGACCCATGCCGTCGTGGACTACCAGCCGCGGCGTGATCGGCCATCCGTGGATAACTCCAGGAACTTCGGCAGTGCCCACGCTGCACACTTCCACATGGCCCTGTGCGACGGCTCGGTGCAGCGGATCAGCTACACGATTGCCCTGGAAGTACATGCCAGCCTGGGCCACCGCAGCAGTGGGCTTCCGATTCCCGGCGACACGTTCCGGTAGCACCACGCAGATAGGTTTCCCATATTCGCCTCACGGTTGAACGAGGGCGCGAACGTGATTGAACTGCGCAAGGCTGATATCGGGACCGGCGGCTGGACCCAGTTCGACTTCCATCGCTTCGAGGTGCTCCTGATTCCGGAGCCGGCCGGCCTGCTTTTGGCCATGCTGGGCATCGTCTGCCTGATCGGCCGCCGGTCGCCGGGACGCCGCCGATATTGAGAAAATGCAGAGAATCCGTCAGGCTTCCGAGCAGGGCAATGGCTCCCTTGACCAGGAGAAGACAGGATGCGAAACGGTCGCTTTGACTTCTTGGCGTGGATGCTTGGCGGTTGGATCACCATGGCGGCCCTCGGCGGCTGCGGCCGAGGCCCGGACTTGCCGCCTACGGCTCCGGTGTCCGGTACCGTGACGCTCGACGGCAATCCGCTCCCGCGGGGGACCGTGCAGTTCGTGCCCGACCAGAATCAAGGCACCAGCGGGACGCCGGCGGTTGGGAATATCGGGCCGGACGGCCGGTATACGCTTCACACGGCCGGCGTGCGGGGGGCCATCGTCGGCCATCACAAGGTCCGCATCGAAGCCCAGGCCGAACCCAAGAACGAAATGGACACGTGGCCTCCGTCCTTGATTCCCGAAAGATACAATAACGAGCAGTCTTCGGGCCTGAGCTTTGAAGTGACGGCGGGAGGGGGGAACGAAATCAATATCGAACTAACGTCGCGTTAGTGCTTGGTAACCTTCCAGGTTGCGACGGTGGGCTCAAGTGCTTCGGCAAGCAGGATGCTTACCCCACGGCCTGGCAAGCAGGATGCTTGCCCCACGTTTGGAGTTTGACAAGGCACTGGCGGCTGGTCGGTTATCCGTTCATCTACCATTGGGGAGGTCATGTTCATGGTCGTCCTTAAGTCCCGTGTTCGCACGGTCCCGGTGCGGTCCTCTCGGCTGCTGTTGGGCTCCGGTCGTGCTTTTACGCTGGTGGAACTGCTGGTGGTCATTGCCATCATCGGCATTCTCATCGCGCTGCTCCTGCCGGCCGTGCAGTCAGCGCGCGAAGCCGCGAGGCGATTGCAGTGCGCGAACAACCTGAAGCAAATCGGCCTGGCCATTCTCAACTACGAGAGCGCGCACAAGGTCTTTCCACCCCAGGAGATCCACGGCGGAAACTGGATGCCGAACTACCGCTTCAGCGTCTACAGCCGCCAGCACTGCGACTGGGAAGGCTCGATCGGCATGTGGTGCAACCTGATCTTTCCCTTCATGGAGCAGCAGCCCGTTTACGACAGGATCAACTTCAAGGTCATCCCCCAGTACAACGACCCGGTGAACGTCGAGATCATGAACATGGAGTTCAACTTCTTGATGTGCCCGAGCGACCCCTACCGCGGGCTGACCACCGATTGGGGCGCAGCGGGGCGCAAGGCCCGCATCATGCACTACTACGCCGTCAACGGAACGGGCGTGACCCGGTTCCACCCGGACCAGGTTTCGGGAGTGGGCACCTACATGCACTGCGACATGGGCAACGGCATCTTTTACAACGACTCGAAAACGCGGATCGGCGACGTCACGGACGGCACCAGCAACACCGCCATGGTCGCCGAGGTCTGGGGCCGTTTATACCGAACCCACTCCACCCCGTCCACCAGTGACCCTGACTACCGCGGCGCCGAGTCGAGCCGCGGCATGAACCTGCACACGGCCGTGTATTTCACCTACACCCCGAACAGCTATCGCAAATCGCCCTGGTACGTCAACAGCTTCCACCCCGGCGGCGCGCAGTGCGTCTTTGCCGACGGCTCAGTGCGGTTCCTTCCCGACACGATCGATTTGGCCACCTTCAAGGCCATCTCGACCATCAGTCTCGGGGAGGTGATCGACGGCGCGAAGATGCCGTAGGCCGGCCGATTCCAACGGCCGACTCCCTATTCACGCGCCACTTTTCAGGGCGCCGCGAAACTCCTCGCCCATCTGCCGCGCATGGCGCGAGTCGCGAAGGACCGCTTGGCCCGCCGCGTGGATTCTGGTAGAATCTGCTGGTATGAGCGAATGCAAATCGTCATCCGGCTCGGTGAACCGTTCGACGGGCCCGGAGGAATCGGAATTGCCCGATTTCGTCCGCGCGCTGTTTTGGGACTACGACCAGGAGGCGGTTTCGTGGACCCACGCCCGCGATTTGATCATCCGCCGAGTGCTGTCGGTCGGGCCGTGGCGTGCCGTCACGTGGCTCCGTGCCCGGTTGGGCGATGCGGAACTGCGCCGTTGGATCGAGGACCACGAGGGACGGCCCCTTGATCCGCAGCAACTGCGTTTCTGGGAGTTGATCCTCGATTTGCCGCCAGAGCGGGTCGAACGTTGGCTAGCCGACGAGCCGAGGCGGATTTGGGCGGAGCGCACAAGCCGATGACCTTTCACGCCGAAGTCATGACGGATCCCCAGCGGCAAGCCCTGTCGCAGCTTGCCACCGCAGAACCTCTGCAGAACATGTACCTGGGAGGCGGGACGGCCGTTGCCGTCCAATTGGGACACCGGACATCGGTCGATCTGGACTGGTTCACCGAGCAGCCTCTGCGGGATCCGGCAGCGCTGGCCGGCGAGATTGCTCAGGCGGCAGTTCCTTTCGAGACGAGTTCCGTTGCGCGCGGCACGCTCCACGGTTTGGTTGCGGGCGTGCGTATCAGCTTCTTCGAGACGCATTATCCGCTTCTGCGGCCGGTTCTGTTCTGGCCTGAGTTTGATTGCCGGCTTGCTTCGGCTGAGGACCTAGGCGCCATGAAGCTTCTGGCGGTTGCCCAGCGCGGTGCCCGCAAAGACTTTCTGGATGTCTATGCCCTGGGCCTCAATGCCGTCCCGCTCCGAGAGATGCTTTCTCTCTACCGGCAGAAGTACCGCGTGGACGACGTGTCACGCGTGCTCTACGGCCTCTCGTATTTCGAGGATGCCGAGGCGGAGCCCATGCCGCAAGTGCTGGTCGATCTCGACTGGAACGACGTGAAAGCAACCATCAAGCAGTGGGTGAAGGACCTCGCGCGGAGCCGGTGACCGGTTCACCGGTCCTGCCGCCGGGCGTTGGGCGTGCGGGCCATGAGGCGGTCCAGTTCGGCGGCGACCGCCGCGGGTGGGGCCTTCTCGATCAGGTAGATGTGGTTGCCGCGGGAATCGGCTTGGTAGATGCTCACGCCGTTCTCCGCCCGCACGCGCCCCGGCGGCGAAACCGACCAGTAGTCGCCGGCGCCGCGCACGGCGAACAGGACCGCCGACTGGTCCCAGCTTTCACGCGTGCCGCCGATCCGGCCACGGTAGAGTTCGTACGCGCGGCGGACGGGGCTGTCGGCGGGTACGTCGGCAAGCGTCGAACCGGTGTGGATTGCCGCGCCGATTTCCCAACCACTGAAGACGACCGGCGTGGGCCAGTGATCGATGGCGTAGGTCGAAGCCGGCGAGTCCCAGACCAGGTTGGATTCCGTCTGCCGCTTGCTGAAATTGCCGCCCATGCAAACCCACCGGGCAACTTTCCGCCGCACCAGGTCCACTCCGCTAAGGTCGCTGTAGCGGTCGGCTTCGCTTGTCAGCAGATTCCGCAGGTTGGTCTTGTAACCGATAGTCACGATGACCACGCTGCGGTCCGGCTGTTCGGCCAGAATGCGCCGGTAGAGCGCGAGGGCGTCGGGGGCGTCATCGCCGCTTTGCAGTGTGCCGGGAAACTCTTCGGCCACCTGCCGTACATAGCGAGAGCCACGGAGGACCGCCTGGCCCGCGCGCAACGGCCGGGCGATCGGCTCGCCTTGGACGTTGCCGATCGGCAGGTCGCCACGCCCATAATACGTATTGATCCGGTCCGCACACGGCGCGCTGTGCGGATTGGCCGCCGACACCATAACGGCCAGGATGCGCGCCTCGCCCAGATCGGCCAGCGCGCTGAGCAGCGCCAAAGCCCCGACGTCGTCCACGTCGCTTTCCATGTCGACGTCGAGGATAATCGGCACCGGTTCCGCTCCGGCGAGCGGGCCGGCAGTCCAAACGTAGAGGCATGCAAGAAGCGGCGGCACAAGAAGCCCGCAGAACTGACTGGCAGCGTGCAGAGTACGATTCATTCCACCCTCCCGCGTCGGTGTACAAATGGTCGTGTATTTGAGTCTGATCGACCGGTGTTGCCCTGTCAATCCCCCAAGGGCATGGCTCCCCTTGCAACCTGTGTGGCGGTCGGTTACGCTGATTGGACGGTAAGGCCACCGAAATACCGGAGGAAGACTGTCCGATGCATGCGCCATCCCACTGCAACAGCCGCCGCGGTTTTCTCCGGGCAGCAGGAACGACCATAGGACTCCCGCTGCTTGTCGCTCCACGAGCCCTGGGCTTCCAGGGAAGCCGCCCTGCCAGCGAGCGTATTACCACCGCCCTGATCGGCTCGGGCGCCCGCGGACTGCAAATCGCCGCAGGGGGCGAGCAAATCGTCGCCGTTTGCGACGTCGACGCGAAGCACCG
>JAVEUP010000073.1:0-36173 GCA_034005525.1 Thermoguttaceae bacterium | reverse complement strand
GACGCTCTTCCGATCTGGAGGCCGGAAACGGGCCAAACAGGTTTGCTTGACCGAGCCATTCGCCACGCAAGGATCAATAGCCCCCGTTGATTCACAGGAAACCACCCGCCGGCGAGACCATTGTCACCCCTGGCAGTCGCACGCTCGGTCACTCCTGGAGGAGCGTTCTGTTGCCTAGATTTCGGTCCACTGGCCGGCGTTGGGCGCCGGGTAGTAGCCTTCTTCATTGGGCACCACGGGTGGCGGTGAGTCGTCCGTCATGGTGTCGGTGTAGTCGCACCACTGGAAGTCCGATGCCATGGCCTGGTCCCAGTTGATGATCTGCCCGGAGTGAACGGCCGCCCGGCCCATAATGTCGGCCAGGTTCGACAGCGCGGCGCGCTTTGCCTCGTTATGCGGCTTGTCGTTCCGAATGGCCTCGATGAGCACCCTCCATTCGGCATCCCAGGGATTGTACGGATCGGGGTCAGCGCTCCACGCAATGTTGTCCTTGTCGATGCGCTGATCCTTGAAAATATGAACGTCGTCCCGATGCACGGGCCCGGAGAACTGCGCCGCGCACTTGGTGCCATGCACGTAAGTGGCAAACTCGGTGTGCGTATTGCTGATGAACCGGCCGTCGTCGGTCCCCTTCGTACCGTCGGGAAAGGTGAACTCGATGTGGTAAGAATCGAGAACCTGCGACCGATTGCGATGGTCGGGATTCCGCCCGCCCATGCCGAACGCAGTTGCCGGAAACTGATCTTTCAGCCAACAAATTTCGTCGATCTGGTGGATATTCATCTCGGCATAGTAACCACCGGAAACCCAGGTGAAATGAACAGGGTTGCGGATTTGCCAGTGCAGTTCGCTGATGTCTTCAGGCTTGGCGCGCAGATCGCCGGTGTTCGTCAACCGGTAGGCGCGTATGAGTTGGATGTCGCCTATCTCGCCGTCGCGAATGCGTTTGATCAATTCCTGGCGGGCACGGCTGTGGCGGCACATCAACCCGGCGGCGATCTTGAGGTTCTTCTTGTCGGCCTCTTCACTCGCTTTGATAAGCCGCCGGACTTCCGGCGGATCGGTCGCGAACGACTTCTCCATGAACACGTTGATGCCCTTGCTCACGGCGTACTCGAGCTGCAAGGGGCGCCATGCGGTGTAGCCGGTTAGCATGGCCACGTCGCCGGGGCGGAGGCAATCGATGGCCTTCTTGTAGGAATCGAACCCGACGAACTGCCGCTCGTCAGGCACGTCGACCTGGTCCTCGAACCGGGAAGCGAGCATCTTCCTGGAACTCTCAAGACGGTCGGCGAATACGTCGGCCATGGCGAACAGCTTGACCGGGCATATGTCGGACGCGTTGAAGGCGTTGGCCACCGCTCCACGCCCCCGTCCGCCGCATCCGATCAGGGCCAGACGGATCGTGTTGTCTTCCGACGCGTGGACGTGAGGAACGGCCGTCGCTGCCAGGGCCGAGCCCGCGGCAACGACGCTGCTGGTTTTGAGAAACTGTCGGCGGGAAGTGTGCGTGGATGGGAGCGTCATGTCTAGAATCTCCTGATTCGGGTGGGATCGGCCCCCTAATTTGGAGGCGCGGTGGGTTGACTCCAGTGTATTGTAGACGGCGACGGGCGATGGCCGCAAGCGCCCCAGTGTGCGGCCAGTCTTTCTGCCAGGGGCTGAGTTCGCCATCCCGGGTCAAACATCCCTCGTTGCTGTACACAGGTCGTGGCCGCCACGGGCCGGCTTGCCCGCAGGCGGCCCTTTGCTGTGCTGGCCTGCCGTACCGATGGGTATTATTTGCGTCTGCTTCATGGTTCTCTGCCCCTCGGACCAACGACGTTGTCAGGCGCTCATATCGGCGGCCGCGCGGGGACTTGGAGCCTCACGGCTTCACCTGTCATAATAGGGCTCTTCCGTTTCTAGGTGCAGTCCCCGGCAATGTAGTAGGCACACGCCGCTGTGCCGTCCCTGAAGCAAAGGCTGTCTGCACCTAGAAACGGAAGAGCCCAGAATAGACGTCGATCAACCGTACGCGGCCCAAGAGTGCCGGAACGTCTCCGGCGAACCAAGAAAGCCCGTGGGACGATTATGCTTGCCACGTTCTGGAGGTTACCGATGACGATCTCTTTCACAGCACGCCTCGTTCGCTCGACGCGGTTGAGGCCCTGGTGGCCATGCGTTCTACCGGCCGTATTTTCCCTTCTCATGGCGATGGCATTTCCGGTTTGGGGCGCGACCTACTACGTGGATTTCAGCGGCGGAGACAATCAATCCGACGGTCTCACTCCGCAGACCGCCTGGAAGCACAGTCCGGGCGACCGGAATGCCACGGATACCCCGGCCGCCGTGGAACTCCAGCCCGGCGACACGGTCGTGTTCAAGGGCGGGGTGCCGTACTTCGGTGAGATTCAATGGAACGTTTCCGGCAGCGAGGGTAAGCCGATCACGCTCGACGGCAACACCGCGGGCACGTTCGGTGAAGGGCGCGCCATTCTCGACGGCGCGCGCATGATCACCGACTGGCAGCGCTGCGCGTCGGCTGAGCAAGTCGAGGGCAATCCACGATGGAACGAGATCCGGTACGCCGATCTGGATGTCGATCTGACCGACAATTTCAACCAGGACCGCTTCGTGCCGCACCGCGACGCGGGCGAGGTCCGGCAGGCCCCCTGGCAGCGTCTCTTCTTGGTTGATGGCGAGCGGCAACTCCTGCCGATTGCCCAGAGGCCGAAGCCCTCCGACCCCTTCTATCCCGACCTTCCCGGAGATTTCTACCACACTCCCGATGCGTTGGCTGACAACTACCCCCACCGAGTCTACTACGAGCCGGGGACGATCGGCAACCAGACGCTGCCGCTGATCGCGATCACGTTCGGCGGCAACGCCCCGGTGATCCAGCCCTTCGATGGAGGCGCGGTCTCGGTCGACATGAACGAGCCCGCCACTATCTCAGAAATGGGGTTCACCCTGTTTCGCCCGGCGACCACCCCGGTGCCGGAACACATTGTCTTCCTGGCCGACGGAAAGGAAGTGCTCAAGGCGGAAGTGGATCGAGGGCAAACCGCGATGCAGCGTTTCGTGCTGCCCAAACCGGTCAACGCCCGGAAGCTGACCTTCCAATTGCGGCATTCCAAGCCCGGCGATACCACCTGGACCAAGCTGCAGCAGATCGCGGCCTTCACGCCCGGCGGCACGAATGTCGTCGAACATCCGATTTCCAGCGTGATCCGAGATGAGGAGCGATTGGTGCAGAAGGATCCGCGCTGGTACGACGGCATGTTTGTCGGCGTCCACGGCGGCAACAACCACGTGTATTTTGCCCGGGTGCGGCGTTACGACCCGAAAACCCACCAGCTCTATGTCCCCCATTTTCAGGCCACGGCCTACGACATGACCCGGTACGCACTGTACAACTCGCCCCGGTTCATCGAACGGCCGGGCGAGTGGTGCCTCGTGCCGCTCGAGGACGGCCGGACGCGCGTGTACCTGCTGCCGGAGCGGTTGCAGGACGGTCAACCGGCCAATATCGGATATCCCGTGCTGAAGACCGGCATTCTGCTGATCGGCGAGGCGTCGCACATCGACGTCCGGGGCTTTCTGATTCAGCGCTATTCGGGCGGAGCGGGCGCCGTGGCCACCCGCGCGGCCCGGAGATCGAGGCCGAGCCACGTCGCCATTGCCGACTGCGAGGTGCGATTCATCAGCGGGCAATCCGGCATCAGCCTCAACCACAGCGACCACGTGGTGGTCGAAAACTGCGCCGTCTATCAATGCCCCGGCTGGACCGTGGGAATCTACGTCAACCGCACAAACCACTTCCGCCTCAGCGGCAACCGCCTGGACAAGAACTCGGGCTCCGGCATCCGGCACTACGAGGCCAAGCACGGCGTGCTGCGCGAGAACGTGGTGCTGAACCATTTCGGCATGCATTCCTCCGGGCTCAATTTTTACGAGGGCTGCAGCGACATCCTGTTTGAGGGGAACTACGTCCACAACACCGTGGCCATCAACCGCAACGCGGAGCGGCTGGTCTTCCGCAACAACGTCATCGACGGACTGGGGCGCGCCGCCTTGGCGGTGGGCATGTGGACCAGCGGCAGCGTGGGCGGGCGGGCAATCAAGGACGTCCACTTCGTCAACAACACCTTCGTGAACACCGATCCCGGCACCGCCTGGGCCACCGGCATCCTCGGCCAGCGGCGCGGCAGCCCCAGCCCTCCGCACGGCCTGATCATCCGCAACAACATCCTCTGCGGCATGGCGGAAGACATCGCCGGAGCGATCGAGAACAACATCTACACCCGCCCGGCCGAGCAGCGCTTCATGGGCCCCGGCTGCCAGGTGGTCGCCGACCCGAACGTCCTGTTCCGCGACCCTGCCCGGGGTGATTACCGGCGCAAGCCCAATGGTCCCGCCATAGACGTGGGCGCGAACATCCCGCCCCCGCCGGGAGCCACCGCTCAGTGAGGGACATGTCTCCCTGAACGAGTTTACCCTTGATCTCTACGCCGAGAAGAAAGGCCGCTCGCGCCCCGAGGAGATCATCCTCGTGTTGGCCCACAAGGATTCGCAAAGCTGGATCGACTCGCCGGGGGCCAACGACAACGCGATCGGAACTGTCGGCGTCCTGGAGTTGGCCTGCGTGCTGGCCCCCCACGCGCCGCAGCGCACCATCCGCTTCCTCTTCTGCAACGAAGAGCATACGCCGTGGACCAGCGTGACGGCGGCGCAAAACGCCAAGGCCCGCGGCGACCGGCTCGTTGCCGTCTTCAACATGGACGGCATCGGCGTCAAGGGGGTGGAAGAGACGGCGACCGGCAAGAAGACCAACGTGACCGTGCTGACGGCGCCCGAAGGCCAGCGATTGGCCCAGTTGATGATCGCCGTCAACGCACACTATGCCATCGGCCTGGAACAGCGCACCGCCAAGCGGTCCCACCCCGGCGACGACGATGGCTCGTTTGTGCGCGCCGGCTATCCGGCGACGGTCCTCAATATCGGGTCGTGGCCCTACGCCGACCCCAACTACCATACCGAGGACGACACGGCCGAGCGGTGCGACGTGGAGAACGCCGCGATGACGACGAAGGCCACGCTGGCGGCCGTCTTGACCCTTGACCGGGATTTCGAATGATTCCCGTCAGGAAACGGGCCCCCGGAGCAGGGACCGGTTCCTACAACCGCGTCCGCGGCGCAAAGGACGAACCAAAGCTTACCGTACTCTTTCTGGGAAGGGCTTGGAGGGCAGGTGTAAAGGGAGCGCGCAACGGCACGGACGTGCTTCCTCTGTTTTCTCTGCGGGCTCCTGTTCGTCTTCGATGTGAGCAGCGTTTGCCCCAATCCAAGGATGGGAATGAACAGAAGGGAACGGAGGCAACAGAGAAAGATGACGAGGGGAGGGAACTCCGTGTGTATCTTTCTGCCCTTCATTTTTCTGCCGTTCTTCCCGCGGTTCCCCAGTGAGACACCTGCGGGATAGAAATGGGGCGAGTGTGGAAAATTCCAAACTTATGTCCAACAACGAGGACATTGCCCTTGCATGGGCTGCGCGAACGCGCGAGCCCTTAGGGACGCCTGCCAGCCTGCCGGAAAAACTTGCCGCACACCCGTGTCCCGCATTCTTGCACCGCCGGTCACGATTCGTTACAATAAGCCCTGCATGAATGACCATCGTGCAAGTTGTGAATCGCCACCGTGCGAGCCCTCAATTACGGCCTTCCCAGTCGCGAATGACCTCCGTGCGAGCAATAGTTTGACTTGAACGGAAGTGCCCACCCATGCGAACTTAACCCCGAAGGAGAAAGGCATGATCTCACGCCTTGGTCCCATGGTAGCTCTTATGGCAGCGTGGCTGGTAACGGCCGCGGGAGCATGGCCGGCCCGGGCGGCGGAGGGGGCCGATCCACAGGTCACCGCGTCATCGGTCCATCCGGGCGACTACGCCCCGCACTACGCTCTGGACCGCAATATGCAATCGCGCTGGGCCAGCGCCGGGTTTCGAGGCGGGCCGGAGTGGATTCAGATCGACCTCGGCCAACCAGTGGGCTTCGACACGCTGGTCATTCACTGGGAGCGGGCGTACGCCGCCGAGTATGACATTCAGGTGTCGGACGACGGTGAGCAATGGCGCACCATGCACGAGCAGCGCGAAGGCAAGGGCGAACGCGAGGCCGTCGGCGGCCTGGCGGCACGGGGCCGCTACGTGCGCGTCCTGTGCCGGAAGCCCGGCCCGTTCGGCCTGTTCTCAGTCTGGGAAATCCAGTTCCCGGACGGCGAGGCCTCGCGGGTGTTGGCCGAGGCGCGCCGACGGGCCGAAGAAGCGCGACGAAAGGCCGACTCCGAGGCCGTGCAGCCGGTACTCGGACTGCTGCGCGAGCAGGGCGTCGAAGAAATCGTCTTCGCACTTCGCCAGCCGGGCAAGGACGGCCACTGGTACGCCAACTTCGGCTACTTCGCCGAGGATGAAAACCGCCTGACCTACGGACCCGGAGGAAAGCTGTGCCGCATGCGGCTCGACACGGGCGAGGTGACCGTCCTGCTCGACGATCCGCTGGGCGGCGTGCGCGACCCGGTGGTCCACTACGATGCCGGGAAGATCCTGTTCTCCTACCGCAAGGGCGAGAGCCCCCACTATCACCTTTACGAAATCGACGCCGACGGGAGCAATCCGCGCCAATTGACCGACGGGCCGTACGACGACATCGAGCCGTGCTACCTGCCCGACGGCCGGATCGTGTTCGTCTCCAGCCGTTGCCATCGCTGGGTCAACTGCTGGCTGACGCAGGTGGGCATCTTGTACCGTTGCGAGGCCGACGGCAGCGGCATCCACCCGCTCTCGGCCAACGTCGAGCACGACAATACGCCATGGACGCTGCCCGACGGGCGCATCCTGTACCAGCGATGGGAGTACATCGACCGCTCGCAGGTGGACTACCATCATCTGTGGACGGCGAACCCGGACGGCACGGGGCAAATGGTGTTCTACGGCAACAAGCACCCGGGCATCCTGATGATCGACGCAAAGCCGGTGCCCGAGAGCCGTAAGGTGGTGGCGATCTTCTCACCCGGTCATGGGCGGCGAGAGCATGACGGCGTGGTAACACTGGTCGATCCGCGCCGCGGGCCCGACGACCGCGAATCGGCCCGGGCGATTACCCGCGAACCGAACTATCGCGATCCGTGGGCGTTTTCCGAGGAAGCGTTCATGGCGGCCCAGGGCCGGCGCATTGCATTGCTCAACGCGGAGGGGCAATCGCTGGAGATCTTCCGCGTGCGGCCCGATGAGGAAGCGGCCGGGTTGGAATGCCACGAGCCCCGGCCGCTGATCCGCCGCCCGCGCGAACGCATTATTCCCGACCGCACCGACCCGCGATTCGCCACCGGCGCAGCCATGGTCCTCGACGTGTACGAGGGCCGCAACATGGAAGGCGCCGAGCGGGGCGACATCAAGAAGCTGCTGGTCATTGAATCGCTGCCGAAACCGATCAATTTCACCGGCGGCATGGACCCGCTCACCTACGGCGGTTCATTCACGCTGGAACGCATCTTGGGCACCGTGCCCGTCGAGCCCGACGGCTCGGCCTACATGGAACTGCCTGCGCTCCGTTCGCTGTTCTTCGTGGCGCTTGATGGGAACGACATGGCGGTGAAGCGGATGCACAGTTTCATGACAGTCCAGCCGGGCGAGGTGGTCGGCTGCGTCGGGTGTCACGAGCATCGCACGCAAACGCTGCTGCCGCCCGACTTCGCCACGGCTCTGGCGCGCCGCCCGAGCCGGATCGAACCGATGGACGGCTATCCCGACGTGCTGGACTTCCCCCGCGACATCCAGCCGATCCTCGATGCCCTGTGCGCCGATTGCCACGGCACCGAGCAGACCGCTCGCGGCGGGCCGTACGACGGCGGCATCCTGCTGACGGGCGACCGGGGTCCGATGTTCTCGCATGCGTACTTCAGCATGACCGTCCACCAGCTCTTCAATGACAATCGGAATACGGCCACGAGCAACCACCCGCCGCGGACCATCGGCTCCTCGGCCAGCCGGATCCTTCAGATGCTCGACGGCTCGCATTACGACGTGAAGGCCACCGAGCGGCAGAAGACTATGTTGAGGTTGTGGATCGAAGTCGGGGCGCCGTATCCCGGAACGTATGCAGCCCTGGGCAGCGGGTCGATCGGCGGCTACCACGAAAACCGGCTGGTCAATACCGATTTCGACTGGCCCACGACGCAGGCGGGAGCGGAAGTGATCGACCGGCGCTGCGCTTCGTGCCATCAGGACGCGATGGTGCTGCCGCGGTCCCTTTCCGACGAGCGCGGCATCTCGTTCTGGCGGTTCAGCATTGACGACCCGCGGCTGAGGCTCAGCCGGCACATCGTGTTCAACCTGACGCGTCCGGAGCGGTCGTTGTTGCTGCTGGCACCGCTGGCCAAGGATTCGGGCGGACTCGACCTCTGCCGCGATGCCGAGGGCCGGCCCGCGGGCGTGTTCGCAGGTTCGCACGACTCCGACTACCAAACGCTGCTCGCCATGATTGCGGCAGGCAAGCGGAACCTCGACGGAATCAAACGCTTCGATATGCCCGGCTTCCAGCCGGTGCCGCAGTACCTGCGCGAGATGCAACGCTACGGCGTCCTGCCCGCCGACCATCCCGACGACGCCCCGGTCGATCCCTACGAACTCGACCAGCGCTACTGGCGTTCGCTGTGGCACGAGGCCGCGAGAGAACGGTAGAGGGTCTTCTTGGAGGGCACAGGGCTGTGTGCCGGTGCGTTCACCCCGCCGTGGCCAACCGATCGGCGAGCGGGGGCCGTTAGGCCCCTGTTTCCGTGCTGACCTCCACGCCGGTCGTCGCCCATACACCCGGCAACCATAAGTACATGCCAAACTCAGCCCTTCGTGGACCGACTACTCGGCCGCTTGCTGCAACACCTCTACACCGCAGAGCACGGGCTTGAGAGATGCCGGCGAAAGCGGTTGGAGTTGGACGGTGAGAGTCTCGTCAGCCGGTATTCCCGGGAACTCCTTCACCACAGCCCGCCGGGCTCCGCCTGCCTCGGCGAGTATGTCGAAACGTTCAAGCACCGTCTTACCCTGGATTGCCACCCGGAACACCCGCTCGCCGGGCTGCACCGTCTCGCTGGGTTCGGCGAAGTGCAGCCGCACGGTGTATGTCGCCGAATCGGCCTGGGGCCGGTCGACCAGCGGTTCGCACTCGATCACCAGCCGCGCTGCGTCCTCCTTCTTCCCGTCGAACGACCACGCCACCCGTTTTCCCGTGCCGGTGATCATCAGCGCCAAGGCATTGCCCTGCTTCCAGCCGGGCCGCGCAACAATCTCCTCGATAATGGAACCGAGGTCGGGCGTCTGCTGAGCAGGGCCGGCGTCGGAGCGACTCCAGGCCGGCGGCTCCCATGAAACCTCAGCATCGGTACGTGGCCGCGAGGAAACATCCTTTGCCGCGGTACTGAACCGTGGCGAGTCGTCGGCAGCATGGCCGCGAATTGAGAGAACCGTCGCCTCGGACGTACCATCCTTGGCTGTAAATTGCATATAGGCGCGTCGAATCTTCGCGCCGGGCGCAATCGGTATCGACGCAAAACGGAGCCCAATCTGCTGCTGCGACCGATCCATCGTCAATTCCAGGTCACTACTGCCCAGGCCCACGGCTCCGCTCTCGTTTTCCTCGGCATCGTCGTGTGGATGAGCGACAGCGATTTCCTGGATGCCTTCAACACGCCCTTCCGTTGCCAGTCGAATGGTGAGCGACGAAATCCCTTCCACCCCCGAAGCGGCTACCCATGCGTGCCCGGGTCCCGAGAAGCGGGAACTGTGATGGCGAAAATACGTCACATCTCCTTCGACCTCGACCGGCACGTCGGGCGCGTCGCCGCCTGCGCGGGGATAATCGAGCCATAAAACGCCGTTGTCGGCCAGGCGGTTGCCCGGTGCGCCGAGGTTCAGGCCGATGCGCTGGACTCTCCACGGCTCCCTGAGCGTGAACGTGCTGTACGTCCACAGGTCCACTTCCGGCATGTGGACCAGCCCCAGCGACGTCTGGTTCTGATACGCGCAGGTGCAGGTGCGGGTATACTCCGGCGCATTGAGCACGCCGTCGGCTGCGATCAGGTTGGAGGTGCATCCCGACTTGAACCCCCCGAAATTGCCCGTACCGCCGTGCGTGGTGAGATCGTAGAACCCAGCCGCGCCTGACCGGAACGTCAGCAGGTGCTCGCTGGCAACGGCCGTGTTGCAGCCGTAGGTGCGTACAACGGTCCAGGCGACCGGCTCGGCGGTGATAGGGTGGGCAATGGTCGCCGGACTACCGTCGAGCAGGCGGAACGCCCCGTCCGACGGGCGGTAGCTGCGCGAATTGGTGATGATCAGGTCGTTGTGGAGAATACAGGGACCGGCGTAGCTCAGGTCGCGCTTCTCCCACAAGAGCGTTCCGTCGGCGCCGCGGTAGGTGGCCATTCCCTTGCCAACTTCGTCGGGACTGCGGTCGCTGGCGGCGGCGCCGGCCTGTAACAGCACGTCGTGCGGCACCGAGTACCCCAGCCAACTGCCGAAAGTTGCATCGGTCCGTTGCCAGAGGATTCGGCCGCTGGCGGCATCCAACGCCACCAAGCGGTAGTCGGGCAACTTCTGCCCGCGGCGGCGAAGCTGTTCCTCGACCCGGCTGGGAAGCTTGTCAAGGCAGTAGATTCGGCCGCCGCCGGCCACAATCGCATTGTGCACGAAACTGTGTACGGCGTCGATCTTCCACAGCACACGTCCGGAGTGCCGGTCGAAGGCGACCAGGCCCAGGCTGGCGTTGCGGTCCGGTGACCAGGCGATTCCCCGTTTGCCCTCGGCAGTGAACTCGTAGCCCAACCGGTGGGAATAGTCGCCAAATCCCGTACCCGCCAGGAGCAGGTTTTCGTACACGCCGACGAACCCCCAATCAGGCTTCCGGCCACCGTCGGTGGGTAGCTCGAACTCTCGGATCGTCTCGCCGGTTGTCGCGTCCAACTGAAGACAACGACTGTCAATCACCAGGTACACGCCCTCCTCAGCCACCACGTAGTTCGATCCGCGTGCGTTAGCGCCGGGAAGGTGGACCTGGTTGTAAGCGGTGCTCAAGGGCGTTTCGGCATACGTGTTGTCGAAGAATACGTTGAATGTGCCCAGATCCTCGAACTCGCGCTTCCACAGCACGCGGCCGGTGTACACGTCGCGGGCGCTGAGCGAGTCGATGCCTTGGATGAACAGCCTACCGCCAAGCACCTTCGGGCTGGGGCCGTGGCCGTGTCGCGGCAGCACGTCAAGGTTTGAACTGCCGCCGAACCATAGCAGCCCCAGGGGCAGCCGAACCCGCTGATCGTCAGATTTCACCGTATTGGCCACGTTGCCATAGAGGTGAGTCCACGGTGCAGCGCCCGGCAAGGGGCCTTCGCGCCCGATCATTAAAGCACCGTCCACCCGGGTTGACTTCGCCTGGGCCAGATCCAGCTTGGCTACCCTATCGGCCAACACGGCTGCTTGGCTTTCATCGGCCGGGATCCACAGCTTCCCGCCGTAGGGGCGCAACGATTCGTACAGGACCGGCAGCAATTCGGGCAGTTGACCTTGAAGCGACCGGCCGACGACCATCAGGTTGGCCATGTAACGCGGCGCCCGGAAGCCGGCGGGCTCGCCCGCGCTGACCGCCACGCGACTGCCATACAGTCCCGCCTCGTCGAAATGCCGCCGGAGCCGTTCGACGCGCTGGGGATCGGCGTCCACGACCATCACGTGCAACTCCGTGGCGGCCAGTACGCCTTCGAGCAACGGCAAATCGTCGGCGCCGAACCACAGCGCGTAGCCGTCGCGCGCCCCGGTCTGACGGACGAGTTGTTCCGCGCGGGCGGCCGCTTCCGCCGAGGGCTCGTGCCGCCGCGTCAGCCTTCGCACCGATTTCGCCTCGTCTTCCTCTGCTCCGAAAGCCAGGATCCGCCCGTCCTCGGTCACGGCGAACAGCATCCCACCGCCGGCCAGCAGCCGCCGGACCGGGCCCTCGATGGTTTGGGACCAGGCGATGCGCGGCCCGGCATCGCCCTTGGGCAACTCAATTGCCACCAACGATCCCGCCCCTGCGGCGTAGAGTCGCCCTCCCGCCTGGATCAGGTCGCCGCTGCCGTCGGCTTTGACTTGCCACAACAAGTTCTTGTCGGTATCGAATGCCTGGATCACGGCGGGAGCCGTTTGCCCGTCGCTGGTGCCGGGAGTGTTGGCCACATACACGCGATCGGCGGCAAGCACCGGCTCGTTGATCTGCCACTTGTCGTCGGCGCCGTCCGAGAGCGCGAAGGCCATCGTGCCGCGCTCGCGCGTGTGGACGAAGTAGCGAGACTCGCCGGCGGCGACGAACGAGCCGCCCTGACCCTTGGCGCCAAAGTTGAAGAACTCCTGCCGGCCCGTTGCCCGATCGAACACTGCGGGCAGCGACCGCCCGCCGGGCACCAAGAGCCGCTCGGCGGTGGCGGCCAGTTGCCCTTGCGGGGCAACGCCTGCAAATGATGGAGCACCGTGCGGCTGCTTGATGAACGTGGCACTGGTGCCGTCGTTGATCCAGCGAACCTCGCCGGTCTCGGCATCCAGCGAGTAAATGAACGTGCCCATGAAAGGCCAGATGCTCGCGGCAAAGTAGACCGCGCCGTCGCGCTCGACCGGGCCGCCGCGCGCCGGCCAGGCGGAAATCACCCGCTCGTTCCCAATCACTTTCTGCGCCGCCGGCGCGCCGCGGAACCGCCACAGCAGTTCCCCGTCGGAAGCGCGCAGGCAGTACAGGCAACCGTCGTCGCTGGCAAAGCACACCTTCCCGCCGAACGCCACGGGCGAGAACCGCACCGGCCCGTCGGCGTAGAACGACCACAACGGCCCGCCCGAACGGATGTCCAGTGCGACGACCTTGTCGGTGTCGTTAAAGCCGAGGAACATCCTTCCGCCGGCCACCACCGGCTCGAAGATCGAATCGTAGGGCATCATGTCCTGATTGAGCGGATCGTCCCACACGGGCACCCGTGGACTCTCGTGGCGGGTCCAGGCCAGGTGCAGCGAGTCGGGCAGATCGTGCGGCGAGGCGGCAGTGTGGCCGGAATCGTACCGCCACATCGGCCAATCGCCGGCGGCAGCCGCCCAAGGGGCGGTAAGCGACATCGCGGCCAGCATCCCGGCGACAGCCGTCAGCCGGCAATTTCGTCCGGAAAATCCATTATGTCCATCATTGCAGTTATGCATCGTGATCTCCTGAAGTGTGACGCCGCATGCCGAAGAACGGCTATTCCTCAGTTTGCGCGACACAAGACCGGGAGTCAAGGTCCTCGGCAAGCATGGATGCGACTGCGAGTAACAGAATACCGGCTGATTGGCACATAGCCAAGCCATGAGGGCCGACGGTGCCCACCGAGGGGCCGGTCAGTCACGCGATGGGTCCATCTCGGACAACGTCCGCCTCAGTGAGCGTCCAGTCGTGAAACCCCGGCGCCGAGCTTCTCAGGCGGGAGGAAGACGTAGGGAGGCATGCGGAAGGCACTAAGTGACGAAGCGAATTCCGTTCGGAGTGCGTTTTCGTACTCCGGCTGCGGATCTCCCCTTACGAACATCGGAGTCCATCGGGAGATCACGTGCTTCGTCTTCCACAGTTCCAAGCCGTCGCGATACGCCAATCTCGCATTGATCTCGATGGCCTTCTCGTTGACCGTCGCGGCGGGAGGTCGACCGGATGAACTCTCGTGCAACGGTCGGTATTCCGTTGTCCTGCCGGTCGACTTTTCGTTGGCACGATACTCAAACACCAGTTGGGCCGACGCTTCAACCGGGATGCCCTGCGAGCGAAGCGCGTCAGTGATGATCCGGGCGGCATTGTCGACACCGGAAACCGTCACCTGGACCGACAAGCTCACCGGCACGCCTGGGCGGAACGTCACCTGATCGGCAAGCTCCAGGTTGGCGGTCTTCGCGCGGACGTCATCGACCGGCACGCGCAGGGCCTCCAAGCGATAGACGGCCCCGCGGCTTTCCGGCACGAGGTACCAGAGCCGATTGTCGCACGAATCGGAGGCTACGACTCCTTGGTCGAGCGTGTACTGCCAAGCCGTGATGGAACGTTCGAGGTCGAGCAGGTAACGGCCACCCACTATTACATACGACGGATCGACCCAGATCAGGGAGGGCCGATTGGGGCATATCTCTTCAGAGAACACCATGTCTCGGGCTATCACGCCGCTCCCGAGGTCCCAAGTGGTAAGCCGACGGCTCGCGGCCCAGACAATCGCGGCGAACTGCTGTCCGCAGGCCGAAATCGCCGCGGCCTCCACGGCCCAGATTCGTTCGCCCACGTGCAACTCGCCATTGCAATCCCCGCTTTGGGTATCGACGACTCGCAGCACGTCGGTTCCCGGCATCCATCCGATCACGTACCGCCGATCGGAACTCATGGCCGTCACCCGGCCGAACTCTTCCAACGCGTATTCAGCCTGGCACGAGGGCAGCTCCCACTTGACGAGGAGCCCCGCCCGGTTGGTCGTGAGAATATGGCGTTTATCAAGAAAGGTGCACCATGTTACCAAGCGTTCCTCGGGTTCGCTCTTGTCGACATACGGTTGAAATCCCAAGGCATGCTTTCCCGTTTGGAGCGACCAGATATCCAGGCGTTCATAACCCTCTTCCTGCCCTATGGCGGGGTGGTCGAACGCACGATGCTGTGCCAATAAACTCGCGGACGCTTGCGATTCTGCTACTTCAAGCCCAAGCACGGCGAGAGTTCCATCGGTACTGAGGCCAAGCACGTCGTAAGAGCCCGGCAGGTCGAAGCCGGCCGATCGCGTACCCGCCGCCAGGTCGAACATTTCGAACCAAGAGGTTGGTGACGACGCGCCCTGCGTTTGCCGAGGGCGTGAGAAGGGTGCTGCGGGCGACTCCGTGGCCTTCGCCGTGCCATGTACCATGGCGAGGGTGGGCGGAGTGCTCTTGTTGAATATCATACTCCGCAGTTCCAGTCCTGGCTTGCCCGCAGAAATCGGCCTGGCCAAGAGGTTCTCAGGCGTCCGGTGGCCGGCGAAGGTCGCTGTCCAAGGGACGGGCGTCACGGGCACGCGCCTCTGGGAAGCCTTCGAGAAGTTGGCAGCCGAAAGGATGGGCAGCCGGGCAGCCTCCGTCGCTCCGCCCGGCCGCCCGGCCTGCCGGAGGCGAGCGATCTCCTCCTCCGCAGGAACCGTGACAACCGTCATAACACCCTGCTGATGCATGGAGCCCGTTTGCACGGCAAGAAATCGCCTGCTGTCGATCGCGAGAACGTCGCTTGGGGAGGTGCCGGGGAGCTGGGCCAGGGGCCTGCCCGTTTCCGCGTCGATCAGTTCCGTCCCCGCGACCACCAGCAGATTGGTGCCGGGCAACCAGGCCAGTGATTTGCCGCTGTCGGACTGCCTGGCAGCCGACGTGCCGGAACCGTCGGGGAGGTCGGACACGTAATCGGTTACCGTCTTGCCCGTGTTCATATCCCAGCAAGCGACGCGAAACCGCCATGTGCCGTATCCCACCGCGGCCAGTTGGCCGCCGTCGGACCGGAAGGCGATGCCGGTCCACGTCATCGTTCCGTGTTCCGAGAAAGGCGGGAGATTGGACCGGCCGACCTCGCGACCCTCTTGCAGGTCGAAGATGTGCAGGCTTTGCTCCTGAATCACGGCCATCTGTCTTCCGCCGGGGCTTACTGCAATCGCCGTGGAGGAAAGAGACTTCAAACGCTTGTCCGTTGCCGAGAACGCCAACAGCGTCTGACCGGTCTCGACCGAAAGAACTTCCATCTGCAAATCGAAGGAGCCGGAAGCAATCAGGAGGCGAGTGGGATCCAGGAAGAAAGCTGCTCTGAGCGAGGAGCCGCCGTGTCGGGGGATTCTCTTACAGATTGCGCGATCGTTGAACGACCAAACTCGCAGATCGCTTCCCATGAACTCGCAGTCAACCACGTAGGCGCCGTCAGGACTGATCGCAATTGGACCATGACCTCTTGTGAACTCTCGGTCCTCGATCAACGCGACGGGCTTGCCTTTGCGCAAGTCGAACGCCGCACATCCGCCTCGAAATCCGGTTCGGCTGGCCAGCAAGATGAAATGGCTCTGGACTTCCGGAAAGATACCCTCGACACCGCTGTCCAGCGGGGCAGGATACTTGCCGCCATACTCGCGTTGAAAGCCGGCGGCGGGCGGGTCGGCCTTGGCTGACCACGAAACCACCCCCACCGGTTCCCGACTGAAGTCCTTCCCCACGGACAACGCCCGAGAAGCAGGAGGGCGCCGCCGCAGTCCTGCCGACGACATACCCTGTAACGCCTGCTGCCTTTCGGGTAACGGAGCCACTTCGGGCGCGTCGGCGTCCGCCACCCGCGGCAGCTCCGGAGGGGGCGGAGGAGGAGGTGCGTTCGGGGTCGTCGGCGGTGGCGGACCATGGCCCGACGACGCGTCACGGTCACCTTCCGGACCGCCGCTGCCGAAGTCAGACGAACACCCGGCCAAAGAGCCGATCGCCCATGCCACGACGATGGCAAGCATCATCTGCCCGGCGCCCAATTCCCGGACCAAGTGCCCAACCCGCGGCCGAGCATCACGGCCGCTATGGTACCGTAGCCTGATCGTTTCCCTCTCCATGATCCCATTCCGTCGGCAAAAAAGGCGAAACCGCGACCTGTTAGCGATAGGATATATTGCCTTTCGAATGTACTCAACATTAGTCAGGCCAGGCCAGCAGGTCAAGGGGGTGCCGCAGGCGAATTTTAGTTGCACTGCTTCAGCCGCGTTATCCACTCGCTCATACGTTGCACGGCGACGTACAATACCGGAATGAAGAACACGCCCAGCACGGTGCCGGCCAGCATGCCGCCGAACACGGCGGTGCCCAACGCGCGGCGGCTGGCGGCGCCGGCGCCGGTCGCGATCACTAGCGGCACGACGCCGAGGATGAACGAGAACGCGGTCATCAGGATCGCGCGGAACCGCAAGTGCGAGGCCTCCACCGCAGCGTCGGCAATGGCCATGCCCTCGCTGCGCCGCTGCTTCGCGAACTCGACAATCAGGATGGCGCTCTTCGCCGAAAGGCCGATCAACAGCACCAATCCGATTTGCGTGTAGATGTTGTTGTCGTACGCGCGGACCCAAATGGCCACCGCGGCCCCAAACACGGCCAGCGGCACCGACAGCATGACGGCCACCGGAATGGCCCAACTCTCATACTGCGCTGCCAAGAAGAAGTAGACGAACACGATGGCCAGTGCGAAGATGACCGGCGCCACGTTGCCGGCCCGAATCTGCTGGAACGTCACGCCGGACCACTCGTATCCGATGCCCGACGGAAGTGCGGCAGCGAGTTGCTCCGTGGCTGCGATGGCCTGGCCCGACGCGAACCCCGGCGCGGGCTGGCCGGTGACTGTGGTCGAGGGGTACATGTTGTACCGGAAGACGGTGGTCGGTCCGGCGGTGTCAGTCATGTTGACCACCGTTTCGAGCGGGATCATGCGGCCCGCAGCGTTCCGCACGTCGAGCCGGGCAATATCGGCCACGCTGCTGCGGTACTGTGCGTCGGCCTGTATTTGCACTTTGAACGTGCGCCCGAATATATTGAAGTCGTTTACGTAGGCTGAACCAAGGTATGCCTGCAGGGTTGAGAATATCTCGGTCAGTGGGATGCCGAGCTTGCGTGCCTCGACGCGGTCGACGTCGGCAAAGAGCTGCGGCACCGTGGCGCGGAAGTTACTGTTCATGCGGGCAAGCACCGGGGTGGTTCGGCTGGCCAGCACCAAGTCGTCTCCCGCCTGCTGCAGCGCAACGAGTCCCGCATTGCCCCGATCTTGCAGCCGGAGTTCGAACCCCGACGCGTTGCCAAGCCCTTGAATGGGCGGCGGCGGGAAGGCGAAGCAGATGGCCTCCTGAATCGACAGCAATTCGGGCTGCAGGCCGCCTAGGATGCTCTCGATCTGCAGGGCGGCCTCATTGCGGTCGCCCCATGGTTGCAGGATGACGAACATGGCGGCGGCGTTGGTCTTCATCAGGGCATCGAGCGCACTGTAGCCGGTAACGGAGATGACGTTGGCCACCCCGGGCGTCTCCTTCAATCGCTTATTGATGCGCTCTACCACGCGTTCGGTGCGCTCGAGCGTTGCAGCGTCGGGCAGCTCGACGCTAACGATGAAGTAGCCCTGGTCCTCGTCGGGGATGAACCCGCCGGGAACGCGGTCGAGCACGAAGAAGCTGGCGGCTGCAATGCCGGCAAATGCGGCCAGTGGAAGGGCCACGCGGCGGGTGAGCACGCGCACGACGGTCATATATCCGCCCGTGCTCCGGTCGAACAGCCAGTTAAACCCGCGGAAGAACCACCCCTGCTTGCGGGCCGACGGCCGCAGCAGCACGCCGCACAGTGCCGGGCTGAGCGTCAGAGCGTTAATCGACGAGAACACGGTGGCCGTGGCAATGGTCATGGCGAACTGGCGGTACAGCCGGCCCGTAATGCCGCCCATCAGCGCGGTCGGAACGAACACGGCCAGCAGCACGAGCGTGGTGGCGATGACCGGCCCGGTCACCTGGCGCATCGACTTTAGCGTCGCCTCTTTGGGCGAGAGGCCTTCCTCGTCGAGAATGCGCTTCGTGTTCTCGACCACGACAATCGCGTCGTCCACCACGATGCCAATCACCAGCACCAGTCCGAACAGCGAAAGCGTGTTGATTGAGATGCCCAGAGCCAGCATGACGGCGAACGTGCCGATCAGCGAGACGGGAATGGTGATGGCCGGAATGAAAGTGGTACGGATGTCTTGCAGGAAGACGTAAACCGTGAAGATCACCAGCGCGACGGCCACAAACAGCGTGATAATCACTTCCTCGATCGCCGCCCGCACGAACGTCGTCAGATCGTAGACGATCGTGTAGTCGAGCCCCTCGGGAAACCATTGTTTGAGCGACTCCATCTCACGGCGGATGCCGTCGGCGATTTGGAGTGCGTTGGCGCCGGGCAACTGGTAAACGGCCACGGCAACCGACGGGGCTCCGTCCAACTCGACCGACCAGTTGTACGCCTGTGCGCCCAACTCCACCCGCGCCACGTCGCGCACCCGCACCAGCCGGCCCTCCTCGCCCACCTTCAGGATCATCCCGGCGAACTGTTCCGGGTCGGAGAGCCGGCCGAGCGTATTGACCGTGTACTGGAACTGCTGGCCCGGGGGGCTGGGCGGCGCGCCGATCTGCCCGGCCGCAACTTGCACGTTCTGCTCCCGGATCGCTTGCACGACCTCGCTGGTGGTCAATTGCATCGACCGGAGGCGGTTCGGGTCGAGCCAGAGCCTCATGCCGAAGTCCTTTGCGCCCATCACCTGCACGCTGCCCACGCCGGGCACGCGAGCCAGGACGTCCTTGATTTGAGTGCCCACGTAATTGCTCAGGTAGATCTCGTCGAACCGGCGGTCCGGCGAAATCATATTCACCATGAGCACCATGTTGGTGGACCGCTTGTCGGTCTTCACGCCTTCGCGCTTGACCTCCTCGGGCAGCCTGGGCATGGCAATGTTGACGCGATTCTGCACCAGCACGTTGGCCATGTCGACATCGGTGCCCACCTCAAACGTGATCGTCAGTTGGTATCCGCCGTCGTCGGTGCATTGCGACGACATGTAGATCATGTTCTCCACGCCGTTGACCTGCTCCTCGATGGGCACGCCGACCGTCTCGGCCACCACTTCGGGGCTGGCGCCGGGGTACGTCGTGCTGACCACCACCGTAGGCGGCGTGATATCGGGCGTTTGCTCCACCGGCAACAGCGGGATGGTGATGCCGCCAATGAGTACGATCACCAGGGAGATGACCGTGGCGAAGATCGGGCGTTCAATGAAGAAGCGGCTCATGATGGATCAGTCGAAGTTCAATTGCAGGCAAGGGAAACGATGCAAACCATGCGACCTTAGCTTTCCTGCTCGCCGGTCGTGGCCGGGGCTGGAGGCGTGGCGGACGGCTCTTGCCGTTCACCGTTCGGTTCCGGCGGATTCTCCGACTGCTGTCCCGCCCTGGGATCGGGTCTTCCGGCATCGACGGGATGCACCGGCAAGCCGGGCCGCGCCTTCTGAAGCCCCGCAACGATGTACCGCTCGTCCGGCTTCAGGCCCTCGCGTACGACGATGAGCCCCTCGGTCTTCGGGCCCAGCGTTACCCGGCGCCGCTCGACAATGCTGTCCGGCTTCACCACCAGTACGTACTTCCCATCCAAATCGGTGCCGAGCGCGCGCTCCTGGATAAGCACGGCATTCTCAATGGACTGCCCCACCACGCGCACTTGCGCGTACACACCCGGGTAGATCAAGCCCTGCTTGTTCGGGAAGACGGCGCGGGCAACGGCGGTGCCGGTGCTCGGGTCCACGCGGTTGTCGAGGTAGTCGAGGTGGCCTTTGTGCGGGTAGCCCTTTTCGCCGGGCATTTGAATGTAGGCCGCATGGCTGTCGCCGAAGGTCTCGCCAGGGTGATCGCGAACCCAGCGAACCAGGTCCATCACGACCTTTTCGCTCACGTCGTAGTACACGTACATGGGATCCATGCCCACGACGGTGGCCAGCAGCGTGCTCTCGCCCGCGCCCACCAGGTTGCCCGGGTCCACTTGCCGGCGGCTCACGCGGCCGACGATCGGGCTTCGGATGACGGTGTAATCGAGATTGATCTGGGCCTGGCGAATGTCGGCGTCGTCGTGGGCGATCTGCGCTTTTGCCGCGTCGCGCTCGGCCACGCGCGTCTGGTATTCTTCGACGGTGATCGCCTTTCCCTCGACGAGTTGATCGGCCCGGACGAGGTTTGCCTCGGCCAGTTTCACCCGGGCTTCGGTTTGCAGCTTCTTCGCCTCGGCGGCGGCCAGCACGGCCTCGAACGGCTCGCGCTCAATGGTGAACAGCACCTGGTCCTTTTCAACAAACTGGCCGTCCTCGAAATCGGCCGTCTTCAGGAAGCCCTGCACGCGGGCGCGAAGCTCGACGATGTCGGTCGACGCCGTCTTGCCCGTGAAGAACTCGTCATCGGTCACGGTACGCACCTCGGGCGTGGCGACAGTCACTTCGGGCGGCTGAGGCGCGGGAGGAGTAGGGGCATGCCGGCATCCGAAGGCCAGCAAGGCGGTCAGCCCGAGTCCGGCCGCCGGAAATGCTCTGGGGATTATCACAAATCACCTCGATTCCATGGAAACGTTCACGTGAGGACTTTCCTGTGGTCGCAACGCGTCACAGGAACATAGCTCATCCCCTCCAGTCGGGATCGTGAGAATGCTACCTATCGGCGGTGCACACACATTCTGCACACAAAACATATATACCTCACAGTTGCATAAATCCCGGCGAGCGGGGGCCGTAAGGCCCCTGTTTCTGCAAGACATTGTGCATATGAATAATCCGCGTTAGCCGGTCCCGGTTATGCCAACTATACCGCCTGTCGCGGTTGCAGCAAGAGAGGCGCCAAGGGTGCCCGGGTAAACGGTAACTGTGAGGTCTGCAAATGCGGCAATGGCGAAGAGGGCCGCGCTGTGAACCCGGGATGTTTGCGTATGGGCAAGAGGCGTCAATCGTAGATATTCTTGTCCGTATTCGTGCCTCGGAGCAGTTTGCCGAGCACCTCCGGCTCGATGTCGGCGTGCAAGCAGCGCACGGCGCCGTTCCGGAAGGCGAAGTTGGCGCGGCCCGGATGATGGCTTCCAATACCGTTTGGGTTGGGCGGCACCGGCGCAAATGGTTTCGCGCGCTCGCCGATGCCTTCCTCGGCCGCCGCTTGCCGGACCTCGTGCGTCGGGTCCATCCAGCCGGCGGGCTCCGCCCGCTCGACCAGCAGGATCATGTCGTCGCTGTCCGGCCCGAAGTCGGCAAGCCGCTTGCCTTCGCCCGCCTCGAACGGCATGCCGGGTCCCACGACCACCGAATACGTCGTTTGTCCCGGCGCGGCCGCCGGATCGCTCGGGCAGCGATAGAACGCCACGGCTTCGCCGTGAAACTGCCGGTTGTGCTCGCTGTCCCATGGTTCGTCAAGTCGGATCTTCCCGTACAGCGCCTCCTGGTTCAAGTAGGGCAGCAGAAGGACGCGCCAACTGTGCAGCGGGTTGCCGTCGGGGGCGACGGAAAAGGCCGGCGGCAGCGCTGCGTGGTCCTGCTCGTACATGAGCATCGCCAGGACAATGCGTTTCATCCGGCTTGTACAAGCGTTTCGTCGGATCGCTTCCTGGAAAGCATCCATGGAAGGCAGCAGCAACGCACTGAAAACATTCGCTATGTGCTTTGACCGCCCGCGGACCGAAAACGATGAGACGGCGTCCCACAGACCGAACTCCGCTCTTGGCGGCATTTCGCCCGTTGCCAAGAGCGCGTCGAAATCGCTGTTGAATTGCTCAGCAATGACGTTCCAGTCGAGACCGCGGACAGCCAGACGGCGGGCCGGCGGCGGAACGTCAACATCCATCGCGTCGTCGGGAGTTCTTCCATTGGCCATCAACTGGAGCGAATCGAGCGCGACGAACCGTTCGATCAGCATTGCCCTGTCCAGGTCGCCCCCGGTCGGCAACGCCTCCATCTCGTCGACGAGTCGCTGGAAGTGCTCTCGCGTGGGCGGGTGTTCAAGCGAACCGGCAATGCCAATCGCGCTACCGACGGTTTCGAAGCCAATCCCGACGAGCATCCCTATTGACATCGCGCTGCCCGCAATGCGCCGCCCCAGCAGTTTGCAGGTCACGATGTCCTCGATGGCACCGTCGAGATCGCCCAACGCGAGTCGATGGTTGGCGCGCGCGCTGAGGCCCCGCGCGAAATCTCGCACCGAGAGAAGCTCGCTCAACGGCATGAGCATCAAGGCCTCGTCCTCGCACGTTCGCACCAGCGGAACGTGGAACGTAGGCCTGCGCACCGCCACGCCGATCAGGTCGAGCGCCGGGCCGCTGTCGTCAAGCCACCGGGCCATCATCGGCAAGTCATCGAGCGTCCAGGGCCAGGCCAGCTTGCCGTAGAGCATCGACGCGACGTCGTCCGTTGAGCGCTCGTCCGGCGGTAGGCCCTCGAGCAGCGAGCGATCGAACGCATCGCTCTCGATGTAGGCCTTCAGAGCATCGAATGGTTCCTGATAGCTCATGTCGGGCTGGATGGCGCCGAGATCCAGCCCAAGCTCCCGGCAGATCCCTGCAAAATGCTCGGGCTCGCTATCGGGGCTCTTGCCGAGATGCCGCACGATCAACCGGAAACCGTTCTCATCGGTTGCGATGTTCGGCGGGCAGGTGATCTCCTGGATCGCCGCGAAGTAATCGACCTGCCTGCCATCCGATTTCAGCGGCTCGACAATGTAGGTCGTCTCCTTCGCGAGACGCAACGGCGGCGCCAGGACAAGGTCTTTCAGCCCCACAAGAGTTGGGATGATCGCCAGTACGAAACCTCCCAGGCACGCGAACACCAGCACCAGACATCCCAGGCACTTAAGCCCCAGCTTACGTCTTGGCCGGGACAGGCAACTGGAATGGCAGTCCGGCACTGATGGATTCCCGGGCATCGGTCGATCCCCTGCTCTGGACTATTGCCGCGTTATCGTTCACTGGCCGTCCAACATACCGCTACGCAGACCCGTTGCCGGACGGCCGATTGATGTAGCCGTTCACGTGCAGCAAAGGAAACCGCCCTCGCCTCTACTACCAGGGCTACCCATTGGACAATTCGTTGCCGTGCCGCGGACATTGAGACTGTTCCGCGCAAGCCGTCACTATTCGGGCAAGCGTGCCATCCTCGTGCCCGTCACTCCTCGATGGATATCGCCTCGACCGGGCACTGGTCGGCGGCGTCGCGGGCGGCCTCTTCGAGTTCCGGCGGTACGTCGTCTTCAATGGCTACGGCGTTGCCGTCCGGAGCTTCCTGAAACACCTCCGGGCACAGGTCGATGCACAGCCCGCAGGCAGTGCAGGCGTCTTGGTCCACAATCGCTTTCATGGCAATGGCTCCTTGCAGCAGAGTTGGACGTAACCGGTCACAGGGTCGCGTCGCGGGCAGCTCTCTCTGCCGCCCACGAGGGGGCAATCCCCCGGAATCGGTCACATGAAAATGAACAAGCTACCCGGGAATGATATCACGGGGTATGCAACGGGGACAGCCCCCGGCAAACGGTTATTCGTCTTCCCCGGGCGGGCTCAAACCTTGTTCGGCGCCGGGATATCGAACTCCTTGTTGCGCGGGTCGCGCAGGAGCTTGTTGGCCTCGTCGGCGTGTTCGCCGGTGAACCGCTCGTTGGCGGGATCGAACGAGAGCCACGGACCGACGACGTATTCGGCCTTGTCCTCGGGTACGCCCACGCCGTCGCGCATGATCTCGTGGACCTTCATGAACTCCTCGTAGGCCAGCTTGTCATCGCCGAAGCGGCCCGCCTTCTTATTGAACGGCACCTTCTTGCCGATCCGGTACGAGTTGTTCATGACGTGCCCAAGCAGGCAGGAGTAGTGGGCCACTTCCATATTGGCGTTCGACATTTCCGGCTTGCCGGCGCGGCAGGCGTTGACGAAGCTGCCAAACTGACCGCCGGGCGTGATTTCGGCCGGTTCACCCTCGACCTTCTGCTCTTCGCCGCTGGGCGAGATGTAGGTGCTGCCGAGAATCTTGCCGCCATCCTCGAAGTAGAAGTCGTTCTTCACTTCGCGGGGGTATCCGTCGTAGTTGACGTTTCGGACGTTGAAGAATACCTTCTGCCCATTGGGATACTCGGCAATGGCAAACATGGTGTTGGGCGTTTCGCCCTGGTCGTCCCATGCGAACCGCCCGCCGAGGGCCATCGCACGAACCGGAGCGGTCAAGCCGGGATCGAGTGACCAGAACGCGACGTCGAGTTCGTGCGTGCCCTGGTTGTTCAGATCGCCGTTGCCGGTCACCCAGAACCAGTGCCAGTTGTAATGCACGAAGTTGCCGTGGTACTGATCGATCACTGCCGGGCCGCGCCAGAGGTTCCAATCGAGCCATTCGGGGGGCGCCTCGTGCGGCTTCTGCCCGATCCCGGCTCGCGGCTTGCAGCAAAATCCGTGGGCGACGGCCAGCTTGCCGTACTTGCCCGATTGGATGGCCTTGATCATATTGGCCCGACTCTGGCTGGACCGCTGCTGTGTGCCGTGCTGAATCACCACGCCGTACTTCTTCGCGGCTTCGAGGGCGACGCGACCTTCGTGAATGTCGTGGCTGGCGGGCTTCTCCACGTAGCAGTGCTTGCCGGCCTGGGCCGCCCATATCACCATGAGCGAGTGCCAGTGGTTGGGGGTTCCCACCGAGATTGCGTCGAGGTTCTTATCGTCCAGCGCCTTGCGGACGTCGGTGGTGATATTTGGGGCATCCTTCAGCAGGCGCCGGTCGGGGTCGACCAGCCAGGCGACCTCGACGTTAGCCATCTCCTGGTAGTTGCGCAAATGCCCGCGCCCTTGACCGTTCAATCCGCACTGGGCGATGCGCAGCCGCTCGTTGGCCCCAAGTACCCTCGTGCCGGCCCGGCTGCCCGAGATGGTGAACGTTGCGGCCGCGCCCGCGGCGCCCAGCGCGCCTTTGAGAAACGTTCGTCGGTGGATTCTCGACATTGGTGTGCCCTTTCGTGACTAAGGTGGGAAGTCAGCAAGCGTAACGCGAAAAACGGGCTCTTCCGTTTCTAGGTGCAGAACCGCCCGGCGCGTGGGTGAAGTAAGGATGCTGAGACATCCGGAACCACCCACCCTACGTCTTGTCGCCACCGATTCGCACCCAGAAACGGAAGAGCGGAAAAACATACTGTCATTGTAACCGAGACGCCGTCCTGCGACAACCGCACAACTCGCGGCGTACGCGGCAGACAGTTCCGCTTCGGGGCCGCGCAAAGAAGACGCCCCGCAGCATGTGCGGGGCGTCCGGAGTAAACCGTCCTCGAAGAAGCGCGGTGCGACTACATCTTTGCAATACGTTCCATCAGGTCGATGCTGCGGCAACTGTAGCCCCACTCGTTGTCGTACCAGCTTACAATCTTCAGCATGGTGTCGCCCAGGACCATGGTTTGGGGCGCCGCGAAGATCGAGCTGTAGGAGTTCCCTATGACGTCGCTCGAGACGATCGGGTCCTCGGTGTACTGGAGGATGCCCTTCAGTTCGCCGTCGGCGGCTTCCTTCATGGCGGCGTTTACCGCGTCGGCCGTGACCGGCTTGGCCATTTCGACCACGAGGTCGACCACGCTGGCGTCGGCCGTCGGCACGCGCATGGCAATGCCGGTCAGCTTGCCCTTCAATTCCGGAATGACCAGCCCCACGGCCTTGGCGGCGCCGGTGCTGGTGGGAATGATGTTCATCGCGGCCGCCCGCATTCGGTAGGGATCCGAGTGCGGCAGGTCGAGCACGCGCTGGTCGTTGGTGTAAGCGTGGATGGTGGTCATCAGGCCGCGCACGATGCCCCATCGCTCGTGCAGCACCTTGGCCACGGGAGCCAGGCAGTTGGTGGTGCAGCTTGCGTTGGAGATGCACTTGTGCTCGGGCTTCAGTTCCTTGTCGTTGATGCCCAGCACGCAGGTGAGGTCGGGCGCGTCCTTGGCCGGTGCACTGAGGACGACCTTCTTGGCCCCGGCGTCGAGGTGGGAGGCGTAGCCGGGCTTGCCGTCGCCGCCCCGGCTGGTGAAGACGCCGGTGCTTTCGAGCACGACGTCGACCTTCAGATCGCCCCAGGGCAGTTCCGCCGGGTTCTTGATTGCCGTGGCCGGGATCTTCTTGCCATCGACGATCAGGTGCTTGTCGTCGTACTCGACCGTGCCGGGGTAGGTCCGATGCACGCTGTCGTACTTCAGCAGCAGAGCGAGCGTCTTGTTGTCGGTAATGTCGTTGATGCCGACGATCTCGAACTTATCCTGCTTGGCCATCAGCCCGCGGCACACCAGCCGCCCGATACGTCCGAATCCGTTAATCCCCACGCGAATTGCCACAATCAGTCTCCTTGTCAGAAAGCCCAGCCCCCACGTTTGAGGGGGCAAATTTGGTCATCCCGCTCAAGCGCGGGCCTGTTCATCAGGTGAAGAGCAACACATTATACCGGTACCCTTCGGCGAGAAAAGGGGCTCCGCCGACCCCAGGCCGGTGTACGAATGATCTGTCCCCTATAATTGTGCAGTGTCGCCACCGGATCATTCAGGGAAAGCCCATGGCTCGACGCATTGCGCTCCTTCTGACCGCTGCACTTCTTCTAGGGGGGGTGCTTCTCGCCACTCGATGGTGGACCGCCACTCCGCCGAGAGTGTCCGGATTCGTCGAGTCGCACGAAATCCGGCTGGGTTCCCGGGTGGGAGGTCGTGTAACGAAGGTTCACGTCGACGAAGGCGACGCCGTGGCGGTCGGCGACGTGTTGGTAGAACTCGATCCATTCGACCTGCTTGCCCGGCAGGCTGAGGCACAGGCGCTTCTGGCCTCGCGCGAGGCCGACTACCGGCGATTGCGCGAGGGGTTCCGGCCCGAGGAGATTGCCCAAGCCCTGCATCGCTATGAACAACTGAAAGCGAAGTTCGAGGAGATGGTCGAGGGGCCGCGGAAGCAGGAAATCGAGGTGGCGCGGCAGCGACTGGCTGCCGCCGAAGCCGAGGCGACCCTCGCCCAACAGCAGCACGACAGGACGCAGCAATTGTTCCAGCAGAAGGCGGTCCCCCGCGACGAGATGGACCGGTCCGTTGCCGAACTGAGCGTCGCACAACGCACCGTCGCCGTCCGCCAGGAAGAACTCAACCTGCTCCTGGAAGGCACACGGCCGGAAGAGATCGCCGCCGCCAAGGCGCAAATGGAGGAGGCCAATGCGGCCTGGCAACTGCATCAAAGCGGCTATCGGCAGGAAGACATTGCGCAGGCGAAGGCACAAGTCGAGGCGGCGCGGGCCGCGCTGCAGGCGGTCGGCGTCCAGCTTGAAGAACTGACCATTCGCGCCCCGGTCGATGGCGTGATCGAGACCATGGAACTCCGGCCCGGCGACCTGGTGGGCGCCGGCGCCCCGGTCATGTCGATGTTCGACACCTCGGAGCTTTGGGTTCGCTCCTACCTGCCGGCCGACGCTCACCTGGTGGTGGGCCAGGAACTGCCCGTGACCGTCGACGGATTTCCGGACGAGCGGTTTCGCGGCGAAGTAACCTTCATCGCGCGCGAGGCCGAGTTCACGCCCATGAACGTGCAGACCCCGGAGGACCGGGCCAAGCAGGTGTTCCGCTTCAAGGTAATGCTCCGGGAAGGCTTCGACCGGCTGCGCCCCGGAATGCTGGCCGACGTCTGGCTGCCGGAAACGCCATAGTGCCGCAACGCCAAGGGGGCAAGCCGTGAACGACATCGTCATTGAAAGCCGCGGCCTGTCGCGCCGTTTCGGCGATCTGGTGGCCGTGGAGGACGTTTCGTTCCGGGTGCGGCGCGGCGCGATCTTCGGACTGCTTGGGCCCAACGGCAGCGGCAAGTCGACCATCATTCGCATGCTCTGCGGCGTGCTGGAGCCGAGCGGCGGCGATGCGTCGGTTCTGGGTTTCGACGTGCGCACCGATCCGGAGGAGATCAAGCGGCGGATCGGCTACATGTCGCAGAAGTTCAGCCTCTACGCCGACCTGTCGGTCCTCGAGAACCTCGATTTCTACGGCGGCGTGTACGGCCTGGACGACTCCCGGCTGCGACAGCGGCGCGACGCCGTGCTCGAACTGACCGAACTGGGCGACCGGGTCGACCAGCTTGCCGGCACGCTCTCCGGCGGATGGAAGCAGCGGCTCGCACTGGCCTGCTCCCTGATCCACGAGCCGGAGGTCGTCTTCCTCGATGAACCCACGGCGGGAATCGATCCGGTTGCCCGGCGCCAACTTTGGGACCTGCTATTCGAGCTGTCCGGGCAAGGCGTGACGTTCTTCGTTACCACGCACTACATGGACGAGGCCGAGCGGTGCAGCAGCGTGGGGTACATCTACCAATCGCGGCTTCTCGTGCTGGGCGAAACCGCCGACCTGAAGCAGTTGCCCGAAGTAACGCCTGCGGGAATGCGGCGATGGGAACTGATCGTTCCGCGGCCGGCCGAGCAACTGCTTGAAATGCAGCAGACCGAGGGGGTGGAGGACGCTACGCTTTTCGGCGAGACGATCCACGCTCTGGTAGACGACAAGCTGAGCCACGACGACCTGCTGCGGCGTATCGACGTACCGGTGGAAGAAGCAGAGATCCGTGAGATTCCGCCCACCCTGGAAGATGTATTTGTCATGCTCACCAGCCAGGCCGAACGGCGGCGCGACGCCGGTGAACCGCCCCAGCCAACGCGGCGGCTGGATGAAGACCGCTCGCGCGAGGCGCCCGCCAGCCCCGGCGACGGCGAGAGCGCCGGAAAACCGCATCGCGAACCGGCGCCGCGGCACGGGCGGGGGGCCGAGGGTTTCTGGGCGATTGCCGCCAAGGAGTTCGCCCACATTCGCCGGCAGCCGGCCACCTTGTTCTTCCTGCTCGTGGTGCCCGTCATGCAGACGATCATCTTCGGTTTCGCCATCGACGTGCAGATCGAGAACATCCCCACCGTCGTGTTCGACCTGGACGGGCGCCGACATGCCCGCGAACTGATCGAACGATTCGAGAATACGCGGAAGTTCACGATCGTCGAGTACGTTTTCGATGAGGAGCAGTTCCGCCGCGCGATGACCTCCGGGCGGGCGCAGGTGGGTATTCGTATTCCGCCAAGATACAGCGATGCCGTGGTGCGGGGCCGGCAGGCGCACGTGCAGGTGCTCGTAGACGGCAGCGATTCGCAAGTGGCGACCACTGCGCAGAATACCGCCCAACTGCTGGGTGTGAATCTCTCGTTCCAACTCGCACGCCGCAAGGCGGAAGGGTTGGCGATCGGTCCCTCGCGCGACGACGCGGGCCGGCCGGCCCTGCCTGTGGAAGTCCGGCCGCGACTGCTCTACAATCCCGCCCTCAACAGTGCGCGGTTCTTCGTGCCGGGGCTGGTCGGCATCATCTTGCAGCTCGTCGCCATGTTCCTTACCTCGTTCGCCATCGTTCGCGAGCGGGAACTGGGCACCCTGGAGCAACTGTTCGTCACTCCCGTCGGCCGGCTGGGGCTGATGCTCGGCAAGCTGGTTCCGTATGCCGTGCTCGGGTTTCTTGAAACGCTGGTGGTGCTGTCGGTTATGGTCTACCTTTTCGGCGTGCCGATCAGTGGCAGCATTCCGCTGCTGCTGAGCCTCAGCGGGCTATTCCTTGTATGTGCCTTGGCGTTGGGGCTGCTGATCTCCACCCTGGCAAAGACGCAGGTGGCGGCGCTGATGCTTGCTTTTATAGTCATGATGCCTTCGGTCTTGCTTTCCGGCTTCATGTTCCCGCGCAGCGAGATGCCGGCGCCGATCTATCTGGTCACATTTGCCATTCCGGTCACGTATTTCATTGAAATTCTGCGAGGCATCGTTTTGCGCGGCGCCGACCTGCCGGACCTGGTCGGGCCGGTCGTCGGATTGACCATTTGCACCACGGTAATTCTCAGCCTCTCGGTGGCGCGGTTCCGTAAGCAGTTGGCGTAGACACGACACGAACGGCGAGTGCAACGCGAACACCTTGATTGACCGATGCGCAAACGTTCACGGGGGGCTGTCGCAATCTCCGCGACACAAAGAGTAATCTGCCCAATCGACCAACCGGTCCGCCGCGAAATTGGGACTGTTTCCCGGGCATGCAGCGCAGACAACACCCCGCGCCGCTACCCCGTGAATGGCAACACAAATGCGAAGGCTTCCACTACATTGAGTTTGGCTGTGGTCTGTTCGATTCGACCGGGACGATCACACACGTTCCAAGTCGAGGGCGATGCGACGGCAGGAGGCCGGCTACGGGCTTTCCGCCAATGAGCCGACCATCCAGCAGTAGATAGAATCGGCCATCTGGCGGTATCCGGTTGCGGCCGGGTGGACGCCGTTGCTGGCACGAGTAAGCTCCGTTTCGGTGCGGGCATTCGCCGGACCGGTGGCCGTCGGGTAGTTGTGGACACAATCGAGGTTGACGTGGGCGGGTATCAGAAAAACGTTCTCCGCAGCGCGATTCCCGTAGGCTTCCATCAACCGTTCCACCACTCGGTGCTGGTTGCGGCGGTACTGGTAGCGGGTCTGGCCGCAACCGTAGTTCGCGCCAAAGGCATCTTGCGAGGCGGAAGGCGGCACGAGCAGCACGATACCGATCTTCGTGTCCGGGCCGACGCGGCGGAATTCCGCCAGAAGAACGTCCATGTTCGCAAGGAACCTGTCGATGCTCTCTTCAATCGTCTCCTCGGTGGCCGAGAAGTTGTCATTGCAGCCCAGGGCGATGGTAATATAGTCCGGTGCCGCGCCGCGGTTGTTCTCTTCGCAATAACGGGCAAACTCGAGCACCGGCTTCTCGTCAACGAGATAAAGGAACGGACTGCGCTGGCGGTGCGGGTTCTCGGGATCCACCGCGGCGGCCCACCGCGAAACGAACGTGGCCGCCGCCCAACCGCCGTAGCCTTCATGCCGCACACCCTCGCCGCGATCGGTCGTGCCGATAAGGGTGACGCGCGGCTGGCCTTCCTGGGAGAACAGACGGTTTAGTTCCGCCGGATAGACGGACGCGGCGGTGAGGCTGTCGCCGATAATCAAATACGTCAGGTTGCGGTCCGCAGCCATCCGCGGCGATACGACGCGAACTTCCGTGGTTCCCTCGGCGACGACAACGTAATCGGCATTGTAGACCTTCAGCGTCAGCGAGTGATTACCGAGGTCTTCCTCCGTGGGCGTCCATGTATAGCGATCGGCCTGCTGGCGACCTTTGGCACAAGTGACGTCGAAAAGGTAGTTGCCGATATTGGGGGCCAGGATCACGTTGTCAAAGTAGATGTTGCATTCGATTCCCGGCACGGCATGAATCACCGGGGGCAGAACAAGCCTTACCGCACAGGCCGGGGCAGGAAGGGCAGGAGTCGCCGGGGCCTGAGCGTATGCCGTCTGGAGACCACAAACGACAAGCCAGAGACAAAGCAGGGATCGCATGGCGAATGCTCCACAGAGAAACTCAGCCCCGCCTGCGATATGCAAGCAGTACGCCAATTCCAAGCAACAGGAGGGTAAGGGCGCCTGGTTCGGGCACAGCTCGCAAGATGACTTGGCTGTTGACGCCCGAGCCATAGTTGAGCACGAACTCACCGGCAAACGGGATCGACAGGGAGTCGAATGCATTGTGCGTTGGATCCAGGCTTCCGTACTGAAAGAGGACGAACGTGTCGCCAACGGTCGGCTCGAAGTTGCCCAATAGGGAAAGCTCCAGCGTGCCGCCGAGGCGGAGCAGGTCAGTGACGACCACCTGGTCGTGGAATCCGTCGCCGTTGCCGGCCGCCAAGCCGCCCAGTTCCATGTGCGTGACGGCACCGGGTTCCAGCGTGAGGCTATCGACCGTGAAGATGCCTGCACTGGCGCCGGGCGAGAGGATTCCGCCGGAACGGACCGCGACCGGCGCCCTCAGGATCCCTGTGCCGCCCAAGGTTCCGCCGTCGTTGACCGCAACCGGCGCCATGGTGACCGGGTTGTAGTAGGTGTCCGGCTCGTCCTCGACCCAGTCTGGATTCCGCTGGGCCGACTGGCCATTGAACAGCAGTGTGCCCGCGTTGACGACGGTTTCGCCTTGGTAGCTGGCCGGTGCGTTGATGACCAACGTGTAGTCGCTGTTCTTCGTGAGCCCGCCCGCTCCGATCACGCCTTCGCCGGGTCCTTGCGAACTGGCGGGGGTCGTGGGGTGAATGTGGAACGGCGACCCGTTGATGCTAATCGTGCCGCTGCCGGTGCCTCCGAAGATCGTATCGTCGATCATCACTAAATCGCAATCGAGCGTGACCGTACCCGAACCGTCATGGGTAAACAGGGCACTGCCGCCGGCCTCAGGATTACGCAGCCCGATGTCCCGGACCGGATTATAGAACCTCCAGTTGCTGGTGCCCTCGATCCTCAGTTCCTTGACGGTGTAAGGGTTTCCCTGGTGAGTATTGACGGAGTAGGTGGTCTGGCCGGTCAACGCGAAGACGACCACGTCGCCCTCGTTGGGATTCTCGCCGGGTACAATGCCGTGGCTCCAGTTCTCGGTCAGCCCCCACCAATCGTTCGCGGCATGCCCGCGGGTGTAGTAATGCGGCAGGGCGGTCACGCTCAGCGTGACCGCGTCGTTGGCTCCGCTGCCGTAATCGGCGACGAACCGGTAGTTGGCTCGCATCCCGGAGGTGGGTGAGTTGATGGCGTCGAACGCGTTGGCGTTCGGATCCAGCGAGCCGTACTGGAGTATCGCGTAGCTGTTGCCCTTGTTGGGCACATGGCTGCCATGCAGGGAAACGCCGAGTGTGCCCCCCAGGCTGAGTTGGCCGGTGACAACCGCCTGGTCGTGGAATGCGCTGCCGTTGCCGGGCGAAGTGCCGCCCAGTTCGATGAGCGTGTTGGAACCGGCAGCCAGTGTAAGGTCGCCATCGATATTGAGGACCCCCGGACCGCCTGCTCCTGGCGCGAGGCTCCCACCCGAGTTCACCGTCACCGGCGCCCGCAGAGTGCCTGTGCCGCCCAACGTGCCGCCGTTGTTGACCGTCACCGGCGCCAAGGTCGCGGGTACCCAGGTCCACGTATCCGTATCGCCGGCGTCGAAGTCGGGGTTAGGCTTGGCGGACTGAGCGTTGAACAGGAGGGCTCCTCCGTTGATGATCGTGGGTCCCTCATAGCTGGCGTAGTTTTCCAACGTCAGTGTATAGGCGCCCTCTTTGGTCAAGCCACCGGGGCCAAAAAGCCCCTGTCGCAGACCATGAGTCGCGCTTTCTACCGCCCGCCCGTAGATGGTCACGGTGCCGGTGCCGGTGCCGCCGAATACGGTGTCGGTGTCGAGCCGGGTATCGCAATCCAACCGGATCGCGCCGGAATTGTTCTGGGCAAAACGCGAAACAATGCCCGAGTCGGGGTTGTGCAAGTGCAGCGTATAGTGGTTGTGGTATAGCCGCCACGTTCCGGTGGTGTCGAACTGCACCTCACGCACGTAGCGATCGCGATTCCAGATATTCGTCACATTGCGCGAGGAGCGGCTTTCATCGAAGATGACGACGTCGCCCCGGGATGCCTGCACGCCGGGCTGTTCTTGCGGGTCCCAGTTGTCGGCATACTCCCAGTAGTCGTAGGTGGAATGACCGCCCGTGTAGTAGTAGACGGCAGCGGCGCTCAGGGTGACCGCACTGTTGGTCCCGGAACCGTGGTCGAGCAGGAGACGGTAGTGGGCGGGCCAGTTCGGAATGGAATAGTTGAATGCGTCGAATTGGGAGGCAGCGGGATCGAGCGAGCCGTATTCCATGATCCGGTAGCTGTTGCCCGGACCGGGCGAGTGCCCACCGGTCATGGCAACTTGGAGCGTTCCACCCAGGCGGAGTTGGCCGGTGACGATCGTCTGATCGTGGAATCCGGTCCCATTCCCGGGCGAAGTGCCGCCCAGATCGATGAGCGTGTTGGAACCGGCGGCCAGCGCAAGGTTGTGATCGATAGTGAACACACCCGGGCCGCCGGCGCCGGGCGCAAAGCTTCCACCTGCGTTGACCGTGACCGGCGAGCGAAGTGTGCCCGTGCCGCCCAAGGTGCCTCCGCCGTTGACCGTCACCGGCGCCAGTGTGACCGGCGTGTAATCGACCACCGTACTGCCGTCGAAAACGGGCGCCAGCGTGTCGCCGTTGAAGAGCACGGCCCCCGCGTTGATCACGGTGGGGCCCTGATAACTCACCGGCAGGTTCAGCGCCAGTGTGTAGTTGCCATTCATCGTCAACCCGCCCGGGCCGCGCAGGGTTTCTTTGTAGAGCGCATTGCCGGAACTGTTGACCGTGATGTTTCCCGTTCCGGTACCCCCGAACACCGTGTTGCTATTGAACACCAGATCGGTGTCGAACGTCACCGCCCCGGCGCCGTTCTGAGTGATCAGGGCAATTTCGCCTTCGGGAGCCCGAAGCGTGGGGTCTTGCCGGTCATTGTAGATTCGCCAGGTGCTGCCGGTAGCGAACCGCATCTCCCGGATGACGAAGTACAGGTTGTGGACGTTGGTGCTGTACGCCGAAGCGCCCGACGCGTCGAAGATCGCCACGTCATTGATCGAGTTGGGCACGCCTTCCGGATCCCAGTTAGTAGTGGTCATCCACCAATCATTGGCCCCGCCGGGAACGAAACGGTAGTCTGTTGCCTCAGCCGCCGCGCCGGCAAGGGACACCAGGGCCACCGCAGCAATTCGTATTACCCACCGAAACGAATGCATGGCTTGCTCCCCGCAAGATGGCAAGTACTCCCGCAACCGACAGCAGGACATCGGAAACACATATCGCCCCATTTTCAGTCTAATCCGGTTCGATTATCTTGTCAACAATCCGATCCCATTAGAATACGGCAAGGTTTTCTGACGGTCGGGTGGCACGACCGCAGGGCGAACGGGGTATATCTACACGCCCGGGGTACAAACTGCGTTTCGGTATAGGTCCCGCGAGCCGGGCGGGACTTGCGACTGGTGGCGCGTGACTGTCCCGCTCGGCTCGCGGGGGCCACATGACCGCCCGAATCAGTATTCGTCGCGAATCGTTTCTTTGCCCTGAGACGTTCCCAGCGCTCGCCAGATGTCCATCGCGATGTCGTTGCTGAAGAACTGCACGGAAGCATCGCACATGGCCGACTGCACGCCGCCGGGGTGGCGGCTGCGCGAGGCCCAGGTCATGGGCAAGCTCGCACTGTGCGGACCGACGCAGGGCGGATTCCTAGCCAACTCGTTGTTGCAGTAACCAGCCGACTGCATCACGTCGGGTTGGTGCGAGTTCGGGCTGAGGTACGTCATGAACCCCGAGCCGAATCCCCACCATGCAAACCCGCGCAAATCCTGCGAGTGGCCTTGAACCAACTCGCTGACCATCAGCGTCTTGCTGGTCCCGTCGGTGATCGACGACAGTTTGAATGCCTGGACGCGACCAGTGACGTGGTCGGCAATGGTGAACGGGGCGCCCAAAAACTTGACGCCGTGCATGTCCTGCTGCCTGTCGGGACCGATAGGGCTCAGGTTGTTGACAAAGCCCGTATTGCCGTAATTCACCCCATCTGCACTTTCTGAGAAAATGTTCGTAATTGGTATTTACTGAAAAAGGCTCTTCCATCAAGCTGCTGTTACAAAGCAGACA
>JAVEUP010000072.1:0-36230 GCA_034005525.1 Thermoguttaceae bacterium | reverse complement strand
CCACCGCCGCCGCCACGACCACCGCCGCCCCCGCCGCCTAAGCCACGGCCACCACCGCCACCAAGGCCGCGGCCGGCACCACCACCGAGGCCGCTGCCTTCTTGCTCGGCCGGACGGTCGGCCTCGGGAAACCGTCTGGCGATGGCCTCGCGGACCTCCTCGGGGGTCAGTTGGTTCGCTTCGGCTATCCGGCCGAGGGTGGCGTTGCTGTCGGGGACGGCGATCCCTTCGGCCTCCAGCGCACCGATGACCTGATCGGCCGCCAAGTGCATCTGCTCGGAAAGGTCCTGCACGGTCGGGTCGGCCGGTTGTGAGAGGGCTGTCGGCCTGGGCGGGCGGCCCCAAGAGTCTTTGATGTGGTCGTGCAGTTCGACCACCGAGCGAAACGGCGGCCAGGCCAGCGCGCTTCCCACAAGCACGAGTCCGCCCAGCACAACCGACGCGAGCAACTCGAGCCGGAGATTCAATGCGGCATGTTGCCTGTTCTTGATATAGCTCCAGAACACGGGCCAGTTCAGCACCAGGTGGAGGACGCCGGCGAGAATGAAAAAGAGGCCGCCGTTGATGTGGATCGATTCCCACTGGTCCTTTTCCAACCCCGCGACGGTCCACCCCATCTGCTCGGCCACCCGGCAGCGGGGTGCCACGTAAAGGACAATCGCGGAAAGGCTCAGAGCGACGAACGTGACGGCCAGAAACAGTGACGTAAAAGCTTTGGCTCGAAACCGCATGACGACGGACTCCTGTGTAAAGTTTTCGCAGTTGCTGCGCCTCGTTTGGCACATTTATGCAGACTCCCCCAACAGACCGGGGCCGTTTATCGGGCAATGCGATGTCGTTGCCGCAGCCGCGTCTGGGTCAACCCACATCGCGGAGCAATTGGCGTGCCGATTGCAGGCATATGCCTACTGTAAGCCGGCTGGCTGTGTATGCCGGCGCTGTGGAAGCGTCGGACCGGATCAACGATGTTTTTGCGGGGGCTTTTCCCTGCAAATGCGTTTATAGTTTCAGGACGTCGCGATGGGATCATGGAGTTGGCTGTTGGTTCCAATCTATCCCGACACCGACCCGGCTGTCGGCACCGAGGCGTTGAACATGTTTCGTCGTCTCCTGCCGGAGTGGAACGTGCTTGGGGTGGACGCCTCGTTGTTGTACACAAGTATGGAGTTCCGCAAAGGGCCACACGCGGGCTTGCCCCGCGGGAGCCGTGGTCAGCCGGCTAAGCGAGCACGATTCACGCGAATATCTCCCCTGCACGCTGCCGCCGCCTCCGGCGACGGCAGCGTGCAGGGGAGATGGGGAATCTGGGCGGCGTCTTAGCCGATTGACCACCGCTCCGGGCCGGGCAAGCCGGCCGGTGGCGCCAACGAATTGTGTACAACAACGAGGGGTGGACGCCCGGGCCATGGCCCGTCACCAAGGCGGGCTGCGGTGCGTCACCCTGTTCGTCCCGGAAGCCCGTCAGCATCATTGAGCAGCATGAAACTTTCCCGAAACATCCTGCTTTCCTGCGAAATCCTTGCCGCGCACAAGCTGCGCACCCTGCTGAGCGTGATCGGGATTGTCGTGGGCATCGCCACCGTGGTGCTCATGGTGTCGGCGGGACGTGGGGCGGAAAAGAAAATCCTCGACCGCATTCGCGCGATGGGCACCAATCTGATTACGATCAACGCGGGCCAGACGCGCATCGTCGCCGGGCGCCAGCGGCAGACGTCCACCGTCACCACCATGACCATCGCCGACGCCGAGGCCGTCGCCCGCGAGTGCCCCGCCGTGATGAGGTCCGCGCCCGCGGTTGCCCGCCGGCTCGCCGTCCGGTGGGAGGACATGAATACCAACACCAGCATCGTGGGCACGATGCCCGAGGCGTTCAGCATCCGCGAAATCGAGATTGCCGCGGGCCGGCGTTTCGACGCCGAGGAAGAGCGCGGCCGCCGGCGTGTGGCCGTGCTGGGACCGACCACCGTGGCGAACCTGTTTGAGGATGTCGATCCCATCGGGCTGCAGATTCGGATCGGCCGTGTGCCGTTCGAGGTGATCGGCGTAACCCGGCCGAAGGGAGTGGACATTAACGGGACCGACCAGGACGACCTCATATTCGTACCGCTCGAATCAGCAATGCGGCGGTTGTTGAACGTCGACCACATCGACACCATTTACGCGCAGGCCGAAACGGCCGGCCTGCTCGACCGGGCGGAGTCCGAGATTCGCCACTTGCTGCGCGACCGGCACCGGCTGGGCGACAGGCCGGACGACTTCACCATCCAGAATCAAGCCACGCTCCTGGAAGCCGAGCGCGAGACGGCCCAGTCGATGACGTTGCTGATCGGCAGTGTAGCGGCCATTTCGCTTGTGGTCGGGGGCATCGGCATCCTGGCCGTGATGCTCATTTCGGTGCGCGAGCGGACCCGCGAGATCGGACTGCGGCGGGCACTGGGCGCCACCCGGGCCGACATCCGGGTGCAGTTCCTCCTCGAATCGGGCCTGATTGCCGGCGCCGGCGGTGCAGTGGGCGTGCTGGTGGGTGTGGCGGCGGTCGTCGTGGTCGGCCGGCTTGGCTACTGGGCGGCGATCATTTCCTGGCCGGCCGCCCTGGGCGGGTGCATCTTCTCAATAGCCGTCGGGCTCATCTTCGGCATCTATCCCGCCATGCGCGCCGCCGCCCTGGAACCCATCGAGGCGCTGCGCGGTGAGTGAGGAAGGAGACTGGCGCGTTCCACCGTATACGCGTCCGGCAATCTCGCCAAGAAGATACGTCACGCGGGCCCACCGCGTCGGGGGATCGGGAACGTCCGGTATTCTGGCCCGTTGCGCCGCTCCCGTCAACGGGCAGGTGAGCGGGCCGCCCGGACCATTGGAAATCACCCGCAGAATACGGTAGTTGCGATTCAGCCGGACCGATTGATCGACAGGTTTTCCACCATCGGTGCGGCAGATTCGGTTGCAAAGGAATCCGAAAACCATTGGTAAGTGCTTACTGGGAAACAGGTTGCGCATCTTCCGGCCTTGGCGACTGTTTTCCGGGGCAGAACCTCCCTGGCGGCGCGGTAGAATAGGGGCCAAGGCCAATGGGCCGGAACGCTTGCCGGTGCGAAAGTGCCGGGAGTGCGGGCCGGGGCGGAGTCCCAGCCGTCGCCGAAGGGGAACCCAGCCCCCCTTTGCCCAGCCGCGCCCTTCGGGGCGCGGCCGTCGGCGGTGGGACTCCGCGCCGGCCCGCGGTGTTTCCGGCTGCTACCGGAATGGACAAGTTCTTGTCGCCTGCGTTCCGCAGGCGCAAAGTAAGGAATACAACGCATGACGCAGATCGATTTGGAATCGACCACGGTTGAAACCGCTTCAGAGGAGTTTCTGGGCCGCTGGAACCGGTTGGTCAGCACGACCAACTGGGAGAAGGGCCGCATCATTTGCGACTGGCGGGCGGCGCTTGAAGCGGCCGACGCGCCGGCAGCGACCTATACCGACGACGCGTGGGCGCGCCGCGTCGGCAACGTGTCGCCCCAGCACACCGGCCGGCTGCGCCGGGTGTGGGAGCGGTTCGGCGACCAGTACGGACAATACGCCGGCCTGTACTGGAGCCATTTCCAGGCAGCGCTCGATTGGCCCGACGCCGAAATGTGGCTGGAAGGCGCCTTGCAGAACCAGTGGTCGATCGCCCAGATGCGCAACCAGCGATGGGAGTCGATGGGCGCGCCGGCCGATTTGAAGCCGCGGCCGGAGGATATTATCGAGGCTGAACTCGACGAAGACGTCAGCCCGGCGGACGATACCCCCCGCGCCGAATCGATTCCCGGAACCCCGTCGGAGGTGCAGGATACCGACCCGGATTCCGAGGCGCCGTTCGATAGCGATGCGTCCGGCGAGGAATTCGAGAGCCCCACGACAGCCACCGCCGTCGACCCGCGGCGCCCCTTCGAGGGCCTGCCTGCGCTGCCTCCCGACCTGGACGAGGCGTTCGAGTCGCTGAAACTGGCGATTCTCAGCCACAGGATGACTGGCTGGGATGAAGTTCCTCAAGATGCCGTACTGCGCTGGCTGGAGGCCATGCGTTGTTTTGCGCTGGCGCCGGCCGACGAGGGCTAGTCGGGATCATTCAGCAGGATGTAGGGTGGTGACAAGCAAGCCATGATCTTGGTGGGACTTCGGCCGCTCAGACCGACGTAGGTTCAGCGCGCAGCGTGAAGATCAGCCAGGCATGGCTTGCGCAGTCCCACCAAGGACTTGCGCGGCCTCGGCCCACCCTACGTGAATAATCCCGGTTAGTCAGCTCTTGGCCGCATACAGTTCCGCGAACTCGAGCGACCAGTTGTCAACCCATTCGTGGAACGTGGTCAGGTCGACCTCTGTGAGCCGCTGATACTGCGACCGGTTGAACACTTCGCGGTTGTTGACCGTGCCCTTGGCGGCCAGTTCGAGCACCTGGTACTCGTTGGGCGGCCGGATGACCATTTCCAACCGGCTGAAGAGGTTGGTACGGCGTTTGGCTCGCACGCGCAGGTCGTCGCGGCTGATGGCCGCGCCCCAACCTTTTTCGCCGTAGAGGGTCTCAAGGCGGAAGCCGGGGAACTGATCGGCCACCTGCCGGAGGCACCGCTCGATCCGATCGGAGACATCGAGCCGGTATTGCGAATGGAGCCGCGCAAGCTCCTTTTCGTTCAGCTCCCGTTCCGCCTGCGCGCGGGCACGCGCGTCGCCGGCCCGCAGCCCCCGCTGGATTGCTTTCTCAAGTCGTTCGTGGAAGTCCATGGAAACGGGAGCGTCTCTCAACGGGGCAGGTTCATAATCGAATCATTTGCGGTTGCCTGAAACGTGGCGTAAGCTTCCAGCTTGCGTTCTGCGGAGATGAACCCCATGGCAAGCAGGATGCTTACCCCACTCTCCAAACTCGACAAAGCACTAGGATTGTTCGGGCGCCGGATTTGGATCAGTCGGATCGTTCTGCGGCGGCTCGGCTGGCGGCGCCGGTTGCGGAACTTCGGAGTCCTTCGCTTGCGGTTCCGGGGCCTCCGGCTGCGAGACCTTCGGCTGCGGGGCCTCCGGGTACCCGACCGTTGGCTCCGAGGCTTCCGGTTGTGGGACCTGCTGTGCTTCCGGCTGCGCCTTCTTCGGCTTGTCGGCCTTGGGTGCGGGTTCCGCTTCCGGCTGTTTCTGTGAATAGAACTGAAGCAGGTCGCTGAAGGTGCGCATGGGCTCCTTGCCGGCCTTCATCTCGTCTGTGATGGGAATGGTCGGCTTCGGGCGGGGCTTAGGACGGTACGGGACCGGTCTGGCAGTCGCGGGAGGCTTGCCGCGCCGCCCACCCCGGCCTTCCCCGCCGCCACGGGCACGCCCGCGGCCGTCACCCGCCTCGCGCCCCCCGCGACGTGCGCCCCGGCCTTCCTCCCCGTCCCGCGGTCCACCGGGCCGTTTCGGCGGCGTACCGCGGCTTGCGCTTGGATCGGTCTCTTGCGGCTGCCGTCCGGTCCGGTGCGCTCGCGGGGCGCCGGGTGGAATCATGGTCAGCGAGACTCGCCGCCGCTCCTTGTCGACTTCCAAAACCCATACTTTGACGACGTCGCCCACGGCCACCACTTCGTGCGGATCGCGCACAAAACGGTCGGCCAGCCGGCTGACGTGCACCAGGCCGCTATCGTGCAAGCCGATGTCGACGAAGCAGCCGAAGTCGACGACGTTCAGCACCGTGCCGGTCAACTCCATTTCCGGGGCAAGATCCTCGAGTTTGATCACGCCGCGCCGGAAGACGGGCTTGGGCAGGTCCTCGCGCGGGTCGCGGCCGGGGCGGACCAATTGGGACACGATGTCTTTAAGCAGCAGCACGCCAACCTGGAGTTCAGCGGCAAGCTGTTCAAGATTGGCCTGCCGCGCGCGATCGGCGAGCGACGCAGATGCTTCCTTGTTCGTGAGGCCGTCCACCTGGGCGTCCAACTTCTCAAGCACCCTGGCGGCCACCTCGTAGCTTTCCGGATGAATCCAGGTGGCGTCCAGCGGGTTATGGCCGCCGGCGATCTTCAAAAACCCCGCTGCCTGGACGAACGTCGCTTCTCCAAACCCCGGCACGTCGCGAAGCTGTTCGCGGGTGCGGAACGGTCCGTGTTCCAGCCGGTACTCGTATACCCGCCGGGCCGTGAGCTGGTTCAGGCCCGAAACGTAGCGAAGCAGGGCGGGACTTGCCGTATTCACCTCAACCGCCACGTAGTTCACGCACGACTCGACCACTTCATCCAGCGACGTGCGGAGGTGCTTCGCGCGGACGTCGTGCTGGTAGAGCCCCACGCCGATACTCGCCGCGTCGATTTTGACCAGCTCGCTGAGCGGGTCGAGCAGGCGCCGGCCGATGGAAATCGCCCCGCGCAGGCTGGCATCGTAGTTGGGGAACTCCTCGCGCCCCAGCCGGCTGGTCGAGTAGACGCTGGCCCCCGCCTCGTTGACAATCACGTACGCAACGCCGTCCTCTTTCAGCTCGTTGGCCAGCATTGTCGCGAAGAAATCCTCTGTCTGACGGCAGGCGGTGCCATTGCCGATGGCCACCACGGTCAGTCCGTAACGCCGGACCATGTCGATCACCTTCTGCTTGCCAAGCTCCGCGCGTTCCGGCCGGCCGACCAGGTAGATCACCCCATGCTCCAGCACGTTGCCGAACTGGTCGAGCGCGGCCAGCTTGCAGCCGCTGCGGAAGCCCGGGTCGACCGCCAGCACGCGGTGCCCGTGGATCGGCGGCTGCAAGAGCAAGTTCCGCAGATTCTTGGCGAATACGCTGACCGCATGCGACTCGGCTTTGTCGGTCAACTCGCGCCGGGCTTCGCGCTCCAGGGCGGGCAGGATCAGCCGTGCGAGCGCATCGCGGGCACAGCCGCGCAGATATTCCGCATGCGGATGGCCCTCGGGTACCAGGTACTCGTCGATGACCCCGTACATGGCGTCCAGATCGGCATCGACCTTGACCTTGAGCACGCGCGCCCGCTCGCCCCGATTGATGGCCAGTACCCGGTGGGGCGGGATCTTCCGAAGCTCCTCGTTGAAATCGAAATAGTCGCGAAACGCTTTGACCTGCTGCTCCTCGATCCGCTTGCGTTTCTGCAGCTTGCGGTCCGCCTTGCTGGGCTGGCGGCCGGTCTTCGAGGTGCGGCGCGTGCGCTTCTTGGTAGATCCGGTTCTCGAGGCAACCGCCGGATCACTACTCCCCGGCGGCTTGTCCGCAGGCGCTTTGCCGGCCGGATCCTGCGGTGTTGAAGCGTCCGCAGGCGAACCACCCGGATCGGAGGGAGCCGATTCAGAAGCCGCTGCCCCGGCCGAAGACGCCTCCTGATGCGGCAGCGACTCCGGCGCCGGTTCCGACAATTCGCCAGAGGCCGGGGCCGAGACATCAGGGCTGCCCGGTTCCGGGCCCGGGACACCGGGGCTGCCAGAATCGCCCGACGGGCCCGGCTCTGACGGCGGTGGATCGTCGACGGGCTGCTTAACCTCCGACTCGCACGGTGCCGACTCGGTAAGTTCGGCCGGAGTGGGGGAGACAAGTTCTGCTGCCTCCAACTGGCCGGTCGTTGGCTCAGTCGGCAAGGCCGCCGGGGGGGCGGGTTCGGCATCCGCAGCAGCGATCGACTCCTGGGCAATGGGAGCGCTCGGCTCGGAGTCCGTGGGCACGCTCGGTTCCGGAGTCACCGGTACGCTCGGCTCCGAAGCAGCACTCTTGGGCGGGAACGTCGCCTTTGCAACCTGCTTGGGGAGAGACTCGCTATCCCCGGAAGTCGGGCTTCCGCTCGACTTGGACTCGCTCTGAATCCGCGCGCTCACAAGAACGCCCGTCCGGTGCAGAATCTCGCGAAGCTTCTGTCGCAGGTCGGCTCGTTCGCTGAACTGCTCGGCCAGGATGTGGCCGGCTCCAAGGAGGGCATCGGCACCGGTGGGAACCTGCCGGTCGGGGTTGGCAAAATCGGCGGCGCGGGCATCCAGGTCGGCGCAGGCAGGGTCGGCGGACAGAATCTCACGAGCCAAGTTCTCCAGACCCCGTTCCCGCGCTTGCGTGGCCAAAGTCTGTTTCCGCGGCTTGAAGGGCAGATACAGGTCTTCGAGCCGCTTGGGCGTGGTTGCGGCGAGAATCTCCTCGGAAAGCGCCTCCGACAGCTTCCCCTGCGCCTCAATGGATCGCAGGATCGTCTGCTTCCGATCGGCAAGCTGGCGGAGCTTCTCGAGCCGACCCTGGATGTGCCGGATCTGCTCCTCGTCCAGGCCCCCAGTCTGGTCTTTTCGGTAACGCGTGATGAAGGGAACCGTGTTGCCTTCGTCGAGCAACTCGACCACCGCCTGAACCTGCCGGAGGGGGAGGCTCAGTCCGCGGGCAACATGCCTAAGATCAATGGTGACCGTGGGTATCATACAGCAACCCGGTTTGTCCGTGCTGGGCACGGAGCGTTGACAATCCGGCGAGTCCGATCGACCCGCACCCTGGTAACGATCCTCTCCCGCCGCTTAATCGCGAAAACGCGATCGGCAGGCAGAGCCGACATTTTCCCCAAAATAGACCAAACCCACAAGGTGCTCAATGCCGATACAGGAAGAAGCTTGGCAGGGTGGGCACTCAAGCCAAAGGATTCGCTCGCATGCGGCCAACCCATCTTCGCGTATATTATGGACCTCAAGACGACTGCACCTCCGTCGGTATTGCGGAGCATCGTCCGCAGTGTGAGACCGTCACGGTGCCCCTGACTGACGTGCTGCCATTGCTGGCAGATGCCGTCCAGTCGCAAAGAACCTGGTTGGGTGACTTCGCCGACGACGAAATCACGATCTCGATGGATCTCTACGAAGTCCTCCTAGCTTACCAGCATTATCGCCGCCCATCGGCGTAGGATAGGACAGGCGGCAGTCGCCGTACCGCCGGTCACTTTCCAGTCTCTGCCAGCCACTTGCTGAGCGATTCGACCGCCGACCCCCGGTTTGGGAAGGACTCCCACAGGGTGTTCAGGTGCGTAATCTTCAGTACCTCCTCGCAGAACGGATGCACGCAGCAGAGGGCGAAGGCGCCCCCCCGCTCACTCAGCCGCTTCCACGCCCGAACCAACAGCTCGATAAACAACGAGCCGACGAAATCGGTCTTCGAGAGGTCCAGGACCAGATAGGGCGGCTCGGCTGTGGCGGCTTTGGTCAGCAACAAGCTGCCTAACTCGTCCAGCGCGGCATCGTCCAACGAGTCATAGGCGGGACCCAGCTCGATGACCGTCACCTCGTTTTGCCGCGCAAGCGTGATCATGCTGCCAAGTGTACGCCAAGCCCGGCGGGCCGACAAGCCCCGGCCCGGTGGGTAGAGGGTATAATGGCCGTAGAATGGACCATTGGCGGAACCTTGCGACAGCCATGGCACAATCGGTCCCAGGAACCGCGTCGTGAACCACAAAAACCGTCCCGAATCCCCTGAATCCCCAGCCCGCCCACAGGCTCCGCCCACGGCCAGTACCGGCCGTGACGACCAGTCACCAACCCGGGCAACCCCGCGCCGGCTCTCGGAACTGATCGACAGGATCAAGGATTCGGCCGACAAGCTGGCCTCGGATCGGGCGACCCGGGGCGACCTGAAGATTCTCAGCCGCACCCTGCGCGAATTGCGATATGCTTTCAAGGTTTTCACCCCGTATCGTGCCGTACGGAAGGTAACCGTCTTCGGATCGGCTCGAACCGCGAAGGAGCATCCCAGCTACCGGCAGGCCGTCGACTTCGGACGGCAGATGGCCGCCCGCGACTGGCTCGTCATCACCGGCGCTGCCAGCGGCATCATGGAGGCTGGCCACGAAGGGGCTGGCCGCGACCGCTCGATGGGCCTGAACATCCTGTTGCCGTTCGAGCAGGAGGCGAACCCGATCATCGCGGGCGACTCGAAGCTCGTTCACATGAAGTACTTCTTCACGCGCAAGCTCATGTTCGTGAAGGAGACGCACGGTATCTGCCTGTTGCCCGGGGGATTCGGCACGCTTGATGAGGGTCTTGAAGTGCTCACCCTGCTGCAAACCGGCAAGCGCGACCCTGCGCCCGTCGTCCTGCTCGACGCGCCGGGCGGCACGTATTGGCGCGGTTTCGACCGGTTCGTGCGTGAGGAGTTGCTCGCCGGCGGAATGATCGATCCGCACGACTTGTCGCTGTATCGCATCACCGACCGCGTGGACGAGGCCGTCGACGAGATGGCTGGGTTCTATGCGGTTTACCACAGCATGAGGTATGTCCACGAGCATCTGGTCATGCGGCTCCTTTCGCCGCCGCCGCCGGAGCTTCTCGACCGAATTCAGCGCGAGTTTGCCGATATCGTTGCCAACGGCAGCTTCCAGGTAGCCGGCCCGCTGCCCGAGGAGAAGGATGAACCCGACCTGGCCGATCTGCCCCGGTTGATCTTCTCCTTCGACCGTCGCAACTGCGGCCGGCTCCGCGAGTTGATCGACCTGCTCAACGGACGGCGGCAATAAGGCCCTAGTGGGATAAGCTTCCAGCTTGTCGCCGAAGTGGGATAAGCTTCCAGCTTGTCAGGAAGGCAAAAAGCCACAGGCTGAAAAGCTCATTCTGACATCGACAAGCCAAAGGCTTGCCCCACGGAATGACAAGCTGGAAGCTTATCCCACGTTGGGGCGGGCGTTTAGGAGTTGGCAATCCAGGGGTTGGGCCAGTCGCCCCAGCGGTCGAGGTAGAGGCGGTAGGCGGCTACTTCGTCGGCCTTGCGCTCAAGCCAGGCTTTCGTTTCGGCAATAATCTGCTGCTCCGTATCAAGTGCAAGCTGCCCCAGCATCACTCGGGTACGCAGGAACACAAAGTAGGTATCGAGCACGTCGCAACGGCAGTAGTCGTTCACTTCAACCAGCTTGCCGGCGTCGACCATGTCTTGAACCATGTCGCCTTGCACGTCCATCTTGCCCGGCTTGCCGAGGATGTTGGCGGCCAGATTCAGTCCTCCTGTGAACCGCGTTGCGCCAAAGTTCGTCAGCAGTTCGCACAAGTCGATGTGCGCTTGCATGTTGTAACGGCTGCGGGGCTGCTCGAACGTCTTAGCGGTGGTTTGGAACCAGCCGGGCAGGCTGAGGCCGTAGCGGAAGGCCGCCAGTTCGAGCAAAGGCAGATCGAACCCGCGGCCGTTGAAGCTCACAAGCGTGGGGCGGCGATAGGCCTCCCAGCCTCGCCAGAAATGGTCGGTCATCACGTGCGAGCGGAACTGCGGCTCGTCCAGCACGACCACGTCCAGCAACCGCATGTCGCCGGCCACTTTGCCCACGGCAATCGCCACCGGCTTCTGGAAGGTATACGGGATGAAGTCGGTCTGGTGCTTCTCCATGAGTTCAGCCCGATACTCCCGGAGCGCCTCGGCTGGCTCGATCGGCTGCCCGGCATAACGGAGCTTGGCCACCAGCGGCGCATCGGCGGCGGTTTCTACGTCGAATACAAGGTAACGCACGGCAACTGGCATGATGGGCTCCCAAGAGACATCGGCAGTGGACCCTTTAGGGGCATATGTCGTGAATGCGGCCGGGGCAGCGAGAATTCCCCAGAAACGACCGGCCGTCGCGAGCCGTCCCCCCCGAAAGCCGCCGTTTCTTCAACCCCACCATACACGCCAGTGGCCCATCGCGAAAGACGGGGTACAATACCCGCAAGGCAAGCGCGCCTGCTGTGCGAAGACCAAGAAGTGGCACGTCAATGATGCCGCAACCGGGCCGCACCGTGTTTCGCGGCAATTGTAGTTGCCAACGGACCCCTCTTACACAGGAGTTGCATGAAATGGGTATGCATGGGAATTGGTCAAGACGAGAATTGCTGCGTGCCGCAGGCATAGGCGGCGTAGGCGCCCTGTTGAGTGCTTCCGGGGCGAGTTCCGAAGGCCGTGCCGCTGAGCCCGGAAGCCCGCCCGCCGGCGGGGAAGCCGGCGAGAATGCGACGATCCAGGAACCGCCTCGCCGGACACCTGTGGTGATGGAGTGTGACGTGTGCGTGATTGGCGGCAGTGCCACGGGGGTGTTCGCGGCCGTGGCCGCAGCTCGGCTGGGAGCCAAGGTCGCCATCGTCGAGTTGAACGGGTTTTTTGGCGGTGTTGCCACGGCCAGCCTTGTCAACCTATGGCATTCCTTTTACGACCTGCGCCGCGAAAACCAAGTCATCAGCGGCCTGACCGAGGAGGTGATTGATCGGCTGCGGCGCGTCGACGCGGTTTCGGAGCATTTCCGCACCGCTCCCGGGGGCGGCTCGAACCATTACGAGTTTCATCCGGAGGTGCTCAAACTCGAACTCGATCACCTCGTGGTCGAGGCCGGCATCCGCCCCTTCCTGCACACAATGTTTGTATCGCCCGTGGTCGAAGACGGCACCATGACCGCAGCGATTATCGAAGACAAGTCGGGGCGGCGGGCGATACGGGCCAGGCAATTCATCGACGCCACGGGCGATGCCGACGTGGTCCATCGCATGGGTCTGGAAACCTATGTCCGCGAAAGCTTGCAGCCACCCACGTACACGTGCATCCTCCACGGCCTCGATGTCATTGCTCGCGAGCATCCCGGCTTCAACATCAACCGGGTCATCTTCGACACCCAGTACGAGCAGGCCATTCAAGAGGGATTTTCCTGGTCGGCTCGCGTCCCCGGCGTCGGTGGCCACGTGATGCTTTCGGGCACGCGGGTGTTCGGTGCCGACTGCAGCGACGCCGATCAGCTTACCCAGGCGTCGCTGGAAGGGCGCCGCCAGGTCGAATCCATCTGCTCGTTGCTTCGCGAGCACTTTCTGGGAGGCAAGGGTGTGCCGCTTGCCTGGCTCCCCGCGAAGATCGGTATTCGTGAGACGCGCCACGCCCGTTGCCTGCACACGCTCACCGCCAAGGAACTGCTGACCGGACATCGGTTCGACGATGCGATCGGCAACGGCACCTATCCGATTGACGTCCACCGAGCCGACCGAGCGGGCATTACCTGGGGCCACCTGCCCAAGGACGTGCCTTTCTACCAGATCCCCTTCTCGTCGCTCGTACCGAAGGGTGCGAAGAATGTGCTCGTCGCGGGAAGGAATATCGATGCGGACGAAGGGGCGTTCGGCGCGGTGCGAGTCATGGTCAACTGCAACCAGATGGGGCAGGCCGCGGGTGTCGGCGCCTGGTTGGCCCTGGATTCCGGCGCCGGCGTGGACGCGCTCGACGTGGCGAAGCTTCGGGCAACGCTGCGCGACCAGGGCGCGATCGTTCTTTGATCGCAGTATTTGCACGCCAATCGGGGGAACCCTATGCATCATCGGGCCGTCTTTCTTGCTGCGCTTTGGATGCTGATTTCGGACGTTTCAGCCGCCGAATTGTCGATCATTGCCGACGAGGTCTCTATTCCACCTCAACAGACGCAGTCGTTTGAGTTCGGCAACGTGCCGCAACAAGACACCACGGTCTTGCTTGAAGTGACCGCCCGGCTGCACTTCCGGGGATTAGCTGGTTCGAACTTCTTCATGAAGCTCGCGCTGAATGGCCGTGAAATTCGCGCCGCGCGGTCGCGGCGGGTCGTGCGGCTTGTGAACAAGCCGGTCGTTTCGCCGGTTGCACCCGGTCTGCCGGCCAGTTGGTGCGGAGCTGCCTGGCGGCTGGTCTATGCGCCCGATTTCGAGGTGGGACGGAAGGCTCCCTATTACGAAGGCGACCCGTACACCTTTGTGCTCGACGTGACCGATCTGGTGAATCCGGCCGCCGAGAATCGCCTGGAAGTGACCAATACGGCGAGGCGACTGACGGGATGGAGCGAGCCGGAGGGGAATCTCGTGCTCGGGAAGTTGACGGTGCGCACTCAGCCGGGAAAGAGCCCCACGATGCAGGAGACAGCGGTGCTGGAGCCCGTTGTCAATACTGGGCAGCCGGCGGCCGGGCCGGCCGCGTACCGGGGCGAACTGCTGGCGGGCGGTGGATTCACCATGGAAGTGGGCGCGAGGCGTTGGGAGTTTGCCAGCGCGTTCTCGTTTCCCGAGGCGGGGCTGAACCGCCTCGTACCGGCGGCCGAGCCCAACGGTGGCGGCCAGCCCGACTGGCGGCCGCGCGTGCAGCCGGAGGATGACGGAGGCCAGGTGCTGGCCGAGGGCCCGCACTACTGCCTCAAGCGCCGGGTACGGTTCACGCCGCGCAACGTCGAGGTGGCCGATTCGCTCACAAACCTCAGCCGCGAGGCCCCTCTGGGCCTGCTGGTGCGCCATGAGGTGGGGATCGACGAGCCCGACGAGGTCGCCGTGCGTCTGGCGGGGAATCCCGATCCGGCGCTGACGGACTACTACTCGCCGCCGAATCCAAGCGTGCATCTGGCGGCGGGCGATCACGCCCTCGGACTGCTGTGCGAAGACGACGTCTTCCGCAACCAGGCCCGCCTGTTCTGCACGGCGGAGCCGTCCGTCGCCGGACTGCGCACCGAGATGCTGTTCTTGCCGCCCGGAGGGACCTATACGCTGCGGTGGTCGGTGTACCCGGTGGCCGGCCGCGGCTATTTCGATTTTGTCAACCTTGTTCGCGACGACTGGGGCTCGAACGTGACGGTCGACGGCGCCTGGACGTTCTTCTCGGCCGACGCGATCCTCGCATTGCCGACGGAGATGATCCGCGAAAAGCTCGAACGCCTCGGGATTCGCTATGCTTGCTCCTGGGGCGGCTGGGTCGATCCCAAGCAGGACCGCACCCGGATCGGCTTTGGGGCGGGTGTGATGGACGACTACTGGTCCGACTACCGCCGCCGCCTCAGGGAGGCTGCCGCGCGGCTCCGCGAGGCCGCGCCGGGCATCAAGGTGCTGGTGTACTACGACAGCCAGCGCGATACGTCTGAAGGCGGCGTGGAGCAGTTCCGCGATAGCTGGCTCACGGACGCCAAAGGCAATCAGCTTTTCACCGACTGGGGCGGCAGGTTCAGCCGCACCTGGAGTGTTGTGGCCACGCTCGACAACGCGTTCGGCCAGGCGATGCTCTCCATCGCCGACCGCTACCTGGACGAGATCGGTGCCGACGGGCTCTACTGGGACGAAATGGAATGCGTGGCCTACGGAACGCCCTTGATCACGTACAACGCCGCCGACGGTTACTCCTGCCTGCTCGATCCCGAAACCTACACCATTCGGCACCCCATCGGCGTTACGACGCTCCTGGGCGAGGCGCATCGACTGGCCGTCATCGAGCGCGTCCGAAAACGGGGCGGCACGGTGATGGGCAACGGCCCACCCAATACCCGAGCAATGCTTACCACGGGCGTGCCGCGAATGGTCGAGGTCCAACACAACGATTACTGGTGCTATGAAGGCAACTTCGGCACGCCGCTGGGCTATATGTCGAGCGGCCTGGGCTTTGACAACATCACGCGCGGAATCTGCCAGGCGAGCCTCCCCGTCGGAACCCGCTTGGAATACGAGCACGAGATCTCTCGCTATCTTTTCCCGTTCACGCCCATCGAGATATACCAAGGCTACCTGCTGGGAAAGGAACGGATTATCACCCTGCACTCCGGCAGCTACGGCTGGCCCGGCCAGCGGTGCCTGGTTGCGGTGCACCATTTCGACCATCAGGGCAAACATAGCGGCACCGACTATCCCACCGTCATTGGGGAGGACGCCCGCACACACGTCGCGCTGAACGAGGAGGAGGCAGTCGTGTTGGAACGGTTGCCGGTCACTTTGGAGCCGGCTGTGGGCGAGGCCAGAGTAACGGGCGTGCGGTATTCGGGGGAGGAGTTTTCGTTTCACATCACCTCGGAAGGGGGCACGCTAAGGATTGACAGCGGCCCCTTTGCCGTGCAGCCCGGGACGAACTACACCGTCGAGATCGGCAGCACTGTACGACCGATTTCCGTTACGAATGGTACGCTGATCCTCCCCATCCCGGCAGGCAAGAATGTGGCGGTACGAGTGTGCGCGCCATAAGATAGATGCCGTGAATCGGGAGGTGGGCGGGGTGTTCGCCAATCGGTTCCCAGTTGAGGGAAAGACGGTTTGCACGCTACTGAACACCCGGCACTGCACGTTCACACAGACGGGCGGAACGTTCTCGATCAGCACCATGGCGCTTTACCTCGGGAATCCCGAAATGCCGTGTCATCCAGTGCAAGCATTAGTCTCCAAAGGGGGGGTGACTCCGTAGTGTTCGTGCTCGGAATAGTCCGTCAAAGGTTTGCGTTACGCGTCGATAAATGTTAGGATAGGCAGCGTGTCGCCATTGAAGACGAGCGGTTGCCGAAGTTGGACTGGTCGTGACTGTTTCTTCCGGGTAACAAGCAGAGGTAGCCACGGTGAACGAACAAAGAAACGGGCGGACATGGCCGCATGTCCTGGACAATCTTTCGGCGTTGGGACTGATCCTGGTCATCATCGGCCAAGCCATCCTGGGCAGCGCCACGGCGGAGACACTCACGTGGAATCGGGGTGGCGGATCGTGGGCTGTTGCATCGTATTGGGAAGGTGTCGATCCGCAACGAGTGCCATTGATCACCGATGACACGGTCATCGATAACGCTGGGAATGCGGCCGTACGTCAGTCTGGTTCCCATGTGACCCGTTCTCTTTACCTGGGCAACTCGGCCAGTGGCTCGGGAACACTTGCTTGGCGAACTCCAGGCAGTGCCGGCGACATGCATGTCGATGACGACCTGTATGTCGGCAACGAAGGAACCGGATATGTACGGCTGGAACTTGACTCCGCCTCCGGCAAGACGCTTACGGTGGGCGATGACATGTTTGTCGGCACCACGGGCACTTCGCGCGGCTACGTCATTCACGAAGCGGGTACGGTCCACGTGGGTGACCGATTGGCGATCGCCAGCGGTTCTTCGACCCAAGGCACCTATACGATCAGCGGCGAGGCAGAGTTGATTGTCAACCGCGACAATCCTACTACCAGCCGTTACCTGTTTGTCGGCAACAGCGGCACGGGTACGCTCAACCAGCACGGCGGCACCGTAACCGTTGGCACCTATCTTCGCATCGCGGAGGGCTCCGCCAGTCACGGCGCCTACAATATGACCGACGGCCTATTGGACGTTTCTGGCGGCTACTCCATCATTCTCGGCCGGCGCAACGACGGCACTTTCATTCAGTCGGGTGGCACTGTTCTTGGCCCCACCGGTTCTCAAGGCATCTATCTCGGCTACGAGGGGCACGGTGTGGGCGAGTGGCAACTCAGCGGCAGCGGGTATGTCAACAGCGGCCGCTTCCTCCGCATTGGACAGGGAGCCGAGGGCATCTTCACCCAGACCGGTGGCGCGGTGGTCGTTCCCACGGACGCCGTGCTCGGCTACTCGGCCGACAGCGTCGGCACGTACACGATCTCCGCCGGCACACTGGACGTGGACGGCACGCTCTTCGTCGGAAGCGGTGGCATGGGCATGTTCCACATCATTGGCGACCAGGCCAGCATCGAGGTGGACGGCTACAGCCAGAACGCCGATTCAATGCTCAAGTTGACCATCAACGGCATCAGCCCAATCAACGTCGACGGTACGATTTCACTGGCCGGATTGCTGGACGTGGAGTTCACCGGCGTGCCCAGCATCGACGACGTGTTCCCGATCTTCATCAACGACGGCGATGACCTGGTGTCGGGCATCTTCACCGACATGCCTGAAGGTTACATCTTCCCGCTGGCAGGCAGCTACATGGACATGGTACTCACCTACCAGGCCAACCTTGACGGCGGCCCCATCGGCAACGACATAGCCCTGTTCGCCGTTCCGGAACCGTCTACGTTCCTCCTGCTGCTTCTTGGCATCACCAGCATTTTCGCTTCCGTTCGGTCGCGCCGGGGGTAGTCTCGCCTTCCCAGCTGTAAGACTGAGGGGCCGTGACTAGGCAACTTGAGTGTCTCCCCCGCCCGTGGATCAACTCACTGGGGGTGATTAGGGATTCTTGCTGATCTTGCGGAAGAACAGCTTCGGGGGGTGCTGGGCAACGGCTGCCGCGACCCCAGTATCGCGCCGACCGCGCACGCCATGGAGGGCGACCGCCGCAAATGCCTTGACGCCGGCTGCGATGACTACCTCTCGAAGCCGATGACCCGGGAGGAGCTGGCTAGCACGATTGCACGACACCGCAAGACCAGCACGCCGCCGCAAGCAAATCGGGCGACCGGCGGAAACTGATATCCAAGCGACCACGCAGGCGGGACATTCGAAAGCTTGTTTCTGAAGGGTCCGGAAAGATGCTGCGACGGTCTGCCCGTCGCCGCTTCTCGCGGTCCGGTCCGGACAGATTTCGCAAATCCAAGCCTCGGTCACAGGCCTGGCGATCAAACCTCAGACAATCGCCACCCTCAGTCACGCAAACCGCCCGGTCTCTGGCATTTGGCCCCCATTCCGTATACTATAGTAGCTACGTGGGGCAGGCAGGCGACGTGGACCTGCCCGTATCGCCCCGGGATCGATACGCGTATTGGAGAAGGAGAGGTGACTGCATAACCAATGGGGCAACGATCGCGCGTATTGCTGACAGGCTTTGCGGCTGCCGCCGTAGCCGGTAGTTTCTTAGGCGCCGGGGGATTCACGTTCCATTACGGCGAGGGCTTGTCGTACTTCAGCAAGGCGCCGGAGACATGCGTGAACTGCCATATCATGCAGCCGCACTACGACACGTGGCTGAAGAGCAGCCACCACGCCACCGCGGCGTGCGTCGATTGCCACCTGCCGGCCGACTTGCCCCACAGCCTGGTCTCCAAGGCCGACAACGGCTTCTTCCACTCGTGGGCGTTCACGTTTCAGGACTTCCACGAGCCGATCCAGATCAAGCCCCGCAACCTGCGAATTCTCGAAGACAACTGCATTCGCTGTCACCAGCCGGTCGTGGCCCAAATGCAGGCCTATTCAGCGCCGGCCGACCCGGCCGAGCGCGTCTCCTGCATGCATTGCCATGACGACGTGGGGCATACGTCCCGACCGCGACTTTACGCACGATGAAGAGGAGCCTTCCGTATGACGACCGAAAGCAATGGGCCGCCCAACCGATCTCGTATGCTCATGCTCTATATGCTAACGATTGTGGGCGCGGGACTTGGCACGATCGTTGTCCTTGCCCTACTTATGAACATCTTCACCCGCAAGCAAGAGGCGCGCGTGCCGTTTCAGCGCGTGGTCGAGGTGGATGAAGATACCATCGATCCGGCCGTCTGGGGTGCGAATTGGCCGCGCCAGTACGGCAGCTACAAGCGCACTGTTGATTACGAGCGGACCCGTTACGGCGGCAGCGACGCCATTCCCGTCCAGAAGCTCGACGTGTACCCGTGGCTCCGTACCATGTGGTCCGGCTATGCCTTCTCGCTCGATTACCGCGAAGCCCGCGGGCATGCCTACATGCTCTGGGACCAGGACCATACGGAGCGGGTGGCTCAGCGCCCGCAGCCCGGCGCCTGCCTCCACTGTCACTCCTCCGTGATTCCCGCGTACCGGTTCGCCGGCAAGGGCGACGTCACAGAAGGATTCCGGCTGGTCAACTCCATGTCGTGGTCCGATGCGCGGAATCTCGAGGATGATGAAGGCCGGCCGCTTGTCGAGCATCCGGTGAGTTGCGTCGACTGCCACGACCCGGTCACCATGCGGCTGCGTATCACGCGACCGGCGTTCATCGAGGGTATTCGCGTATACAAGGAGTCTCAGGGAGTGAAGGACTACGATGTGAACCGGGACGCATCACACCAGGAAATGCGGAGCTTCTCGTGTGCTCAGTGCCACGTGGAGTACTATTTCACCAAGCCCGATACGCAGGTCGTGTATCCTTGGCACAACGGATTGCTCGTAGAGGAGATGGAAGAGTATTACGACGCGATCGGGTTTCACGACTGGATTCACGGGATTACCGGCGCACCGATGCTCAAGGCACAGCACCCCGAGTTTGAGTTATGGAGCCAGGGTACCCACGCCCAGGCAGGCGTCGCCTGCGCCGACTGCCACATGCCGTACCGCCGCGTGGGCGCCATGAAGGTTTCCGATCATCACGTACGCAGCCCGCTGCTGGACGTGGCCGCGTCGTGCCAGACGTGCCACAACGTCCCGGAGGCGGAACTGCACGCCCGGGCGCACGCCATCCAGGACCGAACACACGGCCTGGTTCAGCGCGCCTCCGCGGCCTTGGCCGACATGATCGAGGCGATCGTCGAGGCGAAGGAAGCGGGCGGGACCGACGAGCAGCTCAAGCCGTTGCAGGATCTGCATCGCAAGGCGCAGTGGCGGTTGGACTTCGTATTCTCGGAGAACTCGCACGGGTTCCATGCCCCCCAGGAATCGGCGCGCATTCTCGCCGAGTCGATCGACTATTCACGGCAGGCCGTCGCCGCCGCCCGCGACGTGAAGGCCGCACCCACGGGTTCACCCCGCGAGGTCGAGCGCGAACCGGTGCATGGCGTAACGCCGGATGAGGTGGCGCCGCCCATGCGTCCGCGCGATGCTGCCGATCCTAATCCGTAGCGCCCGTTTCCGTTTCAGCCGTATGGGAGGGCACAAGGGGGAATAAGACTCGCTTCTCGATCGGACGCGGTTCGCTCCGCTGCGGAAACGACGGTTCTGGCGAGGGGTATATCAAAGCGGCCAGAAGGACGAGCATCAGCATCAATACGGACGCGTTGAGCAACCATGTGGCAACGGTCCTCCAGTTTCGGCTCCGACCGATGACAAACCCGTGGTGAACCAGCAGCCAGGTGGAGTATACGGTGAGCAACGGCGGAAGGAAGAGCAAGCCGATCACCGATGCCCGCCAGGCGCGCGTCAACTCGTCGGGCGTTTCCCGATCGCGAGCTTCGCCTTCCGCACCGCCCGAAGTCTCGCCAAGGCCGCTTGCGGACGCCTCGTCAATCGGCGCTTGCGACCGGAGAACTGTCAATGCCCGGTCGGCATCTTGTTCGCTAACCACGAGGCGGACGCCCCTAATGGCAGGTACCCAGTGCCAGAACCAGCCGGCCATCGCCTCGCCGAAGAGTTCTGCGCGAATCCCGTCGGCGTCAAGAATACCGCGGAAGATCCCGGCTTCTGCAGAGTTCAGGAACCAGGCAATGGCGACAGGTCGATTTGGCATTCTTCGACTCTTCTCAGTTAGAACTGTGTCCGATGCAAATCCGGGCGCCGACGAGTCCCCCATACTAGCAACAACTTGAACCGTTCACAGGGGGCTGTCGCGGTTTTTTTGCGACGCAGCGCGGTGATTCGCCCAATCGGCCAGTCGGGCCGTGGCAAGGCCGGGCTTCTGCCCCTTCGCGTGCATAAATGGCACTGAGGGTACCCCCCGTTCGGTGCACACCTCCCGCCAAGAAAATATTTTGTCGAGAATGCCCGCGATTGCTGGACTTCTCTTTTCCGGCGCGATATACTGGCACCCAGTGGAGTGTGCAGTTTCGGTCGGGTTTGACGACCCCGCCGAGTTGCCTGCCTGCCTCCGCTGGATGTTCGGGCGGTCGACGCCCGAACGGCGGTTACCCTCAAGCCTGGAAAGTCCCACCCAAAGTCCGCAGAAGGAGCTACCAGATGTTTCGGAGTGTCAGCGTCTTTAGCCGCGTTTCTCTTCTGTCGCTTGTCGCATGCATCCTGACCGTGGCGGGCAGCCCCTTAGCTGCGTGCGCCGCGGAGTGGCTCGGCCCATCGGCCGTGACGGCCTCAGCCGACGGAAAGCACTTGTTCGTCGCTTGCCGCGACGCCAGCCAGGTGCTGGTCGTCGACGCGGCATCGGGCGAGGCGGCAGGACAGATTCCCATGCCTGCATCGCCGACCAGCATGGCGCTGAGCCCTGACGGCAAGACACTGTATGTAACGTGTGCGGCGCCGAAGAGCACCGTGGCCGTCATCGACATCGAGAAGAAGGCGGTTGCCGATTCCATTCCGGCGGGACATACCGCCACGGGAATTGCCGTCACGCCTGACGGAAACAAGCTTTACGTGTGCAATCGCTTCAACAACGAAGTGGCCGTGATTGATCGGGCGTCGAAGGAGGTCGTGGCCCGGGTGCCGGTGATCCGGGAACCGCACGGAGCGGTCATCACGCCCGACGGCGCGACCGTGTTCGTCATCAACCACTTGCCGCTGAATCCGGCCGACAGCTTTGACGTTGCTGCCGAGGTTGCCGTCATCAACACGGCCGACAACGCCGTGCGCCACATCCGCTTGCCCAACGGCAGCACGCATGTCCGTGGAATCGCGATTTCACCGGACGGGAAGTACGTGTACGTGCCCCATATCCTGTCGCGTTACCAGATGCCGACCACCCAGTTGGAGCGGGGTTGGATGAACACCAATGCCTTGAGCATCATCGACGCGGTCGAGAAGAAACACGTCAACACGGTGCTCCTGGACGACGTGGACTTAGGCGCCGCGAATCCCTGGGGCGTCACCACCAACGGCGACGGCTCGCTGATATGCGTTACGCACGCGGGCACGCAGGAATTGAGCGTCATCGACGCGAAGGCCCTCATGGAAAAGCTGGCTGGCATCCCAGTCGAGCCCGAGCCCGGGCAAACGCCCGACCGTTCGATCTACGCCTCGGTCCGGCAGGCCGACGTGCCTAACGACCTTGCATTTCTGGTCGGGTTGCGCCGACGGATCAAGCTTCAGGGAAACGGTGCGCACGGCGTTGCGGTGATCGGCAACAAGGCGTTTGTGGCCATGTACTTCACCGACAACCTTTCGGCGGTCGATCTGGAAGACAGGCCGGGCCGCCTGGTCAACTCGGTGGCGTTGGGGCCTGAGCCGCAAATGACCATCCAGCGCCGCGGCCAGATGCTGTTCAATGACGCCGACCTCTGCTTTCAGAACTGGCAAAGCTGCGGAAGCTGCCACCCCGACGCCCGCGTGGACAGCCTGAACTGGGACCTGCTGAACGATGGGATCGGCAACCCGAAGAATACGAAGTCCATGCTGCTTGCCCATCAGACGCCGCCCTCAATGGCATTGGGCGTCCGTGCCAATGCCGAGGAAGGCGTGCGGGCAGGTATTACGCACATTCAGTTTGCCGTGCGGCCGGAGGAAGACGCCGTGGCCATTGACGAGTTCCTCAAGGCCATGGCGCCGGTGCCTAGCCCGTACCTCGTGGACGGCAAGCTGAGCCCCGCTGCCGAACGCGGCAAGAAGATCTTCTTCGACGAAACCGTCGGGTGCGCCCGGTGCCATCCGGAACCATTGTATACCGACAACTTGTTCCATGACGTGGGCAGCCGCGGGCAGTATTCGCGGGCTGACGCGTTCGTCACCCCCACCCTGGTTGAAATCTGGCGCACCGCCCCGTATATGCACGACGGCAAATGGCTGACCATCGAGGACCTGATCAAGAAGGGCAAACACGGCGCCAAGGGCGGCGACATCAGCAAGCTGACCGAAGAGCAGATTAACGATCTGGTCGAATTCGTGTTGTCGCTGTAACATGGTAGTGTGACCAGAAACTCGCGAATCAAGACGCCGGCATCCATCCAGGCTTGCGGCATGCTCGTATTCCTGGCCGGGTGTCTTGCCGGCTGCACCGGCGACGTGCCGCCCAGGGGCGGACAGGGCGCCGATGCCGCGCGACCGCAGGCTTCGAGCCCGGCTTCTGCACATCGCGGCTCGACGAAGCGCGGCCCGTTCCGTGGTGAATCCGCCGGTCTGACGGAGAGCGGAACCGGTCGTAAGGTTTCTGCCGAGACAACCCGCCGCCCGCGAGGCACAGCCAGGGGTTGGGCACACGCCGACGACCGTCCGCGCATCCTGGCCGACCTGCTCGAAGCCACGGTCGACTCGGCGCCGCGCCTTCTCCCGCACCTGCCTCGCGTGGAAGTTGACGAGGCTAAGGCCGCAGCCGAAGGAATCCGCAAGCTTCAATCGAAGCGGCTCGTCTTGTACACCGACATGCCGGCGGAGCCGGCGGTGGACGAACTACCGCGGGTGTTCGATCAGGCGTTTCCGCTGTTGTGCGAATACTTCGGGGTCGACCTGACCGAACATGACGACTGGCGCATGACCGGCTTTCTCATGCGAGAAAAGGCCCGTTTTGTACGCACCGGCCTGCTGCCTGAAAGCCTGCCGCCGTTCCCGCACGGGTATGCCCGCAACGACGAATTGTGGCTCTACGACCAGCCCAGCGACTACTACCGCCGGCACCTGTTGATTCATGAAGGGGTGCATGGTTTCATGAACACACTGCTGGGCGCTTGCGGCCCGCCGTGGTACATGGAAGGCATTGCCGAGCTTCTGGCTACACACCGCTGGCAGGACGGGACGCTCGCGTTGAACCATATTCCGGCCGACCGCGGGGAAGCGCCGCACTGGGGGCGCATTCGTATCATTAAGGAAGCGTTCGCGGCCCAGCGCGCCCTGACGTTGGACAAGATCATCGACTATCCTCCCTCTGCCCACATCGAAACGGCGGCTTACGCCTGGTCGTGGGCTGCTGCGGCGTTGCTGGACCGGCATCCGCGATACCAAGACCGGTTTCGCGTCCTCCATAAGCACGTGCTCCAACCCGAGTTCAACGACTACTTCTTCAAGGCGATCGGCGACGACTGGCCCTTGCTGTGCGAGGACTGGCAAGTGTTCATTTCCGGCCTCGAATATGGCTACGACGTGCGGCGCGCCGCCGTCGAGCGAAAGCCGGGTAAGCCGCTGCCTCCCGGGGGGGCGACGGTTACGATTCAGGCCGACCGTGGCTGGCAGTCGAGCGGCGTGGTGCTTGAGGCGGGCAAGCCGTACCGGCTGGCCGCCTCCGGCCGCTACCAGGTGGCCCGGGAGCCGGACGTCTGGTGGTGCGAACCCGGCGGCGTTTCCATCCGCTACTATCAAGGCAAGGCTCTCGGGCAACTACTGGCCGCCGTCCGGCCCGACGATCAACCTGCCGGGACCCTTTCGCCCCTGCTGCGCCCCATCGCCGTCGGCCTCGGCACCACCCTGACGCCAACCCAGTCGGGTACCCTCATGCTCAAGATCAACCATTCCGCCGCCGAACTTTCTGATTGCGCGGGTGAGCTGAGCGTGCAGGTGGGCGCAGCAACGGCGAGCCTCGACGAACTCGGCAATCGTTCTGGGGCATCTCTGTTCTGCCGCAACTAGCTCGGATTGTTCACGATAGGTAGGGTGACAAGGTCGCGTGAGTCCTTGGTGGGCCTGCGCAAGCCAGACCCGGGGTGATTTGCACGTCGTGCGCTGGGAGCAGGCCCGGCCAAGCGACCGAAGGCCCACCAGGGTCTTGGCTTGCTTGTCACCACCCTACATTGTCATGAATCATCTGGGCTAGTCCAACCCTCGCGCCCGGTGTGTTTCTGGTTGCCGTGCGGCGCGGCCCGTCACGATGCATCTTGAAGCCTGCCCCTTGACCTCCTGAGGGCTGGTAATACAATGTAACAAGAGCCGTGAATGTGATCGCATAGCGCGGAGCCCCCAGGAAACGACGAGATGGCAGGCGGAAAGAAACAGGAAATCATCACGTTCAAGGTGGATGGGTTGCTGCGCGAGGCCCTCGAACGGCTGCCAAACCGTTCCGAGTTCATCCGTTCGGCCGTCCTCATGGCCCTGGAAAATGCCTGTCCGTTGTGCAATGGAACGGGGTGTCTCACGCCAGAACAACGCCGGCACTGGGAACGCTTTGCCCAGTACCATCAGGTCGCCAAGTGTAGGACCTGCCATGCAACGCACCTGGTCTGTGCCGCGGAGAAGGAAGAATGCAAATGAACTGGTCGCGAAGGCATTATGCCGTAATCGTGGTCGCCGGTGTGCTTGGCGCGATGCTGGCAACACTGGTAGCCATTCCCAGCGGTGCGACGAGCGACGGCCCCCTCGCCGTAGCCGTCACCATACCGCCCCAGGCCGAATTGGTCGAACGGATCGCCGGCGACCGTGTCCGGGTTGAGATTGCGGTGCCGCCGGGCCAGGACCCGCACACCTTCTCGCCGTCGCCGCGGCAGGTCTTGTCGCTTAGCCGGGCAAGGCTCTATTTCCGTATCGGGCTGCCGCTCGAAGAGCAACTGCTGCCGAAGCTCAGTGGGGCAAGCCGGACCATGGTGGTGGTCGATACCATCGAGGGCCTCTCCCGCCGCACCTTCGCAGATCACGAAGGCCACGCGTGCGACGGGCACCACCACCATGCCCACGACGGTCATGGGCATACATGCCAGGCTCATGCCGGCCAGCCGGATCCACACGTGTGGCTGGCGCCCAGCCTGTTGTCGCTCCAGGCCGAGCGAATATGCGAGGCCCTGTGCAAGGCCGATCCCGCCGTCGCCGAGGTTTACCAAGCGAATCTCAGCAAACTGCAGACCCGGCTCGAAGAGGTCGAGGCTGAAATGGCCGCGAAGCTCAAGCATTACCGCGGCCGGGCGTTCTACGTGTTTCATCCGGCGTTCGGCTACTTTGCCGACGCGTGCGGGCTGCGCCAGGTGGCCGTCGAGATGGAGGGCAAATCGCCCAGTCCGCGGCAGTTGCGGACGCTCATTGCGCGCGCAAAGGCCGAAGACGTGAAAGTCATCTTCGTACAGCCGCAGTTCGACCAGCGCAGCGCGCAATCGATTGCCGCGGCCATTGGCGGATCCGTTGTGGTCATTGATCCGCTGTGGAAGAACGTTGTTGAAAACTTGGTGGAAATTGCCGCGCAGCTTCAGCGAGGTTTCGAGCAATAGGTCGTTTTTGGGGGGGGGTGAAGTTTGTCGGATCAACCGGCGATCGACGTTCGGGACGTAAGCTTTGCCTACGGGGCGGCGCCCGTGCTGGAAGACGTGTCGTTCCAGGTTGCGCCGCATGAACTCATCTGCATTGTCGGGCCGAACGGTGGCGGGAAGACTACCCTGGTGAGGCTGCTGCTAGGCCTGTTGCGCCCGGCCCGGGGCAGCATCCGAATGTTTGACTTGCCGCCCGAACAGGCCCGGCTGCGCGTCGGCTACATGCCGCAGCACGCAAACCACGATCCGCAGTTCCCCGTCACCGCGATGGACATCGTGCTGATGGGCCGCCTCGGCCGGGGAGGCATCCGAAAGACGCTCGGCTGGTACGACCGCGACGACCGCCGCGCCGCCCTCGATGCCCTCGAAATGGTCGATATGGCGCCCGCCGCGCGGCAAACCTATTCCACCCTGTCCGGCGGCCAGCGGCAGCGGGTGCTCATTGCCCGGGCGCTGTGCGGCGGGCCGGAACTCCTGCTGCTCGACGAGCCGACGGCAAATGTGGACGCCTTGGGAGAAAGCCGCTTGATGGACATCCTCAAACGGCTCAGCCGCCGGATGGCCATCGTGACCGTCTCGCACGATCTTGGACTGGTGTCGAACCTGGTAGGGCGCGTCATCTGCGTCAACCGGCGCGTGGTCGTCCACCCGACAAGCCACATCACCGGCCAGGTGTTCGAGGACCTTTACGGGGCGCAGCGGGCCGTGGTCGAACATGGCGAAGTGACGCCCGGAGGGCGGGCCGATGGCTGAGTTCCTCGAAGCGCTGCGCGACCCGGAGATCCCGCTGTTGCGATATGCCCTGGCGGCCGGCCTGCTGGCCAGCGTGGCGTTCGGCATCGTGGGCTGTTACGTGGTCACCCGGCGAATCAGCTACATCGCCGCGGCCGTTTCGCACTGTGTGCTGGGCGGGATCGGCGCAGGGTTGTACCTGCAAACGGTGGCCGGGCTCGCCTGGTGCGACCCGCTCTACGGGGCCATTGCCGCGGCGCTGCTGTCGGCCGTGGCCATCGGGCTCATCAGCCTGTACGCGCGCCAGCGCGAGGATACGGTCATCAGCGCCGTGTGGACCATCGGCATGGCCGTGGGACTGCTGTTCTTGTACAAGACGCCCGGCTACAACGAGCCGATGGTGTACCTTTTCGGCAACATTCTATACCTTACAGAGCACGACCTGTGGCTGATTGCCGGATTGGACCTCTTGATTGTGATCCTTGCGCTGGGATTCTATAATAAGTTTCTCGCAATATGTTTCGACGAGGAGTTCGCCCGGCTGCGCGGCGTGCGTGCCGAACTGCTGTACATCCTGTTGCTCTGCCTGACGGCATTATGCGTGGTCCTGATGGTTCGGGTGGTGGGTATTGTCATGGTCATCGCCCTGCTGACGCTTCCGGCCGCCGTCGCGGGCCAGCTTACCCGGCAGCTTTGGCAGATGATGCTGGTGGCCGTATTGATGTGCATGTTGTTCGTAACCGGCGGGCTTGCCCTGAGCTTCATCCTGGACCTGCCCACCGGGCCGGTCATTGTGTCGTTGGCGGCCTTGGGCTATCTCCTGGCCGCCCTGGCTGGCCGTGTGCGCCTGCGGCAAGCGTAGACGACTGTCCTCACAGGCAGAGCACTACTCTATTCCAACTCGCGTCGTCTGGGGTGTCGTTGCCGGAGTCATTATTGGAATCCTCCTTGGTCTGATCCTGAGGTGGATATGGGTGGCTGAGGCACGAGGAAGAGAAGCTGCTATGACTGATTAAGGCAAGGCCTCGGGTCGGAGAAAAACTGCCACGGCCCTTGCTCCTCGGCTTCCTCTGTTGCCTTTTGTTGATCGTTGACGTGCGTCGGTTTCCTTGCGGCTTCGCGCCTTTGCGCGTAATGCAGAGCCGGGCATCTCTGAACGCAAAGGCGCCAAGCCGCGAAGACGCCAAGCGCCGGGCGAGGGGACATCACTGATATTGACGCGTCAGGGAAGGCGTGGTAGTGTGCTGTGATGCCATGCACCGCCCGATCGATCGAAGCAGGAGACGGCTCTAATGTTCCCACGCAACAGAGATCATGCGTCGCGAGCGTCCAACATCAAGCCGGGCATCGGCCCTACCTCACGACTAACCATCGTCGTGTTGTGTGTATTCGCTGTCGTGTCGGCAGCCTTGCTTTGTCTCTGGTCTCAGCGCGGCCAACCGGATGAATACGACGGGTCTCGTCGAGAGCAATGGGAAGAGGCAGTAAACACGTTTACTACGGCTCTTGAAGCCTCAATACGACCGAACCGAACAGAGATCTATCCGCACGTTCCTGACCGAATCGATGCACTGTTTCGGCGGAATCACGTAGTTGTGGTTCGCGCCTCTATCACCAGCGATCAGGATGAGGAGACGAAAGAGAACGCTGTCCTGTACATCGACGGTCCACATCTGGAGATTGTTGGTTACTTACCCGATGCAATCAATCTGTCAACGGACGAGGACTACGTGTACGTGTGGTTTACTGGCGAGAAGAGTGGTATGCGTATCAAGAGAAACGACCATGACCTCATTTCCTATGTTCTCTACTACCTCGACCCTGGATGGCTTGTAGCAGGGATGTACAGCGCGTTTCTGAAAGACCCTGGCAGTGCGGATGTCACGGTGAGTGAGGGGCACAAATGGAAGGAGATCCGGTTTCTCGATCGGTCAGATGTATATGAAGTGATTTACATAGCTGAGAGTCCTGTCTGGTTTTGCGGATGGCGTGATAAGAACGACGCCAATGTGCCAGAAACCGTGATTGTGTCAAAGCCCACTTCGACTGCGGAAATCCCGGAGACCATCCGTCAGAGACGGCGGCACGTCGTGTTCAACGACACCGAAGCCACACTGAGGGATTTCATGGTCTTTCCGTAGGAGGCGCCACCGGGCGATACGCAACAGCAGCCGGAGGGCAAGGCCTCGGGTCGGAGAAAGGCCGCCACGGCCCTTGCTCCTCGGCTTCCTCTGTTGCCTTCCGTTGATCGTGTTTACCTGTGTCGGCGCAGGGCGTATGGACCCGGCCGAAAGCGACCGGTACAATAATACAGTCCGTACCGATACGACTTCTGCCACTAATTCCAATTATTCACGTAGGGTGGGACAAGGTCGCGTAAGTCCTTGGTGGGCCTGCGCAAGCCACGCCTGGGGTGGTTTGCACGCCGTGCGCTGGAAGCAGGCCTGGCCAAGCGGCCGAAGGCCCACCAGGGCCTTGGCTTGCTTGTCACCACCCTACGTCGTCATGAATGATCCTGGCTAATCGACTTCGCGATGACGAGCAAACCGCCGCAAACGCCGCCCCCCTCCCCTGCCCCACCCGGGCGCGTGGCCGGGGTTGACTTCGGCATGGTGCGCATTGGGGTTGCGCTGAGCAATCCGGAGCGGACCGTGGCCAGCCCGTTCGAGAGCTACAATCGTCGGGGTCCGAAGCTCGACGCCGAGTGGTTCCAGCGTTTGGCGGAAGAGGAAGACGTGCGATTGATCGTCGTCGGGTTGCCACTGTACCTGGATGGTAAGGAGAGCCCAAAGTCGGCCCAGGCTCGGCGGTTCGCCGCCTGGCTTCACGAGGCAACCGGCTTGCCGGTTGAGTTGTTCGATGAGCGCTTCACCACTGTCGAAGCCGAACACATTCTGCAGGACGCCAAGCTGACCAGTGGTCGCCGCAAGCGCCGCCGCGATATGCTTGCCGCCCAGATCATTCTAGCGGGATACTTGGAGGCGACGGGCCCTGGCGGCTCGCTTCAGTAACCCACCGCACACGCGCAATCACTCCGGCTACTTGGTTTGCACTTGCCGTTCTGTAACGGGCCACCAGTTGGCAGTCTTTTCGGCCAGGCGGGCTACGAGGTCCGGATGCTGCGCGGCGAGGTTGTCGTTCTCGTGCGGATCGGCAATCAGATCGTAAAGCTGTGGCCGGCGCTCGGTGCGAGGGTGGAAGTGGGCGCGGGTGCCAAGCTGGCCGTCGTACGTCAGAAGCAGCTTCCAGCGGCCTTCGATGACCCAGCGGTAAAGGAGCGATGCTTCCGGTTTGTCCAGGTCGGCAATGTCGTGGGCAAAGCCTTCGCCGAAGACAACGTCGCGCCCGAGCGGCCGGCCGTCGCGCACCACCGGCAGCAGGTCGAGCCCGGGTAGATTCTCAGGAATGTGCGCGCCGGCTGCGCTGAGCATCGTGGGCACCAGGTCGATGCTGCTGACCAATTCGTCGCGCCGCCCGGGCCGGATGGTGCCCGGCCAACTGAGCAGAATCGGCTGCCGCGTGCCGCCTTCGTTGGCCGATTGCTTCGACCGCGGCGCGAAGCCGGGGCCTTCCGGATCCTGAATCCAGCCGTTGTCGCCCACGTAAACAACCAGCGTGTTCTGCGTCAGACCCTTTTCATCGAGGTATCCCATCAACTGGCCGCACGTCTCGTCCAGCCATTCGCACATGGCGTAGTACCGGGCAACGTGGATGGACTCGACCCGGTCGCGGTACTTCGCCAGCAGCCGCTCCGGGGGATTATGCGGCGTGTGCGGCAGGAACGGCGCGTACCACAGCAGGAACGGCTTCTCCTCGGCCACGGCGTGATCGATGAACTCGAAGATCGGCTCCATGCCCTCGCGCCCGATCCGCAGCCCGTCGTCCCCGTGCCGCCCGCCCGGCTCAGGAAACCCGCGGGTCATGCCGTGCGTGAACCCGCCGCGCTTGAATGAACCCTCCCACCATTTGCCCGACTGGTGGCTCAGGTAACCCCGCTCGCCCAGCAGCTTCGGCAAGGTCGGAAATCGGTCGATATGGCTGATAAGTTCCTCGCGGAGTTCCGCGTACTTGGGCGACTTCGGCGGCGCCAGTGCGTGCGACGGGTCGTTGCCCGAAGTCTTGTGCTGGTGCGCGTAGAGGCCGGTGGCCAGTGTTGCCAGCGCCGGCCGGCATAGCGCGGTGGGAACGTATCCCCGTGTGAACAGAGCGCTGCGCTCGGCAAGCCGGTCCAGGTTCGGGGTCTGGATGATCGGGTGGCCCATGAAGCCGTAATCGGTCCAAGCCTGGTCGTCGGAGATGATCAGCACGATGTTCGGCCGCGGCGATTCGGCCCGGGCGGGAAAGGCTGTCAGCACGGCAATCGCCGCGAACAACACATGGAGAATGAATGTTCGCACTGTCTAGGCTCCTTGATGTTGGTGGAGTTTCCGCCTTGCTGGAGTTCACGTAGGGTGGGACAAGGTCGCGCAGGTTCTTGGTGGGCCTGCGCAAGCCACGCCCGGGGTGGTTTGCACGTGGTCCGTTGGAAGCAGGCCCGGCCAAGCGACCGAAGGCCCACCAGGGTCTTGGCTTGCTTGTCACCACCCTACATCGTCGTGAATAATCCGCACTAGGTGCCATCAGCCTTCAATCCCAGCAGATAATTCGGAATCCGCCCCGCCGGCTCGCCGAATTCGAGGTCCTTGACCATGGCCTGGACGCGGGCGAGGGAAACATGCCCAGCCTGCCGCATGAAGTCGAGGGTGTTCAAGGCGGCGAGCGTCTCGTACAGGTTGCCGTCTCTTAGCACGCCGTCGAGCGTCTTCAGCGCGGGCTCGCCTTCGCCCAGGTAGCCGAGGGCTTCGGCGGCGGCCACACGCACGTCGTCCCAATCGTCGTCGAGCGCGGCCAATAGCCGCGCCTTTGCCGGCAAGGCCCTCTCTTGCAGGATGAGGCAGCCCATCGCACCCCAGTACCGGACAACCGGATGCGGGTCGGCCATCGCCGCGGTCAACTCGTCGAGAGCCTCCGGGTCCCGCGACGTGGCCAGGTCGGCCAGATCGACGATGCGTTCGATCGGGTAGGCGTCGCTCTGAACGTAGTCGTAGATGGTCCCCCGGCCGGCCAGACCGCTGAGCATGCCCTCGGGAATGAAGCCCGGATCGCGGATGGCGATCATCTCGTCCCGAAGCATGCGTCGCATGTCGGCCAGGCGCCCGGCCTGCGCCGACTCGCCAACCAGGTTGCACAACTCGAACGGGTCGGCCGCCGTGTCGTAAAGCTCCTCCGACGGCTTGGGCTGCCAGTAGCGGGCCTGCACGTCGTTGCACTGCCCGGCCCGGTACGCGGAGTACCACGACCTCATGCTCGGCAATACCCGGAAGGGATAGGCGTAATGCTGCCCCCAGGGCCGGTGCGGGCTGTAGTTGCGCACGTAGCGGAACCGCGTGTCGCGAATGGCGCGAACCGTGTCGTAACGCTCGTCCATGCGCCCGCGGAACAGGAACACGTGCTTCCGCGCCGCCGCCTGCTGGGGGCCAAGGAAGGCGCGGCCTTCGTAGTGCTCCGGAATGGGGGCGCCGGCGAGACTGAGCACGGTGGCCGGCAAGTCGACGAAGCTGACCGGCTGCTCGACCCACTGGCCGGGCTTCGCGGGCGCGAGGTGCGCCCACTTCGCCGGGAAGCGAATGATCAGCGGCACGAGGGTGCCGGAGTCGTGAATGTTGCGCTTTCCGCGCGGCAGCGCGCCGCCGTGGTCGGAGTAGTAGAACACAATGGTGTCGTCGGCCACGCCCTCGCGGGCCAATTCGTCCAACAGAGCGCCGACTTCTTCATCCATGCGGGTCATTTGGTCGTAGTAATTCGCCCAGTCGCGGCGGATTTCCGGCGTATCGGGATGATACGGCGGCAGGACCATATCCTCCGGCGCAATCCGGAACGAAGTCTTATCCGCCCTGGGGGCCACGTGGCTCTCATGGCTGGTCAACGAGTTGAAAACGGCGAAGAACGGCTGGCCCGGCTTTCGGCCGCGGTAATGGGCCTGGTCGCTGCTCTCGTCCCACGGCTGGCCGGCGTCGGAAAGGTTGTAGTCGGTCTTCTTGTTGTTGGTGCAATAGTAACCTGCGGCGCGGAGGTGCTCCGGGTAGAGCTTGAACCCCTCGGGAATCGCCGCGCGGCTGCGATGGTGATGCGCGCCCAGCGAGCAGGCGTACATGCCCGTAATGAGCGTCGTACGTGCGGTGGAGCACACCGGCGCATTGGCGAAGGCGTTGCGGTAGCGCACGCCCTCGGCGGCCAGCCGATCGAGGTGCGGCGTGTGCGCCTGCGGGTCGCCGTAGCAGCCGAGGTACGGGCTGTTGTCTTCGCTGGTGATCCAGAGGATGTTCGGCCGCGCCGGCTCGGCGGCGGCCTGTCGGCCTGTGATCGATGCCGGCGCGACGACCGCAATCGCGATCGTCAGGAAAGTTGCCTGTTTCATGCTTGGGCCCCCATTCGCCTCGGGGTGTCGGGAAGTCACATCTTCGGGTGTCGTTGTGGTTTGCCCCGCGTGTGAGCGCGTGGGTGAACCCAGCCGCTACCGCGTCTGGAACCACCCACCCTACACGCTGTCATGACTTCAGGTTCGACAGAGCACCGGGTCATCGGACAGGTGAAACGGAACCACGGATTCACGGCGATGCGGTCGCGGGTTGCGGGGCGCCGGGACGCTTCGGTTGCGGTACGTCGTTCGGCAAGGGACCGGCCAGCGGCGGCGTCTCGAAGTACCGGCCGCCGTCGATCAGGCGTGGATCGCCGGTCCGCTCCAGTTCCGCCATCAGCTTCTGCTTAAGTTCCGCCAGAATGTCCTTGTACGCCGGGCCGCCCGCCACATTCGTCACCTGGTGCGGGTCGTTCTTCAGGTCGTACAGTTCTTCGCGTGGACGCTTGCCGTATGCCAGGTCGTAATGCCACTTCCACTTGGGGTTGTCGCGCTGGCCCACCAGCCAGGCTTTCGTCGGGCCGGCGTCTTCATCGGGAAAGGTAACGAACGTCGTCTCGGTCAGTTCCTCTTGCGTGGGCGGGTTGGGGCCGTCGAGATTGTACGGGTCGCCCTGTGGGTAGCGGTCGGGCTTGAAGTTGATCACCAGCAGGTAGTCGGCCGTACGGAACGCCCGCTGCGGATAGGGCAGATGACCCGCGCGGGCCATCTCGACGTGCCGCTCGCGGCCTGTGACGACGAACGTGCGCTCGGGATCGATCAATCCTTCCCGATCCGACGTCAGAACCGGCCACAGGCTGCGCCCCGTCATCACCTCGGGCACGGGTACGCCGCCCGCCTCGAGGAACGTGGGGGCAAGGTCGGTGAGGTTCACGAAGTCGTCGACCACGCGGCCGCCCCGCACGCCGGGCCCGGCAATGGCCAGCGGCACGGCGGTGCCGAAGTCGTACAGGTTGCACTTGCCGCGGGGGAAGCCTGGCGGGCCGTGGTCGCCGCTGATGGCAATGAGCGTATTGTCCAACCCGCCGGCCTTCTTCAATTCGTCGAGCAATACGCCGATCGAGGCGTCGAACGCTTCAATCTCGCCGAAGTAGTCGGCCAGGTCCTCGCGCACTTCATGGACGTCGGGCAGGAAGGGCGGCATCTTCCCCTTCAAGTCGTCGGGATCGATGCCCCACAGCGCCTTGCCGGAACCCTTGATCCACTTCCGATGCACGTTGGTCGGGCCGAACCAGTAGCAGAACGGCTGGTCCGGCTTCCGGTCGGCAAGGAACGCGGCGAAGTTCTTCCGTATCTCGTCGTAGAGTTCTTGCTTGGCGGCATCGACCGGTTTCCCCCCGTCCACCATGCGGGTAACGTTCTGCGAAAACTGGTTGAAGCGCCGCCCGGCCTGCTCGTACGCATGCTCCCGGCCGCCGTAGGGCGCGTCGACCGGCGTGCCGGGAGCCCACACCTTGTACGTCTTGCCGATGTGGTAGCCGGCGTCGCGCAGCAGCAACGGATAGGACGGGATGTTCAGGTCCCACATGGCGCCCTGCAGGATGGCGCCGCGACCGGTTCGCCAGAAATACTGGCCAGATAGCAGTGCGCTGCGGCACGGCGTGCACGACGGCGCATTGACCAGCGCATTGCGGAACAGCACGCCCTGTCGCGCCAGCCGGTCGAAATGCGGCGTGCGCACCACGTCGTTTACCCCGCCCGGGCCGTCCGTCTGGGCATAGATGCTCGCCTGCCGACCCCAATCGTCGGCGAAGAAGAACAGGATATTCGGCCGTTGTGGCTCCGCGGCCGAAGCTCGCCCATCGTCAACGCACAGCGGCGCCAAGCCCAGCAGTAGGGCACAAATACCGGCAAATTGTCGCATTGCCATACCTTGCCAACCTATGGTGGTTCCCATGGATTCATGATGCACGCATTGTAGTCGGCGCCATCCCGCGGGGCAATCTTTGCGTCAAGCCGCACGCCGCAGGATCCTCCGGCATTGGGTAGCACGCCCCGCAGGCAGGAAGGGCGTGGCGGGAATTGGCTCTTCCGTTTCTGGATGCAAATTAGTGGTGACGAAGCGTAGGGTGGGTGGTTCCGGATGTCTCAGCAGCCTTACTTCACCCACGCGTCAGGAAATCCTGCACCCAGAAACGGAAGAGCCAGGGAATTGTCGAACCCCCCCGACTTTTCCGCCCGCCCCCGGGGGTTGGCCGACTATTCGTTGATTCGCTGATCTTGACATAAGTCGTTTCTGCCAAATGGTTTCCGCCATATTCTCGGCGCCAAGCCGACATCGGCCGCAGGAGGCGAAAACCGTTGTAACCCGTTATATAGCAACACCTTCCGAATTGTCGCCCAGTCTCTGCCGCCCACTGTTCGTTTAATGGGAGTTGGGAGTTGGGAGTTGGGAGTTGGGAGTTGGGAGTTGGGAGTTGGGAGTTGGGAGTTGGGAGTTGGGAG
>JAVEUP010000263.1:0-8596 GCA_034005525.1 Thermoguttaceae bacterium | reverse complement strand
GTGTCTTGCTGGAGAGTCGAGAGGACAAGGGCAAAAAAATAGAGGGCAGAAAAATACGGCGGAGAGCGTTCCCTCTTGATCTTTCTGTCACGTGCGCGAAGAGATTCACTGCCGGGGCTTCCAGTAGTCCGGGTGTCGGCTGTGAACGCATTGAATGGCTCGGCGGGCGTTTTGCATGACTTCCTGGTGGGCGCGCTGCGAGACGCGGTCTTGGGATATTTCGGCGTCGCGCCGGCGCGCCGTGGCAATTGCCTCGGCATCCGATTGCGGCGGGATGAGCGCTTCGTCTTCTTCGATGCTCTGCCATACCGTTTGCGCGATGGCGGCACGCTCAGCCGCAGGCAGCGCCATGATCCGGTCCGTTATTTCCATCAGTTCTGTTGTGGTCATTGCGTATTCTCCTCAGTCAGTTTGGTATGGCTCGGGCAAACCGATTCGGCTGTACGTGTCAGCAATCCGTCCAGGATGTCGCCTTGGTCGATCGGAGCGTCAGGCGAGGGACAAGTATAGATCATCGGACATAACCACACCTCACATTGTACTCCGCATGCCGTGTGCCGGCTAGCCCGCCCCACATCGCCTTCAGTGCCGAGTCTCACCTTCCGCCTGCGGGTTCGCACCAATCGAAGTTGCGGGAAGCCGGGGGGGAACGACGGCAAGAAGATCACAGGGCAGAAAGATGGGCACCACTCTCCCTCCGGGAGGGTCGCGAGGAACGAGCGGGGAGGGAAAATCGCGGGACAAACTCGGTTATTCGAAACCCTCCCCGGCGTACCGGCGGGACAGGGCAAAACAGGAACCACGAAGGACACGAAGCACACGAAAGGGAAGGCGAGGGGGGAGGGGAGAAAGGTGTCAGGTGTCAGGTGTCAGGTGTCAGGTGTCAGGTGTCAGGTGTCAGGTGTCAGGTGTCAGGTGTCAGGTGTCAGGGGAAGAGGGGAAGAGGGGAAGAGGGGAGAAAAATACGATGGAGTTCCGTCCTCTTCATCTTTCTGTCCCCATCTTTCTGTCCCCTGCACGATGGTAAGCGGCGGGCTTGGCGTGATGGCGGCTGGCGATTTGGCGCCGGCGCTCGTATAATCAGGAGAGACTCGCGCGCAGTGTGGTCACAAGGCCAATGAGTTACCGGCGAGTGATCGCAAGAATACCCGTAAGACCGTGATGTGGAGGATGGAATGCCAACTGAAATGACCGGCCAATGGGACGACTTGGTATCGCGGCCGGAGTTGCGCGGTTGCCGCGTCAAGGTGACCGTCATCGATCAACCATCGGATAAGCCTCGCACTGACGACTGGCTCCTGTCGCTACGGCAGATGGCAGCCAACGGCGTCCGCGTTGGCCACCCAGCGGATGACAGCCGCGAGAGCATCTATGAGGGAAATGAACTGTGACCTTCAATGACTCCCATTTCGCTCGCTTCACGGCCATGGAAGCACTGAATCCATTTGACGTGCTGGGCATCGCTCGTGCCTAAACGTTAGGCCGAAGGGGACGCTCCCCCTCTTCATCTTTTTGCCCTTCATGTTTTTGCCAATCGTATTCAACGTGTCTTGCTGGAGAGTCGAGAGGACAAGGGAAAAAAATAGAGGGCAGAAAAATACGATGGAGTTCCGTCCTCTTCATCTTTTTGCCCTTCATTTTCTTGCCAATCGTATTCAACGTGTCTTGCTGGAGAGTCGAGAGGACAAGGGCAAAAAAATAGAGGGCAGAAAAATACGATGGAGTTCCGTCCTCTTCATCTTTTTGCCCTTCATTTTCTTGCCAATCGTATTCAACATGTCTTGCTGGAGAGTCGAGAGGACAAGGGCAAAAAAATAGAGGGCAGAAAAATACGATGGAGTTCCGTCCTCTTTATCTTTTTGCCCTTCATTTTCTTGCCAATCGCATTCAACGTGTCTTGCTGGAGAGTCGAGAGGACAAGGGCAAAAAAATAGAGGGCAGAAAAATACGGCGGAGAGCGTTCCCTCTTGATCTTTCTGTCACGTGCGCGACGAGATTCACTGCCGGGGCTTCCAGTAGTCCGGGTGTCGCCCGGAAAGAGCAAACAGGAACCACGAAGGACACGAAAGGGAAGGCGAGGTGAGCTGACACCTGACACCTGACAACTAACAACTAACAACTAGTCTGCTATCTAGGAAGGAAGTCTTGAATCACCGTTACCTCGCGGATCATGCGGCTGTCGGGCTCAAAGACGCGAATGCGCACTTGAATGCCGCGCAAGGGAGAAAGGTAGGGCGGGGGGATGCTGGCCGAATCGGCGTCGGCGGGATCCTCAAGGTACGATGTGGTCCAGGTGTCGTAAATGCGGGCGCCGAAGAGCGGCAAAGTGGCGTCGTCGGCATGGGCCAAACGGCTGAACGAAGTGGGTGGCGTCCCTAATGCACTGGCTGGATCATACCCCAAATCAACGTAGTCGCCGTACAGCGGGTCGAACACCTTCACGTCGAAGCCGATCACGTTGTTGAGAATGACATCGTCGGTGTGCAGGGGTGCGAAGCTCCCGGGCAGAATGACTCCCGTGTCGTTCGCCTCGCGCGTCCAGAAGTCCCGCGGGTCCGATCCGGGCGGATCGACCAGGTACGGGGCGACGCTGCCGCGGGTGGCCAACTGGTTGCGATTCTCGCGGCGCGTTAAGTTGGCCAGGTTCTGGTTGGTCGCGAGCGGGCATACACGACGGTACAGACGATTGCCGTGCAGAAACCACGCTACCTCGGCAACGTCGGTCTCCACCGGTACATCGCTGACCATACTCACGAACGGCGTGCGCGGGTTGCGCGTGGTGAACATGAGCACGTCGTCGAAGTCGGTGACCGTTGTGTCCTCGACTGACCGATCCGAGTCCTGCGCCCGTTCCTGGGGACGCCAGGTGCCCGTCGGAGCTGGAGAAACGATGGGCTCCATGCCCCACCCCTCGATAATCTCCAGGTATCCGTCGTTCTGCTCGGCGCGGGGCGGGTGGGGGACGACGGTGAGTCCTTCGAGGTCCATTTGCAGGCGGGTTTTCGCCGCGCGCAGCCGGTCGTTCATCTCCAGCAACGCCCGCGATTCGCTCACACTGCCGCTGATCATCGCGAAGATTTGCACCACGGCGAACATCATAATGAGCGTGAGCGTTGTGGCCACGAGGATTTCGACCAGCGTATAACCGCCGCGGTTCGAACGCCGAACATTGAACGTCGAACATTGAATATTGAACTTGTACCCGTTCATAACCATGTCCTCTCCCGATGCCCCCGGCTTGTCCGGGGGAGTTTCACGTTCCTCGCGACATGCCAGCCGCACCTAACCTGACACCTGACACCTGACACCTGACACCTTCCCCCCCAACTCCCAACTCCCAACTCCCAACTCCCAACTCCTACTCTATAAACCGCTGCAACAGGACGGTCTTCTCTGCGTTGCCGTCTTGGCCGCGGACGAATCCGACGGGTACGGACCGGTCGATGATGTAGAACGCGCGATGGCGGCGTATCTCGCCCGTGTCGGCGCCCAACTCGTAGCCAAGCTGCAAGCCGTCCGGGTAAAAGGCCGGATCGTACGTATCCAACACCGTCACCTCGAAGAACCCGACGGTAATCCACACCGCGTACACGTTCGACCGGGTGGTGACCAAGTTGTCCAGCCGCATGAGTCCCTGGTATCGGAAGTACGGGTTGCGGCCAGGATCGTTGACTTCGTGGCTGTCATCGGGCGAGGGAAGAAACGCAAACAGCGGTTTGCTCGGCTCGCCCGGCTCGCTGCGCAACAGGGTCGAATCGATTTCGCGATCTGCTGGGTCCGGCTCCGCACGCAGTGCGTGCGCGGCGGCCGAGCGGAACGGGCGCGCGAAACGCGTGGGAAAGCTCGTGCTCAGTTCCATCGGGTCGTCTGAGTCGCCGTAGCCGCGGCGGCTACGCACGAAATCCCGCCAGAAGTCCGCCTCGCCCTCCCGGAACCCGTTCATCAGCGCGCGGAAGACCCGCTCACTGTACAGCGTGTTCAGGTTCACCTTGCCGGGTTCACGGTAGGTAGGCGCCAGGTGATTGGGTGGATCGACCCCGGGCACGTACAATTGTGCGCCGACGAAGCGAGAGGGCACTTCGAGGAAATCAAAGATGCGGTGCAGTTGTGATACTCCGCTACTTGAATCAAAGAAGTCCATCAGATGGGCAAATGCGACAGGGCTGGTGTCGCCCGTGGTGAATTCCCAACCGAATCGCCCGGCCGTGGTGGCAGGTACCATCAACAACTCGTGCGGGTTGACAAACGGACGATTGTTCCAGGTTAACCAAGGGAATGGGCTCAGAGGATCGCCTATATGTCCTCCCTCCGTGCGGCCAGGCGGGTTGGTCGGGCTCCCAAAGCCCTCGACCTCGTTCAAAAAACCGAGCGAATGCCGTAGTGGCGCCTTGAAGTAGGGTTCATCGCCCAACTGGAGACTGTACGCGCGCGGATGGAATGGCGCGTTGAACGCGCGCGAGGACCAAAACGGGTTGTCCTCACCGTCGCGCTGGCGAGTCGCGAAGTCGACAGTAACATCTGGATTGGAATCATCAGGGTCCCAGTCAGCGTATGGAAGCCAAGCGGGCAACGCGGAAGGGCGATCCTGGCCGTTGAATACAGTCAGGTCGATCGGCATCCAGTCGACAGTGCGGTACGGGTTCTCGTGGGGATTATCGCTGCTATGCGGGTGCGTCGGGTCGGCGAGCCGTTGCAGAAGGACGTACTTGTAGCCTTGGTAGGTGTCCGTCGCGAGCATCTTTGGTCCACCGGTCGGGTTGAGTGGTGTCCCCTCCTTGCTATCGAGCGGCTCGTCTAAGAACGGACCGGTTTCGGGGTCGCCATACCAGTCGTTCACGCCGTCGGGTCCCGCATGCGTCGGCGACGGATAGTATTTCGCGGGAATTGGCTCCGAAACGCTTATACCTATTCTGTCGTTCCCTGTTTGTGCGAGCATTACCTTGGGCGTGCGGATTTGGCCAATTTCTGGGTAAGCGCGTCCGCCCGAAGCGTTAGCAGTCACGGAAATTGGCGGACTGCCGCCCGGCGTCAAGATGATCTTCTGTGCCGACGAACCCGGCGGGGTACCATCGGTCTTTTTCGTGGATCCGACGACCGTTTCTTCGCGAGGGCCCACCACCAAGTAGTCGCGCGGAGCCAAGCGAACACTCTCCACTCCCGAGAAGTTAAAATACTCAGGGTCATCTTCCGGCGACGTCAGCGTTGGCGCTGTAAACCAGACGGTTCGCTCGGCTTCGACGGTCGTCACCGCCGCTTCGGTTTCGGGGATGAATAGAGGCTCTGTGCTGAAGCGGCTCGAGATATTATTAGGTGCAGCCGGCGTGCGTGCGCTTCGTGTAATGACGAGGCGCCAAACAGGAGAATTTCTGGGGCGATTTCGGGGCCGCTTGTTGAGGTCCAGAAACCATTGACCATCATCCGGGTTTCGATAAAATAGGGCCTCAGATGGTTTGGTACCCGGCTCGGTAGTGCAATACAACTCGAGAAAGAGCGACCCTTGCGGGATGCGAGGCTGATCCAGAGTTAAATCGGCGGGAGCAGGTCCGGTTGCGGGTTCCGGTTCGATCGGGTCTGTGCGGCGGAAGTTCTCCTCGTATGGTATTCCGTCTTTTATTCCCGCTTCCCAACCCAAGTCGGCCACGCGGCGATCGTGGAAAGCCAGGGTCTCGGTCAACAGCAGTTCGGGGCGTTCCATGCCCCAAAGCAGCTTATCGGTGGTGGTTGTTGGCCGGCCCACGGGTGCCGTCCAGCCGGTTGCAAAGGGGTCTTCCACGTACTCGAACGGGGTCATAATCGGGTCGTCGTCGAGGAAATCGACCACGTTGACCGCCCATTGGGCAATGCGACGAACCGCAAGCGGATTCTTGCCCGCATGCGGCTCAGACACGAACATTGCGAGACAGAACAGGTGGCGGGCCAAGAGTTGTCTTGCTTCCAGATATTCGGGCGGGGGGTCGGCAGTAACGTTTCCCCGCGCGGGCAGCGGCCGGTTCAGGTTCATCTTGCGGCCGGCGAGCAGATCGGGGTCGAAAAGGTCGGCCAATTGTTCTTGCGTAAGATGCGGATACTTCGTGCTGACTAACTCCATGAACGTGCCGTATCGAACACCGGTGCTCGGGTCAACGACATGCCCGACTACTGGCATATCGACGCTATCGGTGGTGACCTCGTGGCGGTGTGCCGCCAGCGCCGCCCCCCCGAGTTCCAGCAACCGCGGCGGGAGTGTGCTGGCGTCGCGGTCGAAGACGCGCAGGAGCCGTTCCAATTCCGTAGTGCTGAACGCGGCGTCAACGCCGTCGGCGGTACCACGGGAAACACGTCGCAAAGTGTTCATTTCGTAGGGGTTGTCGTCACCCGATTGGCCGCAAAAATCGGGGTCCCATATCGGCCGGCCGGCCCGGTCCAGTCCGACTGCGATGGTACCATGCATATCGGGAGGGGTGCCGTAGGCACTTCGAGGGTCGTGGTCTGGGACATAATTAGTTTCAACCTTCCAATAACCGTCCGTATAGTTGTAGCCCGACGATGGTTGGAAGCTGGGATAGGCGAATCGATTGGAAGTATCTAGCCAGCGGCGAGTGGCCAGCAGATCGGCGTCTTCAATACCCGGCGAATCGTTGTGACCGTAGCGCCCGGGCCATGTCGGGGTTCCTAGTAGCAGTTCTTCGTATGTGTCTGAGAAGGAACCCACTGTGATAAGAGTGGGATCCGCAAAAAGCGTACTCAGGTTCACCTCGGGTGGGCCGTAGCCCTGCCCTCGCACGGTGATCGCACCGTCAGCGAACTGGTGGCCCGTCGACGGGGTGGGCGCACTGTAGTAGTCCGGGTCCACCTGTGCCAGGGAGCCGTGCGCGTTAAGGTTCAGCCGGCCGTCGAGGTCGACGCACAGGATGGCGAACAGCGGCTTGACCAGCCGGCCGTCCGGCGACGACCGCGCCGGGAACCCGAGGTCCACCCAAATACTGTCCGGTACGCCGTCGCCGTCGTTGTCGACGTCCCAGGGGCCGTTGATGGCGTCGAACGCGGGATTGCTTCCCGTAAATGTTGAATGCTGGGGCCGCAGGACCCAGGCCGGGTCAATCCCGCCATGGAATCCTACCAATTCCGGCCGGTGCAGCGAGGGGATGATGCCGATGACGTTGCCCGAGGCATCGGTTAGAAGGTTCCCATACTCATCCACCAACTGGGCGCCCAGGATCATGTTCTGGTAGTCGGGCGCGTCGTAGTCTTCATTGGCCATCACACCCGGTGCACGATTCTCCGGATTGCCGGGCTCGAGCGCATAATCGGTGAACCCGATCCCGCTGAACGGCGCGCCGCTGATGACGACCGCGGCACTGCCAAGATTCGACACCGCATCGATCACAGAAACGCCGTCGAACGGCAGCAACCGCAAGAGGCTGCCCCCGCCGCCGTCGTCGACGGCGTCGACAATGCGTGCGCTCCGGCCCACCATGGACGCGTCCGCCGGCGGAATGACCGTGAGCACCCCACCAATGCGGGGCTGGACGGTGGCGATCGGCAGCGGGACCCCCAACTCGATCATCGCGCCGCCCGCGTACTGCGAGGCGCTGCTAATAGCGCTGCCAACCCAGTCGTTCCCGTACACGTCCTCGAGCAAGCTATGCGGCCCGATAGCCGACGCGGGATTGTTGCTGCCGCGCAGCACTTGCAGCAGCGCCGAGTTGAGCAGCTTGTCGGGCGGGTCGGTCACCTCGTCGAGCCGCTGGTGCGCCTCGGCGGCAATGCGCGCCTGGCTGGCCACCACGACGAATGTGACCGCCACCATGCCGAACATGGCCAAAAGCGCCAGAATGACCAGCAGCAGCACGCCGCGGCGGGTGTTGTGTCTTGTGTATCGCATGATCCGTTTCCTCGTTCTGGAAACCGTTTGCCCTTTTCCAAAAGCCTCACGCCGACGCGCGAAGGGAGAGAGAATGCCGAATGTCGAAAGCCAAATGTCGAAAGAAGCCCGAAGTACGAAGCGAGCATGAACCCGACACCTTCGGATCTTGACTTTCGGATTTGACTGGACATTTGGCTTTCGACATTCGGCATTCCCCTTCTCTTGTGTGCCGTTTACCGCATCCACTCCCGCGCGCGGTTCAACTCGACCGTGGTCGTATAGACGCCGAGCACGTCCGGGACGAACACCGCGGTCACGTCGTCTCCGCCGATCCAGTCGGGGCCCTCCAACGACAAAAAGAGGCCCGAGCCGCCCACGATCCGGTACCACTCGCCAACCGCGACATTGGCGCCCGTGGCGGCGTTCTGCCGCTGGCCGACCAGCAGAATCCACTGCCCCGTTTCAAACTCGGCCGCGCTGTCTATCGTAATACCTGCCGCGCCCCCCAAGAGCGTGGCGGTCCGGGTGGCGACGTCGGCAGCGGTCAGTCCGAAGTCGCGCTTGTAGAACACGACGACCGACACGTTCAGGCGGTGGCGGTTCTTCCAGCCTTCCGTGACGTTTGCGGCCGCGTCTTCGGTGGGCGACGGGCTGACGGTGAACATCCAGGAGTAGTCGCCCTGGTAGTCCTGGCCCCCATAGCTGACCGCCACGGGCCGGAACCCATCATCCGGCTCCGGCAACTCGAAG
>JAVEUP010000262.1:0-8610 GCA_034005525.1 Thermoguttaceae bacterium | reverse complement strand
GGGCGTTGCGGATCGCTACGCAACTACTACCCCAGCCCCCACCCCCCGCCCACAAATCCCACAACGCAACCGGCTCTTCCCCGCCTACCCTCGGCGCCAATGTAGCAGGCACACGCCGCTGTGCCGTCGTCAAAGTCATAGGCACACGCCGCTGTGCCGCACGACCCCCCCAGCCACACAATTCTTTCCACCTACAGAAGGGTTCTGGTCCAATGCTGTTGGTCACACCCCCCGCTCTGGGGTATTGCGCCTTGGACCGGAAGTGCCTACATCATACTGCGAATCGCGCACCGGCGGGCGGCCAATATGTTTTTCATTTTTTGTGGCCGCTTCGGCACGTCGGTTACGCATTTATCTTTAGCTCCTACTCGCCGCGACAGCCCTTGGCACTAACCTGGGGGGTAGGTGGCAACGACGCTTTCTCGAAACACGTCTTGGGGGTGCTTGACACGACCCATTCCAGTGATCAAACTCGAAACTGTCGGGCCACCGTTTAGGGGGGATTTGCCCGCCGTTGAGTAAAATTGGTGTCTACCTTTCCGTCAACTTCCTAGGAGAACGTGTGATGAGACCCAAACTGTGCTGCGTAACGTGCTTTGTGGCCGGCCTTCTGACGATCTTCATGCTTCACTGTAGGGTGATGGCGGAGGAGGAGAACATCTGGGCCTCATTGGCCACCATGGAGGAACCTGCGCCGGACGGCGTCGGGACGGTTACGGTCATTGAAGCCGATGCCGGCGTCGAGGCCGTCAATGAGGCTATGGCTGAGGCTATGGCTCAGCCAGGGGACGAGTCACGGATTTCACAAGATCCCAACAAGTCGGCCGAGCAGTTACTGAAGGATGTCCAGCGCGAACGCAATTGGGACAGTCTTGAGGACAGTCTCCGGAGACGGCGCTACTTCACCATTCAGGTTGATCAAGTAAACACGGAGGATCCTGCCAGTGACGAGGAGTTCTTTGTCAAGCGGGAGGTGGCCGCGCGGCGAGCGTTCCTCCGGGCAAAGGCCGAGGTGGCTCGATGGATGTTTACCGAGATGAGCGCTCGGGACCATTTGGAATACCCCGGCTCCGTGCTGCAAACCAGATACGGGAAAGAGTATGATGCAGCCAAGCGCCTGTTGGCAGCCCAGAAGCAGACAGTTGCTCGCTTGCTGAAGCAATTCGATGAGGCCGAGGCTGCCCAACTGGCTGGAGCGACCACTGAGGACCGGATACGTGCGCTCATGGATGCCGCGATTAAGAAGCTGGATGCGTCCTATAGCGCCGAGGCCATTGAGCAGAGCAGGGCTGAGGCGTTCGAGCGGGTCAAGACGGCCTATCAGGAGGCGATTCGCAGACTGCAAGAGTTAGAGGAACAGTCTGAGGAGTTGAAGCAGCGCGTTGTGAGTACATTCGAAAGCGGCGGCACGGAACTGGCTTCGATGCCTGTGTCCGGAGCGACCGTCATCGATCAGGCGGAGTCGTGGGATCCAAGCGAGAAGAAGTACCACGTGGCGGTGCTACTTTGTTGGAGCCCTGTCTTAGAGAAAGCCGCCCAGTTGACGCTTGCGGGCAAGACTGTTGCTGTTCGAAGCGAATCAGAGCAAACGCCCGCAGTGGTTGAATGGCTGCGATCGCAGAATTTGGCGAGCATGGCGGGACCACGGCAGTTCCTCGACCAAGACGGAAATCGCTGGTACCTTGGCATATCGTCGCGGCCAACGAGTAACAATGCCGCAGTCGAACGGAAGAATCGTTCGGCGGCTGATTATTTTTCTCGTCAACTGGCTGTGTATTCGCTTTTCTCACAAGTGGATTCATTCGTGGCTGGCCGAATAGTGGCGCGCGAGTTGATGTCTGCCGGAGCGGAGATGGCGACAATGGAGGCAGCCGATTACGTGGAGGAGAGGATGAGTCAGGCGTTGGAGAATCTGCCCGTTGCAGGAATGCGGCAGATAATTTCCGGAAGGTATACCCATCCGATGACTGGCCGAGAGGTGTACGTGACCGTGTCCGGTATTTCAGGTAGCAGCGCGGCCGAGGCGATGCGCGCTCGTGTAAGCCAACTGCGCACCACCCGAGACATATACAAGGACATCTCCTTCCGTCGCGGTGAGATTGCGGGCCAGCGCGCCGCTGTCAAGGCAGCGCAGGATGACGCTGGAGCTTTCAAAGCCGGCCAAGGGGTTGGAGCCGGCGACGTCACACGCCCCAGTGCAACAGATGTGCCCGAAACACTCCCGGAAACAACTGAGGACAAAGAAAGGCCGGAGCCGAAATCCAGACCGGGAGCCTACCGGGGAGGGGGTGCTATATTTGATGATTTTTGACGCTGTCGGCGTCAGGCAAGAAGGGCAGACATTCCCATGTGCTTCAGTTACCTGCTGATCATGACGGCTCTGATGGGGCAGGGACGAGAGACGGCGTTACCTGAACGTAGCCCGCCCAGCCTGAAAGATGTGGACCACATTTACGTGGCCCACTTCGCCAAGTCGGTCCCAGGCGTTCATCTGCACGAAAATCTCCTGTTCGTCATTGTGGAGCTCGAGCTGACCGACGACGTACCAAGGCATCGGCTGCATGGCCGCAGAATGTCTGAAGTCCGAATCTTGCTCCGGCAGTACGTCGCCGGTCATCGACTCCCCGGCACTTGGAAGCGATTGCAGGATCCACTGCTCCGGCAAGACCCGGGCTTGCTGGAGATTTGCCGGTCAGTGGATCCTTTGTTTGCTGTTCCGCTACTTGATTTCAAGATCGCCGCGCGCGTCCTGGAGGACCGCAAGATCGATACGCGGTATCGCTACGTAATGGTTATGGAACGGGACGAGTTCGATGGACAGATAGATAATGAGTCCATTACAGTTCCCGACTTGGAAACCACGCTGACCTGTCTTCGGAAGGTCCTTGATCGATGGCGAGAACAGGGCAATTGGATGCGAGTTGCCGAACTGATGTTTCGCCTCGGAGCGATTGAGGATGGGTTGCGAGCGGTAAATGACGAGTCGGCACTCGATTTTCCGCTCGCCAGCTATGGCCGGCTTCCCGTCGACAGTCTCCAGGCATTCGCACAGTATCGCGATGCCGAAGCCAAATTCCAGGACAACGACCTCAATGAGACGGCGGTGGTCGGGGTATTGCGGCAGCTTCCGGGAATGCCGCCCGCTCTTGCTTGGCTGGCAGACCGATACAGCGACCGAGAATCGTGGCCGAAGGCGGTCAATGCGTCGTTCCTAGCGTTGGCGGGTGCAACCGAACGCGAGGCCCGAACACGTGCGTTGCTAGCGTCCCTGGACCGCTGGTGCAACGGTGAGGCGGAGGCTTCGCCTGTGCGCGAGTACCGCAAACTTGTGGTGCGTTGGCTGGACTCCGAGTTCCCCGCGTCGCTGTGTGTGGAACGGCCTGGTGCCCGCCAAGTCGCGCTTGTTTGGCGTAGCTTCGGACATTTGAATCTACCGAAGGAAAGCGTGGGACAAGAGCGTGCTCCGGAACTGGCTGCTATCGAGCCTCCGGGAGTTGATGATGCAATAGGTCAGCGATTATGTCGGATTGCGAACCGCCCGAACGACAGCCGGAATTGGGCTTCGCTGGGAAGGATTCTGCAAGAGCAAGAAGAGCCGATGGCGGCCATCGCATGTTACAATCAGGCCGTTCGCCTCGACCCAGATTGTGCGGAAGCCCGAATGAGCCTCGCCACCTGTTACGATGACCTGGGGTTCCTCGCGCTCGCCCGCGGAGCAGCGACAGCAGCGTTGTTGGTAGCAAAGCCGACTTGGGAAGGAGCCCCCCAGGCTCGCGAACTATTGGAGCGAATACCACGCGACGAGGAAAACCATAGACCAGATTGACCCGTTGCCAGGGCCTTCTTTTCGGGAACCTGAGGATTGTTCATCGATGTATCCTTCCAGAAAACTGCCCGTGGGTTCTCGCGTTTGGATTCTCTGTGGTACGGCCTGCACTTTAGGCCTGTCTGTCGCGCCGACGCCTTATGTCGCTGGCCAGGACGTGTGGAAGCGCGCGGACGCTGTTCAAGTAACCGCGGGTTTCGGCGCATATATCGAACAATCGCCTTGGCTTCTCGAGGGTGGCAGGGATCTGGTTGTTTCCGGAGATGATTGGGTGGCGATCGGTGTCGGAGGTGCCCTGCTGGTCGACCAGCAAAATGACCCTATTTCCCCAGCCCAAGCGCAACGGGTTGCGCGGGTGAACGCCAATAGCGAACTCGCCAAAGCCTTGCACGGCGCGATCCTTTCTGCGAAAGACCAGACAGACCTAACCACGGGTGCAGGTGCAGGCGGCAGCCAATTGCGCGAGTTTTTCCGTTCCGCGTCGAAGGAGCAGGTCGCCGTCGTACTCCGCCGGGTGGAGGTAGTGGGTACATGGCGGGTCAAAGACACTCCTCTGATTTGCGTTATGGTTGCGGTGGGGAACGTTGGCAATCCACTCTTTTTGTCGAAAATGGGCGACGGGGTCGGAACAGTCCGCTTTCGCAACGCAAAGGTGGAGGAACCGTGGCGGGGCATTTTGCGTACTCGTCCGGGCATTTTGACTGGCGGTGCAACGCTCTGCCGCCATGATAACCGAGCCTACCTGGTGGTTGTTGGCAGAGCACGAGTGACAGGCGACCCGGTTGCCGATTACCGGTGGGACGAAGTAGCTTCGGGTAACGCATTCAGGGAGGCACAGCAGTTCCTTAAGGGATTGACCATTCTGAGTACGACCCAGGTTACGCTTGAGTACCTGCGTTTGACGGAAGGCGAGCGGACCATTGTGGACAGCATTCGCGGAGAGTTGGAGACGATAACTGAGGAAAGAGTATTAGGCAATCCCGGGGGTCGGCGTCCGGTGGGACATTGGGAATCGTCGGACGGGCAGTTCTACTATGCAGCCTTTGTAATGGAGTTGTCCGACGTGAAATGAATGGGTGGCCCCTTGACCCGACAGCCGCTTGCCGATCCCTTTTCCATGTTCATGTCGCCCAAATGCGGTAGCATAGTTTCCGAGCCTGCCTTGCACGTCGACGAAGCCTGGGAAGAGAGCAACAGCCCTTTGATACGCGAACCCTCCACATGTCGGCACAAAGACGCACGGGCTCATACGGTCCATAGATCGCCAAACGTCACAAATACGGGAGGAGGATGGCTAGTGATCGGGAAGCTTTACCTTACCATCATGCTGCTGTATGCCCTCGGTGTGACCAACGTGGCCGAGGCGCGGGTGTGGATTTCACGTGATGGGCAACATGCCCTGGAAGCCAGTTTCGTCAGAATGGATGACAAAGTCGTGACGCTGCAAACGCCGCAGAACGAGTATCGCAAGGTGAAGTTGGAGAACCTGTCGGAACTCGATCAACTTGTCGCCCGGCACTTTGCAAAGTCCCAGCCAGAAGCCATCCAGGTCGTTGTCACGGGTGTCGGCCTGACGGCCCAGGAGGCGCTGGACGACGCCTTCCGCAAGGCGGTCCAGGACGCGGTGGGCGCCCTCGTTGATGCCAGGACGGTTGTACAAAACGACGTGCTGGAGCAGGACCGAATCCTGGTGTTGAGAGACGGTTACGTCGCCGGGTTCAAGGAACTGGCCACGGCGCGCGACGGGGGGCTCATCCGCCGCCAGATCCGCGCGACGGTCCATCGCTGCGATGTCGGCGGCGTGTCCGTTGAAGTCGACCAGGACGGGAATGCCCGATTTCTATATTCCATCGCATTCTCCAAGGTCGAGCGGCACCGAATCGGAACGGCCATGCTGCAGGATGTCTTGGACGGGTTCAGTGCCGATCTTCTCGAAGCGCGACTGCTGGAACTCGGCCGTCCGGAGGTCATTCCCGGCGACTATGACCGCGTCCGCGTCTCGTGCCGAGTCGTCGTGCGGATCGATCGGGCGCGCTACCGAAAGCTGCAAGAGCGGATGGTCTACATCCTCGGCGCGCTCGCCGAATACCAAGGCACGGTCAACGTGACCAGGAAGCCCATTCTGGAAACCTCTTCGCAACACAGGCTTGCCGGCGACCTGCTGAGGAGGCACTTCCTGCGCGGCATGCGCGACGGCGAGGGCAATACCGTGGCCGCGTTTCATAATCTGGCCACTCTGGACAATCCACGAGTGTCCGGTACCATGCCCGACGTCACCACGATCGCCGATCGCGAATACGGATCGACGCTTTTCAGCGTTTACGATCCGGGCGGCATGGCCCGCGACCGCGCCGACCCCCGTTTTCAACCGCGCACCTGGGGTACTCCGCCCGGTAATGCTGTTCGCTCCGGAGTAGGCAGCGGGGCCGTTTCCGATGCCGGTTCCGAACCGAGGGTCTGGCGGTGGTTCGAGTTGAACGTGCAGCCGACGATTCTGGAACACGACATCGACATCGCTGTCCGCTACACCGACGAGGGCGGAGAGACCGTACACGAAGAGCGGCTCGAACTAGGCCCGCGGGCGCCGGCCCTGTCGGTGCAGTCGAACATGCCGAAACTGCGTACCGTCATGATCGCGCCGGAGTTTCTATACCACGTCTCGGAAGGATACCTACTGATCGGTTCCCGCCATGCCGATTCCTTGACGTTCGAGCGCACCATGAAGCTGTCGCTGGACGACCTTTCGCGCATCCACACGGCCCGCGCCCTCGTGATTCCGCGCCGCCGCGCAAAAGTCGAGCAGCAGACCCACTTGCCGCCGGCGGTTACGAGCCCACCCCGCGCGGCGCAGGCGCGCCCCGCCCGACAAAGCTCGCCAGTTCCAACAACCCCGCAACCTACGCCCTCCCGGGCGGGGCGGTTGCTCGACGTGGAGACGTTTCGGCTGGGCCACATAACGCTCGAAATGAAGACGATGGTCGTCAGCGACAATGAGGTCGAGTTCCTGTTCCGCGCTACAAACGTCGGTAGCAGTTTTGACCCAGTGAGTTCCTGGCTTTCCTCCAATTCTCAAGCCGTACTGGAAAGAAAGCTCCAGCAGGCCGGCGGCGGCACCGGTTCCTGGAGCATAGAACCACCCCGCGGCCCCCTGCGCCCCGTCCGCGGCGTTGTCGATTTCAGAATAGTCGCCCGCCGCAGTTGACACGAAGGTGTCCTCCCGCAAGCATGAACACCTTTTTTGCGACTCCGCAGGTTGGCGGATTTGCACCTTCGGTACACGCGGCGTGCTGCGTGATCGTAAGCATCGGCTTCCTTGGCTGGTTCGCCGCTACCGTCTGCGAGTGACAAGCGAGGGGGGGCACGTCGGACTCGCCAGTTTTGCCCCAATTTCACATTTTGGAAAGACTTTGGCCGGTCGTGGTGTCGGTTCTCGCTGGTCTGATTAGTGACACGCCGAACGGCCTCTCAGAAGGGCACTTCCCATCCACACCAGTGCCAGGTTTCGGACTTCAGCCCATCCCTGAAGGGGGAGGTGTGAAGAGAGGCTTTTTATGGGGGTATAGCTTGACGATGGTTCCAACATCCCCTATCGTGGCGGTCATCCAGCAAACGCTGACGAATCGGCAGTCCGATGCTCGATTGGTTCTCAAAACTCGAACCTTCCGCGAAGGCTCTTACTATTGTGGTGCTATGCTCGGGTGGGTTGTTCTTCCTTTGCTGTGGTTGCTGCGGATTCATGGGGCTGCTCGGCTTCGGAGTGTCCCAGCAAGTGCGCGACGAAATCGCCGCCGCCGACACGTTGTGGGAGTCTGATCAGCGAGAGCAAGCCGTCTCCAAGTACAAGTCGGTGATCGACAAGCACGGCAACTTCGTTGAAGATGCACGACCTTACGAGCGCATCATCGAGTTCGAGGCGGGTCGGGGGAACCGTGAGGTCGCCAGGAAGTATGCCGATTTGGCTGTCGGGAAGTTTGCAGATGTGTCGCCCGACTCGTACGCCGCTGCTGCCATCGTGGAAGAAGCGCGGGCGAGCCGTTGGGAACCAATCGCGGAAAGAGGGCGGTTCTCCACTACCAATGGCAACACAGAAGACCCAGAACGAGAAGGGATGCTTGGAGATCCGGTTGCCGAATGGCCGACCGCGTCCTCGGGAGTCAAGGCGGGGCCGTATTACTCGAAGGACGAACTGACTGCCATCGCGGGGAGGATCATTCAAAACGGCATCGGACCAGGATGGGAACTGAGTCGAGTCATCGGCATCCTTGGTAAACCGACCAACGTCAGCAGATCCGATGGATACATGGGGATGGGACCAGATGAGATAAGGGAATTCAAGAACAACCCGCTAATACCACCAGACGTTAAGGAACACCTAAGCAGAGTGCAGGAAATCTGCACGTGGTCGTTTGCGGACGAACCGGCGAGCCATTTCATTATGCTAAACTTTGTGGACGGTCGGCTCCAAACGGATGGGATCGTCATACGCTTGCCTTGATTCGCAGTGCGTGATGCTTCCCAATGGCAGCCCCGAACGACGGCCTCGCGTTTGGCGGGGGTGAACCGTAAGGCCCCGTTGAACGCAAGAACCCCCAGGGGTCAATGACAACTAACCCACTATTCCATTTCCCAGTAACACGCGCGGAGAAGAAACCATGACTTCAGAGCCAGACAACAGCCAGAAATCATTTGGGCAGAAGGCCAAAGAGGCGCTCGGTGGCTTGGCCGCCAATGCGCAGGCCGCAGCCCGACTCGCAGCCAAGCAAGCGGAGCGGGCGAAGCTCGCG
>JAVEUP010000071.1:0-36261 GCA_034005525.1 Thermoguttaceae bacterium | reverse complement strand
CGAACTCGTTCGTCGCGAAGAAGCGGCTCACGGGAACGACATCGAAGCCCTGTCGATCGATGGCATTGGATACAACGGGCCGGTGCTTCGTGAGTTGGAAGACCCGGGCGGCTTGGCGATCGACACGACCGTGCCGCCCAAAGCCAAGCCGGACAGTGAGACATTCGGTCCCGAGAAGTTTGTGGACGATCCCGCGACGGGCGGATTATGTTCGCATCGGTGCGAAATGGAACGCATCACGCATGTCGCACGGGACGACGAATGCGCCGCCCTTTCGGGTTCAACCGTTCCCAGGTGCAAGCGACCAAGGCTGGAGTCCCGCCTTCAGGCGGCTCTTTCTCTCCGGCTGAAGCCGGGACTCCAACTCGGCACCGCTGGCGCCTCAAAACGGAAGAGGCTCTTCCGAGGCCAATCCCACCCTCACCGTGTTCGCCAGGCGGTCCAGACGTTGCGGACAATGCCGGGGGCGAGGCCGGCGGCGAAGGAGAGCCAGTTCCGATAGGGACGGCGCGGCTGGGGAACCGGCGTCATGGAAACGATATCCGGCACTGGGCACGCGACGGCGCAAAGCCCGCAGCCGATGCAGCGTTCCGCGAGCAGTTCGTGCGTCTTCGCGCGCGGGTCGACCACGATGGCGGCAGTCGGGCATTGCCTGGCGCAACGCCCGCAATAGGTGCACTTCGCGTAGTCGAACCGGGGCATGAAGTGCGGCGGTGCGAACAGGCCCGGTACGTTGAACTCGCTGACGGTCCGCAGCGCGTAGCAGCAGCATCGGCAGCAAGAGCAGGATGCTTGCCCGCGGGTGGATTCGACGTTCATCATCCAATTGACCAGTCCGGCGGCCTCGGCTTCAAGCTTCACGTCGAGCACCTCGGCGCGCGTGGCGTGGCGGAGCCAGCCGGCGGCGATGCCCTTCTCGGCCCAACGGCCCATGGCGACGCAGTTGCCGCGCGGCGCGTCGCAGCCCTTGCCGGCGGCCAGCATGGCCGTCCGGCACTGGCACTCGCCGATTCCGAACGCGTCGAACCGGTCCAGGATGGCCTCAAGCTGGCCGGCTGGTATGGCCGCTGGTTGAAGGTCGGCTGCCTGGTGCACCGGCAGGGCGCGGACCATCGGGGCGGGACTGCGGTAGTCGGCCAGGTAGCCCGTCTCGTACAATGCCTGGAACAGCTCGCTGAAGCGACGGTGCCACGGCGAAAGGTCCTCGATCCGCTCGCCGATGAGGATCATCTCGAACATGCCGGGCACAACGGGCGCCATGCGGTACAGGCGCCGCGAATCCGGCCCACTGCCAACGATCGCTCGCTTCTTCTCGGAAAGCTCGTCGAGAATCGGTTGCACGGCGTCGATCGGCCGGCGGGCAGCGTGGGCGAGCTGCCCGGCGGTCTTGCCGCGCAGCGTGCGCAGATGCCGGACGACCTCGGCCTCCTCGTCGGTGAAAACATGCCGCACCAGCGCGATCAGTTCGTCGCACAACGGCGGGCCCATGACGGCCGGGTTCGACAGCCGGCGGGCGATCTCCAAGTAAGCCGCGGGCACGTTCGGATAGTCGGCCGGCTTGCGCGCCCGCACCGTCTTCGTCTGCGGTTCCACGGGGCCGATGAGCGTGTGCTTGATCTCCAGGATGGTGCGCGGCGGATGGGAAACGTCGTCGTTGGCTGGAATGTTGGCCATGAGACCGGGTACTTCATGTTGACCTGGGCGGAACCGTCAACCAAGTGTATTGTACGCGACGGGGCGCGGCTGAACGAGTGGGATCGAACGGGGCGGCTTCCCGGTCGGGGGGGCTGGTGGCATCGCGCCGATTCGTCTATATTTGAGTGCCCGTAGCCGGAAGCGTGCAGGAAACAGACGTCTATGCCGAAGACCAAGAAGCAACTCGAAAACCTCGGAATCGCGGTGCGCCGGGTCTTGCATAACCCGTCGCCGGCCCAATTGTACGAACACAGCATCCTGCACGAGCACGGGGCCATCACGGCAACGGGGGCGCTCTCGACGAGTTCGGGCGAGAAGACCGGCCGCAGTCCGAAAGACAAACGCATTGTCGACCACCCACAGAGTTCCGGCGATATCTGGTGGGGCGAGATCAACATGAAGATCGATGAGAACACGTTCATGTTGAATCGCCAGCGTGCCATCGACTACCTGAATACTCGCGACCTGCTTTACGTGGTCGACGGATTCGCCGGCTGGGACCCGAAGTATCGCATCAAGATTCGGGTCGTTTGCGAGCAGGCGTACCACGCCTTGTTTATGCATAACATGCTCATCCGCCCTTCTGCGGTTGAGTTGTTGGGGTTCGGTGAGCCCGATTACGTGATCTACAACGCCGGCAAGTTCCCGGCGAATCCCGACATTTCACCGCTGATTGGCTCGCGCACCAGCGTGAATATCAGCTTCGAGCGAGGCGAGTTCGTCATCCTGGGCACCCAATACGCCGGCGAGATGAAGAAGGGCGTGTTCACGATTGTGAACTACCTGATGCCGCGCCAGGATGTGCTTTCGATGCACTGCTCGGCCAATGAGGGCCGGGATGGCGACGTCTCGCTGTTCTTCGGCCTTTCGGGAACAGGCAAAACAACTCTCTCGACCGAACGGAACCGCACGCTCATCGGCGACGACGAGCACTGCTGGACCGACGACGGCGTTTTCAATATCGAAGGCGGCTGCTACGCAAAGAGCATCCACCTTTCAGCCGACAACGAGCCGGAAATCTATCACGCCATCCGCTTCGGCACCGTTCTGGAAAACGCCGTCTACGACGACCGTACCCGGCAAATCGACTACCGCGACGACTCGCTTACCGAGAACACCCGGGCCTCCTACCCTATTGAATTCATCCCGAACGCAAAGGTCCCGTCGATCGGTGGGCATCCCAAGAATATCATCTTCCTCACGTGCGACGCCTTTGGCGTGTTGCCCCCGGTCAGCCGCCTTACGCCCGCACAGGCCATGTACCACTTCACCAGCGGCTACACGGCGAAGGTAGCCGGCACCGAAGTGGGGATCGTCGAGCCGACGCCGAACTTCTCGGCCTGCTTCGGCGCCGCCTTCCTGGTGTGGCACCCGACCAAGTACGCCGAAATGTTGGCTGAGCGCATGCGCAAGCACGATTCGCGGGCATGGCTGGTGAACACGGGTTGGTCGGGCGGGCCTTACGGCGCCGGCCAGCGGATGTCGATCCAATACACCCGCGCGATTGTCGACGCCATCCATGCCGGCGTGCTGGACGACTGCCCGGCGACGGTCGATCCGAGCTTTGGCGTGGAGGTGCCCACGGCTTGCCCCAACGTACCGCCCGACGCCCTGATACCGAAGAATACCTGGTCGGACCAGGAAGCCTACGACCGCACGGCAGCGAAGTTGTGCGGATTGTTCCGGGACAACTTCGCGAAATACAAAGGCGCTGCCAGTCGCGAGATTTGCGATGCCGGCCCTAAGGGTTAGGATGGGCGAAAAAGACAGGTGGCGCAAGCTGGAAGCTTGCGTGTAGCGCGGATCACGAACTGGAAGCTTATGCCACGGGAAGGGGAATCGCAAGCTGGAAGCTTGCGCCACGTGACCGAGTATACCAATAGGCCAATGTCTGGTGCTGCTGAAAATTCGATCGAGCTGAGCAGCCTTCCGGAGGCGCTTAAGCCCATGCGCGAGCGGTTGCTGGCCAACCTGGTCATGATTGCGCAAATTCCAGCGCCTTCCGGTGAAGAGGAAGCCCGCGTACGCTTCTTGCTTGACCGCTTCACCGAGGCAGGGTTGGCCGACGCAGCCGCGGACGAGGTGGGCAACGCCGTCGGCCGGTGGCACGGCCGCGAGGGCAAGCGGACCATCCTGCTCTCTTCGCACCTCGACACGATCTATCCGGCCAACTTCGACCATAACGTGATTGTTGAGTCGGACCGTGTCATCGGCGCCGGTACGGGCGATAATGCCCTGGGAGCGGCCATTGTGTCCATGATGCCGTTCGTGCTCGGCCACCTTGGCATCGAGTTGCAGTCGGACCTGATCCTGCTCGGCTCGACCAACTCGCTGGGACGCGGCAACCATGCAGGCATCCGCTTCTTCCTTGAGCATCTGCGGGGCCGGGTCGACGTGGGGATATGCGTCGAGGGCCTGCAACTCGGCAGGCTGAACTACTTTTCCATTGGCACGGCGCGGGGCGACGTCACCTGCGACGTGCGCCCCGAGCCTTCGCGAAGCTACGGGTCGGAGAGCGCCCTGGTGGTGATCAACCACATCATCAACCGCATTCTTGGCATCGCGACGCCCAGCCGGCCGTACACGGTCATCCGGTTGGGCCGTCTGCGCGCCGGCGTGGCCTACGACGTGGAGCCCGACCACGCCGAGTTGGGCCTGGAGATCGTCAGCCACAGCGACGAGATGATCGACGAAATCCACCAGCGCATCCGCGATATCGTGGCTGAAATGTCGGCCCGGCACGCGGTCAACGTTCACGAAGATATGTTCTTCCGCACCCGCGCGGGTGGCATTCCCTTCTCGCACCCGTTGGTGCGGAACATTCTGGGAGTGATGCAGTCGTTGGGAATCGAGCCCGACCAGGGACACAGTCCTTCCGAATTGAGCGAGTTCATTGCCCGCGGCATTCCTGCTGTGACGCTGGGCGTATCGCGGGGTGAGCGCAGCCGCATGAAGGGAACCGACTACGTGCTGATCGAGCCGCTGTTGACGGGAGTGGCTCAACTGGTGGGCGCAATCCTGGCTATTGACCGGGGGGCGTGCGATGAAGAATGAACAGTGGCTCGCCGACCGCACCTTCCACCACTCCCAGTTCTGGGACATCAAGCGGCTCGTCGAGGAGAAGGAGCGGCAGGGTTTGAGCATCTCGCTGTGCCTGCCCTCGCTGAACGAAGAGAAGACCATCGGCCAGGAGATCGTCATCCTCAAGGCCGAACTGGCGGACCGGTACCCGCTGATCGACGAGATTGCCGTTGTCGACTCCGGCAGTACCGACCGCACTCGCGAGATCGCCGCCAGTTTCGGCGCCGACGTGTACCTCGCGTCCGAACATCTGCGTGAAGAGGGTGAGCAACGCGGCAAGGGCGAGAACCTTTGGAAGGCCCTGTTCCTGCTCAAAGGCGACATCATCGTCTTCGTCGACGCCGATATTCGGAACATCCACCCCCGGTTCGTCTACGGCCTGGTCGGGCCGCTCATTCATGATCCCGGCGTCCATTACGTCAAGGCATTCTATGACCGGCCGTTGGCCTTCTCCGGCGGGCTCCGGCCAACCGGCGGAGGACGGGTCACCGAGATACTCATCCGCCCGCTGTTCAGCCTGTTCTATCCGGAATTGACCGCCATTCTACAGCCGCTTTCGGGCGAATACGCGGGCCGCCGATCGATCCTCGAACAGATTCCGTTTCCGGTCGGTTACGGAGTCGAGACCGGGCTGTTGATCGACATTTACGAGCGGCTTGGGCTGTACGCCTTCGCGCAGACCGACCTCGACCGCCGCATTCACCGCAACCAGGAGACCATCGCCCTGGGACGCATGGCGTTTGGCGTGCTACGCACGTTCATGGCCCGGCTTCAGCGGCGCGGCGTCGCCGAGTTTCACGACGCGCTGCCCAGCCTCATGCGGCAGTTTGAAGTCAGCGACGGCAAGTACCGGCAAACCGAATACACCATCGAAGAAGTCGAGCGGCGGCCGATCATCGAAGTCGACGCCTACCGGCAGAAGTTTCACCCCGAGCAACCGGCGTGATGAACCTCGTCATCATCCACTACCATCTCAATCGCGGCGGGGTTACCCGCGTGATTGAAAACCAACTCGCCGCGCTCGATGTGGTGCTGGCCGGGGACGCACCCTGGCGCGTGGCTGTCCTGTACGGCGGGCGGCGCCAGGGATGGGACGAGGGGCTTGCCGGGCGTCTGCGCCACGTCCAGGTAACGCTGCACGAAATACCTGAACTGGAGTATGATCGCGCGCCGCTGACGAACTACCGCGGCGGCTCGGCGGAATTGCTCATGGGTGTGATGAACGCCCTGGACGAGTCGGACTTCGCGCCGGACGATACGGTAATCCACGCGCATAACCATTCGCTGGGCAAGAACGCAGCGCTGCCCGAAATACTGCCGATCCTGGCCGAGGACGGGTACGCGCTGCTGCTTCAGCCGCATGACTTCGCGGAAGACTTCCGCCCGGAAACCTTCTTCCTCGTGCGCCGCCTGGCCGCCGACGGTACCCTCTACCCGCAGGCACCGCACATCCATTACGCCGTGCTCAACAGCCGCGACTACGCCATTCTGTCAGACTGCGGCGTGCCTGCCGACCGGTTGCACCTGCTGCCGAACCCTGTGCCGGGCGCGGGTGAGCTGCCGCCGCGGGTGGAAGCACGAGTGAAGTTGGCGGAGCGTTTCGGCATTCCGGCGACCGCGCGGTTCCTGCTCTACCCGGTGCGGGGCATCCGCCGCAAGAACGTGGGCGAGATGTTGCTTCTTGCCGCCGTAGCGCCTGCCGACACGATCTTTGGCCTTACTCTGGGACCGCTGAATCCCGCCGAAGGTTCTCAGTATGAGCGATGGAAACACCTCGCGACTGAACTCGACCTGCCCTGCCGATTCGAGGTGGGCGGGCCCGGAGGGCTCACCTTCCGCGAGAACCTTGCCGCAGCCGACGCCATCCTCACGACCAGCGTGGCCGAGGGGTTCGGCATGGCTACCCTGGAGGCGTGGCTGGCCGGCTGCCCGTTGATCGGGCGCGACTTGCCGGAAATCAACGCCGACTTCCGCGCCGAGGGGATTCAACTCGACGGGTTGAGCCCCAGCTTGCGAGTGCGCGTCGATTGGGTCGGGCGGGAAACATTTCGCGATCGGTTCGCCGCCGCCTACCGGCGCGCGATCGGTTCCTTCGCACAGCCTGTTCCGAAAGACCTGTCCAAGCAGATCGACGCCAAAATGGGCGATGGCTGGGTCGACTTTGCCGATCTCGACCCCATGTTGCAGGAGCAAGTCGTCCGAAAGGTGGCCGCGGATCGGGCCAGTGCCGACGTACTGTTTGCGGAGAATCCTTGGCTCGGCGAGGCCCTGTGCGTCACCAAGGAGCGTGCGGCGAAACAGATTGCAGCCAATGTCGAGGCCACGGCCAGGGCGTATTCACTTCAGCCGAGTGGGAAGCGGCTGTTGACCATTTACCATGGCATTGCCGGTGCCAGCCGCAATATCCCCCCCAAGCCGTTGCCCGACCCAGGCAGCATTCTCGAACGGTTCCTCACTCCTGCCCGCTTCCGTCCATTACGGGTAGCCGTGCCGGAAACATAGAGGGAAAGCGGCAACCGTTCGCAGGGGACAGTCGCGAGTTTCGTTAGCGGCGTTTCTCCGAGACGCCGAAACCCGCGTCTCGGCGAGACTCGGCTACAAGCTGTTTCTGCCGTTCGCAGAAAGGGCCTACGAGGTGCTTGCAGGGGGTGAACAGCGCGCGTAGAATGGACGCATTCAGAGGTTGATGGAATCCGCGAACCTGTCGGGCGGTTGTTCCGTACTGCTACTTATCGGAGGGCTGTTGCCCGAGAATTCGCGGTCTATATGTATCGTTGGCAATCACCCGACCTGATCCCCTCTTTAGGTTATTTCGATGCCGCCATCCGAAGTTGTTGTCGAAACACGAAACCTCACCAAAGTATATCGCGATTTCTGGGGCCGCCGGAAGGTCGAGGCCCTGAAGGCACTGGACCTCGAGATCCGGCGAGGTGAGATTTTCGGGTTGCTCGGGCCGAACGGCTCCGGCAAGACGACCACCATGAAGCTGCTTCTGGGCCTCTTGTTCCCTACCGCGGGGCAGGCCCTCCTGTTCGGCCGCGATGCCACCGAGGTCACCAAGAACGAGCGGATCGGCTACCTTCCCGAAGAATCCTACCTGTACCGGTTCCTCAATGCCGAGGAAACGCTCGACTTCTACGGCCGTTTGTTCAACATGCCCCGGACGATCCGCCGCCAGCGGGTGAACGAGTTGATTGAGCTGATGGGGCTCGGCAAGGCCCGGCGGCGGCAACTGAAGGAATACTCCAAGGGTATGGTCCGGCGGATCGGGCTCGCCCAGGCACTGATCAATGATCCCGAACTGATCCTGCTCGACGAACCGACCAGTGGGTTGGACCCGATTGGAACCCGGCAGATCAAGGACCTGATCATCAAGCTTCGCGACTCCGGCAAGACGATCATCCTGTGCAGCCATCTGCTGGCCGACGTGCAGGACGTTTGCGACCGGATTGGCATATTGTACCAGGGCGAACTGAAGGAACTGGGCCGGGTTGACACGCTGCTGACGGTGCGCGAGGTCACGGAGATCCGGGCCTCCGGCCTCAGCGAGGCGGCAAAGGAAGAAATCAAGCAAGTCATCGGGCGGCATCAGGGGCAACTCGTTTCCATGGGGAACCCGACGACGACGCTCGAGGAGTTGTTTCTCGGTATTATCCGCCATAGCGAAGCCCACCCGGGCCGACGCGTTCGCGGCGTGCTTCCCGGACAACCCAACGGCGACGGTGCGGGGAAGACTTGACGCTGCACCGCCCCCTGTCGGCCTGTCTCCATCGGCCTTAGCAAGACCTGAATCATGGTTATCGAAGACGAAATCCTCCCCTTTTTCCAATGGCTTCCCACAGGTTTGCTGCACTGGCTGCTCATTGCCGGCAGCCTGGCCGTAGCGGCGTTGCTCATCGGTTGGCTCATTGCGGCACTGCGGCATGGGCCGGGCGCTGCCGTGCGCATGGTAAGCAAAACCTTGTCCGAGGCTTGGGCCGACGTCATACATATGTCGGGCCGAAGAATTTGGGCCTTGGCGTGGCTGGCCGTGAAGGAATCGATCCGCCGCTGGGTTGTCGTCGTGTTCGGCGTCTTCATTGTCATCCTGCTCTTTGCCGGCTTCTTCCTCGATCCGGCCAGTACCTACCCGGCCCGCCTGTATTTGAGCTTTGTTCTGACCTCCACGATGTATCTCATTCTGCTCCTGGCGCTGTTCCTGAGCACCCTGAGCCTGCCGGCCGATATCAAGAGCAAGACGCTGCACACCGTGGTGACCAAGCCGGTGCGGGCAAGTGAGATTGTCTTGGGCCGGATGATCGGCTTTGCCCTGGTCGGCACCGGGCTTCTGGCATGCATGGGCGTTCTGAGCTACATCTTCGTTCTTCGGGGGCTCAGTCACACGCACGAGATTTCGCCGGGCGAGCTTCAGCGGCTCCAGGCGTCGTGGGAACAGCAGCTTGCCGGCGGCAAATCGGCGCCGCCGGTCGAAATCGAGACCGAGACGGCGCATGGGCACCGGCACACGTTTCGGGCCGACGCCATCCGGCGCGACGGCGACCGCCGCGAACTGATCCCGCGAGGCCGCGTCCGCACCGACGTGGCGCGCGGGCATTGGCACGAATTCTCCTACACCGTGCCGGACGGTGCGTTGCGAAGCGACGATCCGTTGGCCCTGCAGTACACCATGGGGCCGCCCGAAGACCGCTTTGTGGCCCGGGTGCCCATTTACGGCAAGCTGCGTTTTAAGGATTCCAGCGGTGAACCCGTCGAAGCGGGCGTGAACGTCGGCAGCGAGTGGGCGTACCGCAGCTTCATCCAGGGTGGAACGCTGGCCGCGGCTATTTGGACGTTTGAGGGCATTACGCCGCAACGCTTCCCCGAAGACCGGTTTCCTGAAGGACTGCCCGTGGAGTTGACCATCGAGGTGTTCCGCACGTACAAGGGCGACACGTCCGGCGAAGACATTCCCCCCATCCACGGGAGTCTCATCGTTCGCAACCCGGCTTCAGGCGAGCAGGTCGAGGTCCGCATTTTCCCGGCCAGGGAGTTCGCGACCGATACGCAAATCATTCCGCGCAAGCTGACCCGCGCAAGCGACGGCCGAACATTCGGTCTATTCGAGGATTTCGTCCACGACGGCAAGCTTGAGGTGTGGGTCCGTTGCATCGAGCCTGCCCAATACTTCGGCATGGCTCAGGCCGACATGTACCTGCGCGCCCGCGATGGATGGTTCGCCTGGAACTTCGTGAAAGGGTATTTGGGCATCTGGCTTCAGATGCTCCTGATGATCGCCTTCGGCGTCATGTTCAGCACGTTCCTGAGCGGTCCGGTTGCCATTTTGGCGACGCTCGGCGCGTTGATCGGCGGCATGGCAAGCCGGTTCATGATCAGCCTGGCCACCGGCGAACTGCCCGGCGGAGGGCCGGTCGAGGCATTCTACCGGTTGCTTACCCAGGAGAACCTCGTTTCCGACTTGCCCGAGGGATTCCGCTCCGAACTGATGCGCATGTTCGACACCGTGTTGCAGGGGTACCTCCGCGGCATGGCCGAAATACTGCCGGCGTTCGAGAGGTTTGACTACTCGACGTGGGTAGCGTACGGGTTCAATATTTCGGGCGACCTACTGGCAACCCGCATTCTAACCATGTTGGGTTTCGTATTGCCGGTGTTCCTTGCCGGCTACTTTTTCCTGAAACTGCGTGAGGTGGCACGATGAATCCGCGCGACCGGTCGTTCTATCGCAAGATTGCCTACCTGGTAGCCATGGCTTTGCTGCTGGGCGTGATGTTCTTCTTCAGCCGCCCGGCTACCCAGGATGCCCGCGGCGTGAAGGGCTCACCCGGCGGGTTGCTTGCCCAAATGCGGGCGGAGCACGGGCTCAGCCAGGCGCAGCTCGGCGAGATCGATCCCACGAGCGAAACGATCCGGCTGGCCACGCTGGGTATGCGGGGAGTTGCCGCGAACCTGCTGTGGGGCCGCGCGAACGAGTTCAAGATGAAGAAGGATTGGACGAACCTTTCGGCCACGTTGAACCAGCTCGTGAAGCTCCAGCCGAACTTCATTGCTGTGTGGCGGTTCCAGGCGTGGAACCTCTCCTACAACGTCTCGGTCGAGTTCGACGACTACCGCGACCGGTATCATTGGGTCACCCGCGGAATCGACTTCCTGATGGACGGCACCGAATGGAACGACCGGCAACCGCGGCTATGGTGGGATATCGGCTGGTTCATTGCGCAGAAGATCGGCCGCGCCGACGAGCACCGGCAATATCGCCGCCTGTTCCGCGAGGACGACGAATTCCACGGCCGCCAGGCCCTGTTCCACCCGCCGGGCCGCTATCCCGTGCTCGACGACCGCGACAATTGGCTGGTGGGCAAGAAATGGTTCCTCGACACGATCAATCTGGTGGACAACCACGGGGCCTCCTTGGGAGGACTCAGCCCCTTGCTCTTCCGTTCCGATCCTCCCATGACCCAGATCAACTACTCCGACGCCATTCAGAAAGAAGGCGTTTTCGGCGAGCGGGCGCTCCGGGCATGGAACGTGGCCGGAAAAGAATGGCGCGATTACGGCCTGCACGATATCCCGACCACCTTCGACACGATTATCCAGCTTGAACTCCTCGAACGGGACCAGGAGACCGTCGATAAGCTCGTTGCAGAACTCGACGAGCTTACCGCCGGCATTCGCGAGGAGATTTACCAGGAGCGGTACAAGGCACTGCGTCCCATCGAGCGCGAAGCTTTTGAAACTCCGATTGCCGACCGTACCGACAGGGAGCATCAGCTTGCCGCCGACGCACGTGAAAAGCTTCAGATCAGCCACAAGGAGGTCGCTGCACGCGTACCACGGCCCAACCGTGAGAAAGCGGTAAAACTGGCCGAAAGAGTCACGGAACTGGAAGAACGCATTGGGCACATCGACCGTTACCGGCAAATCGTCAATTATGCCTACTGGCGACTGCGTTGCCAAGTGGAGCAAACACCCGATGCCGTCGACGCTCGCGAGTTCACCTACCGTGCCGAGCAGGCCCTCGCCGCCGGGAATCTGCCCGCGGCGGTCGATCACTACAGTGAAGGCTTTGGGAAGTGGCGGCAGGTGCTCGACGCGCATCCGGGATTGCTCGAGGACCAGACTACCGTCGAAGACCTGATGGAAACGATCGGCAGCTACCGCAAGCTCCTGGACCAACTCGACCAGCCGTTGCCCGACGACTTCGTGCTGAACGACGTCATTTCCCTGCACGACAAGCAGCAGCAGATGTCATTCGGCCCGTATGACGAGCCTTAGAGCAGTCAAGCAGCGCGAAGCGAGCGGGAGTCCGTCTCAACGGCGGTTCCCGGCCTCTCGGTGGGCACGGCGGATCCGCTGCTCGGGTCGGAGGAGCGTTTGCCCGTCATCTTCAGTCGCGACTCAAGCCGATCCATCTGCCTGGCCACCCAACCGGATCCCAGGCACGTCCAGGCAACGATCAGTCCAATGGCGGCCCCGACCAACACGTCACTGAGGTAATGCGACCTTGATTGCATGCGCTGGCAGGCGACCAGAATCGCAAGGGTTGCGAATACCCAGCGCCCCCGCGGATAAAGCCACGCCAGAGCAACGGCGAAGCCGACTGCCGTGGCCGTATGAGCGGATGGAAAACTCTGGGACAGGGCCCCACCACGGCCCAATGGAAGCCACCCCGTGAATGTCGCCAGAACGCCCTCCTCAAAATCGAAGAAACGCGGTCGAGTGCGGGCTGCAAGCATCTTGACGCCATTGGCTGCCATTTCCGCGCCCAGCGAGCAGAACAGCACTCGCGGCAACGCCCACCGGCGTCCCGCATCGAGTTGATGCATGACGATCACCAGCACGACAACCCCCAGCCCGTGCCCGAATACCTCTGATAGCTGAATCAGTTTGGCCACGTGGATTGGACAACCGCGTTGGGAAATCCACCGGGCTACGAGGCAATCGACGGCCAGAGCCATTGCTGCCAGTGCGAGCAGTGCCAGCGGTAGCCAGAGCCAAGCACGGTGGGCTTCGAGGGAGGGAAGGCTCGCAGGCGGAGGGTGCGTTTCCATTTTGAATGCCGGCGCGGAGTCTTTCGCAACGTGCGAATGAACGCCGGTGTCCGCCGTCTCTGAGTTCAGCAATTCGACAACGGCGAAGGGTACACAACTTGACGCTGTCGCCCAACCCCGATCCAAGCGAGAAACGTTGCCCCGCGCTGATCGAATTCCGCTGCTTTGGGGCACCTTCCAGCCTGCCAGAAAACCTTGCCGCCCGCTAGCGGGGTGCCTTCTCGCCTCTCTCGGGCGATTAAGGTATCATATACTCGTTGTGGCTTGAAACCGCGCATTTCGGTGGGACGGGCTTCAGCCCGTCAAAGCCGGGACGGACAAATGTCCATCCTACAGAAGCGCAAAGCCGGCGCGCGGCGAGTATAAGATACGTGGAGCAACCCTTCTTCGGTCTACCCGGGAGACTTCGCATGTCGCAAGAGGACGTTTTACGGCAGCAGTTGTACGACTCATTCAAGAACCGGGCGATGATCTACGCCCTCCTCTACGACGAAATGTGCGAGGAGTTGGGGCCGGAGCGGGCCGAGGCGGTCCTCGGCCGCGCTATTTACAGACGCGGTCTGCAGAAAGGCGCCAAGTACGCCCGGTTCGCGCCAGGGAATCTCGAGGGCTTGAAAGAAGCATTTCTGACCGGAATCCCTGACGAGGGCCGTATGTTCCGTCCCGAGGTGCTGGCGCAGGATGAGCAAGCCCTGGATATCAAGTTCCATGGTTGCCCACTGAAAGAGGCGTGGCTCGAAGCCGGGTTTCCCGAAGAGAAGGTCGCCACGTTGTGCCGGATTGCGGCCCGGGTGGACAACGGCACCTTTGAATCGGCCGGATTCCGCTTTCACGCCGATACTTACCAGCCCGGCGGCGACGGCTGTTGCCGCTTGCATATTCGTCCGGGCTGACCATCTTCCATGTTTACCGATACGATGCCGGAACCCGATGCCGCTACCGACCCGTCCGGGGAGCCGCCCGAGGCGGAAGCCATGACGCCCGAGCAGCTTGCGGAAGCGAGACGTTACGGGCGCGCGCAGCTCTATTGCGATCTGGCCGACAAGGGACTCGACCTGACTTATCTGGCCGTTGCCGCGATCGTGCTTGCCCGCCCGCTCGATGCCTGGCTGTCGGGGGCGGCGTTTCTGGCCCGGTTTGATACGCTCCGGCTTGCCGCCTTATACATGGTGGTGTTCGCATTGCACGTTCTGGTGTCGTTCCCACTGTCACTCTACGCCGGTCACCTGCTGGAACACCGGTACGGCATGAGCACTCAATCGTTCTTCCGTTGGTTATCGCGGTATGCGAAGCGGCTGGCCCTGGGTGGTGGGCTGGCTTTGGCCTTGTTCGTCGCCCTGTTCTGGGTCATTTGGCTGTGCGGGTCGTACTGGTGGCTGGTCGCCACGGGTGCGTTCTTCCTGGTCAGCATGGTGCTGGGACAGTTGTTTCCGGTGCTCGTTTTGCCGCTGTTCTACAAGGTCGAGAAGCTCGACCGGCCCGACTTGGCCGAATGCATTGGCAGATTGGCTGAGCCGGCCGGATTGTCGATTGAAGGCGTGTACCGCCTGGGCCTCAGTGCGGAAACGGTGAAGGCAAACGCCATGCTGGCCGGGCTGGGCCGCACGCGGCGGGTTCTCTTGGGCGACACGCTGCTGGACGGGTTCACGGTGGACGAAACGGCCGTTGTGTTCGCCCACGAAATCGGCCACCACGCCCACCGGCACCTGCCGAAACTGCTGGCCGCCGGGTTGGTTGCCAGTAGCGCCGGCTTCTGGCTGTGCGACCGGGCATTGGCATGGTGGGCGGGTGCCTTGGATGCCCCCCTCGATTACCAAAATCTAACGGTCGCCGCATTGCCTTTTATCATGCTCTGCCTGACGGTGTTCGGTCTGCTGCTGGAACCGTTGCAGAACGCACTGAGCCGTCGTTTCGAGCGTCAGGCCGACCGTTACGCCCTGCACGCCATCGGTCAGCCAGCTGCGTATCGATCTGCGTTTTTGAAGCTGGCACGGCTGAACAAGGACGACCCCGACCCACCCTGGCTCGAAGTGGCTCTTTTCCACAGTCACCCCCCCATTGCCAGCCGCCTTGAATTGGCCGATGCCTTTTCGAATGACCCACCAGCCGCCTGAAATGCTGGACAACGTTGTGGGGCGGGTACCTTGACCGCGTCGGCGGTGAACGGTAAACCCATAAGACGTTTCGCATATCGAGCATGCCCCTTTCCTGCTTCATGCGGGGGGGCATTTTCCCCTAGCTAGTCTGCTTCTTATGTTCATCTTTCTGACGATCCTCGGCAGTCTCGGAGTCTTCCTCTTCGGGATGAAGGTCATGAGCGAGGGCATTCAGAAGACCGCGGGCGAACGCATGCGGTATATCATGGCCACGATGACGAAGAACCGCTTCGCCGCGTTGTTCACGGGATTCTTCACGACGTGTTTGATGCAGTCGAGTTCCGTGACGACGGTCATTACGGTCAGTTTTGTGAATGCGGGATTGCTGACCCTTCGCGAGTCGATAGGCGTCATTATGGGCGCCAACCTTGGCACGACGCTGACCGCATGGATCATTGCGTTTGTTCCCAAGTTCGACCTCGGAGGGATTGCCTTGCCGCTTATTGGGTTAGGGATTCCGCCGCTGTTCATCGGCAAGGGACGGCCCCGCAGCATAGGGGAGTCGCTCGTGGGTTTCGGGCTGGTCTTTCTGGGCCTTGCCCTGCTGAGGCAGGCGGTACCCGACGTACGAGACGCCATGGAGAACTCACCGGAATTCGCCATGAGGGTTCAGAGTCTGGTAACGTCGCTGAGCGGTTACGGCCTGCTTTCGGTGCTGCTCTTCGTTGCCCTCGGGACCATTCTGACGATCTGCGTGCAGTCGTCATCGGCCGCCATGGCCATTACCATTACCTTGGCAGCCAACGGCTGGATCGGGTTTGACATGTCGGCTGCCATCGTGCTGGGGGAGAATATTGGTACCACGGTCACCGCGTGGCTGGCTTCTTTGGGCGCCAGCGCCAATGCCAAACGAACCGCCAGAGCCCATCTCTTGTTTAACGTCATTGGAGTCGCATGGATGCTTTGCGTTTTTCCGTTCTTCGTGGGCTTCATTGAGTGGCTGGCCGTCCGCTTGCCGGAATCGTTGCGGGCCAACGGACAGATGGACAGCGATCTGGCGATGGGCCTTGCCTTGTTTCACTCCATGTTCAACTTGGTGAATATTGCTTTGCTTATCGGCTTCACGCCCCTCCTCACGCGAATCGTCATGCTTTGGGTCAAAGCCCCTGGCGGAGAGACGTTTGAGCCGGAGCGGCTACGCTTCATTTCGCAGGGCATTGTTGATGTCGGCGAGTTGAATCTCCCGGAGGCCGAGAACGCCATTCGCCGAATGGCCGCCCTGAACCAGGAGATGATGGACCGCTATATCAAGATATTCCAGCACCCCTCGGAGGATCGGTCTTCCGATGTTGAAGACCTGCGCGCCATGGAACGCCTGACCGACACCATGCTCTCCGACATCACTACCTACCTGGTTCGCAGTTCCACGCACCAGTTGGATGAGCGGCACGCCCATTCCGTGGCGGCTATGCTGCAGGTGGTTTCGGAAATGGAGCAGGTGGCCGACTGTATTAGCCGGCTGGTGAAGCTTGTCCGGAAGAAGTACCGTTCCGGCAAGGAGTTTGATCCTGAGGTAAGCCAGCAACTGCTGCGGTTCGCCCACACGATCCAGGAGTTCATCACATTTTACCGGACTCATCTGTTCCGGCGCGTGACCGATGCCGACCTGGCCCGCGCGCAGCAACTGGAGGAGCAAACCGACCAAATGCGTAAGGCGCTCCGCCGCGAGGCCACGGCAAGAATGCGCGAGGGCGAGGACGTGGAAACCGAGTTGCTCAATATCGACCTGGGCGTGCAGATGGAGCGAATTGGCAATCATGCCCTGAACATCGTCGAGGAATATCGCTACATCGATAGCGACGAGTCGGCAGATACCACAACGCCCCCCCCGCAGGCGGCGCTGGCCACCTGATCGTCTGCTTTGCCGCCAGAAGTTCTTATCGTGCACATCCTCTGGGGCGTCTTGATGGGGCCAGCCAGCTCGGCTATAATTGTGCGTTTTGGCGTCCGCGAACGCCGAGAAGCCTAGAAAACACAGCCTCATAGGGTTTTGCCATGTATGCAGTGATTGAAGACGGCGGAAGCCAATTCCGTGTCGAGGAGGGCCAGGAGCTTGTCATCGACTACCGTGATGTCCCGGCGGGCGAGTCGATCCAGTTCGACCGTGTATTAGCCTACCGCAACGAAGAGGGACTGACGGTCGGCCAACCGGTCCTTTCCTCGGCCCGCGTCACCGGTGAGGTACTCCAGGTGGAGCAAGGCCCGAAACTCACGGTTGGCAAGCTGCGGCGGCGAAAGAACTCCCGGCGACGAACCGGCCACCGTCAACTCCATACTCGCGTCCGAATTGACAAGATCGAAGTCGAGTAGAGGGCTGTCACGGCACGAGCACGATCTTGCCGGAAAGGGTGCTGCCACGTCCCAGGGTGCTTTGCTCTTGCAGCCAGTGGGCCTCGGCAACCTTCTCTAGCGGCATGACTCGGTCGATCAGCGGCCGTAGCCGCCCCCGTGCCATCCAACGGTTGATTTCGGCCGCGCATTTGCGTTGCTGGTCGGCTGGGGCGTTGAACATGGCAAAGCCGAGCATCTTGCAGTCCTTCACGTAGAACGGCCCGATCGGCAGCCGGGGCCGGCTTTCGCGGCCGGCCATGATCACAATCCGCCCGCCCATCGCCATCAACTCCACGGTCTGTTCGAGGTCCTGCTCGCGTAATGTCTCGAACCAGACGTCGACGCCGCCGGGAGCAAACCGCCGGACGGCGCTGTCCGTGTCGGCTCTCCGGTAGTTCACCACGGCGTGGGCACCCAGATTCCGGCATGTTCGGATCTTCTCGTTGCTGCTGGCGGTCGTAATCACCTGGGCGCCCACGGCCCAGGCCATCTGCACCACGCAGGAACCGACGCCTCCCGACCCGCCATGCACGAAAACGGTCTCGCCCGTCTGCAACTGGGCCTCGCGGAACAGTCCCAGATGCGCGGTAATGCCGACCAGGGCGATGGCGGCCGCCTGGGTATCGTCAACCCCATCAGGCGTGGGGTACAGCCAACACTCGTCCACCGCGGCGTATTCGGCGAAAGTCCCCTGTCGTCCCAACAGGCCCTGGTTGCTGCCCCAAACACGGTCGCCCGGCTGAATGCGCTGTACCTCGGGGCCGATGGCCTCGACTGTGCCGGCCAGATCGCAGCCCACAATGTACTTCTCCGGCAACTCCATGGGAAACATGCCTGCCCGAATGTAGGTATCTACCGGGTTCAGGGCCACGGCGCCGACTTTCACCAACACCTGAGAGCCGGTAGGCTTCGGTTTCGGCAGCTTGCCCAGGATAATCGTGTCCGGACCGCCCGTTCGTTCAATATAAGCTGCTTTCATCGGTTTCCTCGCATTGGCGTATGGCCTAATTTCCTGCTGACTGTTTCAGGGGAACTGCCCCGGACTTCGCCTTCATGTCCGACGGAGAGAGCTACTCGCGATGCCGACTTGTGAACAGCCACCCCTGATTATACTCATCCCAAAGCACAATGGCACGATTTGTACCCTTGAGGCAAGGATCCCACGGCAAAAAGGGCCGGTTCTCCGCCCCTCAACTGCACCGATCCACCATCGCCCCCCCTTTAATGGTTGCAGGCTGAACTCGAAGTTGTTACACTACCTTTATCTGACAATACTGTCCCGAAATGCGTTCGGCAAGCCGGGGTCAGCCGTTCCAACGTGGGCCAATTCAGGTAGAATACGGTCCCGAACTTCAACAGTCCCCAAGCCATCTTCCACCATGCAACCGTTCATGACTCACACGTCCCTGGTCGCGGCGATGGACCGTTCCGACGTGGACACCGACCAGATCATCCCGAAACAGTTCCTCAAGCGGATCGAGCGGACCGGTTTTGGCCAGTACCTGTTCTTCGATTGGCGGCTGCTGGATGACGGCACGCCAAACCCGGATTTCGAACTCAACCAGCCCGAGTTCCGGGGGGCAGGCATTCTGCTGGCCCGACGCAACTTCGGCTGCGGTTCGAGCCGGGAACATGCCCCGTGGGCACTTTGCGATTATGGCTTCCGCGTCATTATTGCCCCGAGCTTCGCCGACATCTTCTACAATAACTGCTTCAAGAACGGCATGCTGCCCATCCGGCTCGATGAGGAGCAGGTGGACGAGTTGTTCCGCCGGGTCGCCGCTCACCCGGGTTACAAGCTTACGGTGGACCTGGACGCCTGCACTCTCCGCGACGAGCACGGCCTTGAGATTTCGTTTGCAGTGGACGATTTCCGCCGGCATTGCCTGCTCAGTGGTCTGGACGACATTGGCCTGACGCTCGCGCAGGAACACCGAATCGCCGCGTACGAGGAGGCACACGGCATCTGAAACGGAAGGCCCTCTTTGGGCTTTGCTTTCGAAATTCCTCCCTCCTCCCGTCACAGTCGTTGCTGCCGGAACTGTGGGACAGCAAACGATGCGGGAACGGCGCCCGTTTTTGCGCTTACCTGCCGCTTTTTCGCGAAATCCGGCCTATGTTTGTTAATAGGCAAAACTTCTTTTCCGATTCCTTATTTTTTTCGTCTGCCACAGCGACCAAAGGGCGGCATTCGGTTTTGCAGTGCGCAACCGGCCGCCGAGGTCGAAAAACCGGTCTGCGAGGGCATGCAACGGACGGCAACGACCTCGCCGGCCACTGCCGGGAGTTCTCACAGTGCCAACCCGGGAACGAAGATCGACTCGCCGCCACGAAAGGAAGGGAGCGGCTCTTGTCGAGATGGCGGTGGTTGCCCCGCTGTTGTTTGTCTTCATTCTTGGCATTCTCGAAGTCGGCCGGATCTATTGGGTGCGGAAGACGTTGCGCAACGCGTGCCAGGACGGGGTGCGTTATGCAGCAGTCTACGGTGTCGAGGTTGAGGACGTCGTCAACCTGGTCCGCGAGCGGCTAAGCGGATCGATCGATCCGGACCGATGCGCCATCATTGTCCGCGATGCGTCTATCTACGACTCGTCCGGCCCCTATCCGCACCAAGATCATATTGCGGATGGGTTCGCTGCGCTGCCGGAGTTCAATGCCGACTACCCGCTCTCCGAGCACAAGCCAGGCAGCATGATTGTCGTGCGAGCAGAGGTGGCCTACGAGGACGTCACCTATCTTCCACTTGGCACGCTGTCGAGGATGGTGGCGGTCGCCAGCGGCGCGCCGCGGCAGCCGATATTCGAGGGACTGACCTTCAGTTGTTACACGTTTGCTCGGAATGAATGAAGCACCGGAGGAGAACATCATCATGGTTACAGCCATTCGCATTCACCGGAACCGCCGAGATTCCCGCGACCGAAAGGGAGTGGCCACTGTGGAATTCGCCATCGTCGCTCCCGTATTGGTCTTGTTCCTTCTTAGTACGATCGAGGTATCGAGCTTCATCGACAGGTCATCGACGCTTCGCGCGTCGCTTCGGCAAAGCGCGCGGCTGGCCGGCATGGACCGGGATGGGATTTTGAGTTCGGGACAAACCACCAATGAGAAGATCGTTCTCGATACTCAGAACTTCTTGAGCGCTTGCGGTCTACCCGGCGACCAGACGATCGTGACAATCACCGATCCGCTAACCGGCGATGCCATCGATCTTGATGCTCCCGAGGCGGAGTTTGCGCTGTTCGAGTTGACTGCGACCATTCCCTACACCTCAAACTGGCTCTACGGCGTGCCCAAGGGCCTCAGTCGCAGTTACGTGTTTCGAAACGCGCGAGGAGCCACTTTGTGTTACTGACCCCCTTTCGTGAACCTTGAGGAGAGCACCATGCACGGCATCACTCGCTGGAAAGACATCTTGTTGCGACGGGCACGCGCTGCACGTCAGCGACGGGGAGCCATCCTCGTCTTGTTTCTTCTGCTGTTGCCCGTGATCCTGGCCTTTACGGCCCTGGCCGTCGATACGGGCATCATTGTCGACCAACGGACGAAAATGCAGAACGCGGTCGACGCCGCCGCACTGGCCGCCGCAGGCCAGATCGTGGCCGTCGTCGACGCCGCCGGCCAGGAGGGTTCCGGCGAGGTGGATGTGAACTCTCTGGCCGTCGAGAGCGCCCGCGCCATGGCGGTCGAGGTCGCCGCAATGAACGGCGTCTACGTGGACCCAAACCTTGACGTCCGTTTTGGAAAGAGCACGTACAACGAGGGAACCGGTGACTGGCTGGTCGAATGGAACGCCACGCCGTTCAACGTGGTGCAAGTGTGTGCTCGCCGCGACTCGACCAATCCGGCCCCCTCGGACGAAAACCAGCCCGACGGGCGGCCGCTGAGGCTACCCTTTGCGGCGGCAATCGGCCATGGCCAACAGGAACTGTTCGTCACGGCCGCGGCATTCATCGAATCGCGCGACATCGTCGTTGTCATGGATTTCTCCGGCTCGATGAACTACGACAGCCGTTACATGGCCCAGCCGCTCTTCCGGCTTGGCAAGCAGGCGATCGACGAGAACAAGTGGGACATCTACGACGCACTAGACCGGCCTGCGGAGAGCGTCCTGCCATGGGAGCCGGTGTGCGTCACTGTCCAAGGCCGGCCGCCCTCCCATCCCAGCGATCCCCAAATCGCCGTCACGCTCGAGTACTGGGGGAACGGACGTGAGAAGGTGTCGATCACCTCAAGCAAAGACCTGTCGAACGTCGTCATCTACTTCAACGACGGCACATGGTACAAGGTGGAGAACCCCGGCGGCAGCTACACCCTTGCCGGCGGCATCGGACAGACCAGCGGTACGTTTGGAAGCCCCTGGAGCGGACAAATCCGAAGGGTCTACGTCAAGTCCGGCAACAACGATTCGGGTGAAGGACCGGGCTTCGGCGAGCGGTTCGACCTCGACAATGCAAGCATTGTCCGCCACCTCGGCCTGGACGCCGTGCCGTACCCGCAGGGTTGGACGGGCGCCTGGATTGACTTCGTCAACGACACCCGGAATAACGGCGAACTGACCAATAGCGCCTATGGCATCGACTACCGCTGCAGGTTCGGCGGCAAGACGTTTGTCGAGTACATTCTCAAGAACAGGCGCGCCTACAATCAGACCCCGGACTTGTACAAGACGCCCCACTATCCCTTCCATGCAGTGAAGAACGGCTGCTCGCTCCTGCTGGATTTCCTCGACGGCTTGGATTTCGGCGATGCCGTGGGCCTCGTTTCGTATGACGGCGCAGGCATGGGATTCCGGTCGGCAGACGAAGGGCATCGCGTTGAGGCCTACCTGGACGCCTCTGAGGCGGAGGATGGCGCCGGAGTCGATTTGACCGCCGAGCCGATCTCCCGCAACTATGCCGGCCTGGACAAGATCCAGCGCCACAAGCAGGCCGCTCATTACATGGCGTTCACCAACGTCGCGGGCGGGATCGTGCGCGCCAACACGTTGTTGGCCGATCACGCACGCCACGGTTCCCGGAAGACCATGCTCATCATGACCGACGGAGTGGCCAACTGCTATCCGGCGGGCATCGCCATGCCGGAAGGGTTTAGTTGGGCGAAGTACACAACCAACTACGACGGCCAGGGCGGTGTCTACAGCACCAGCGACACGTCGAAGAGGATGGCGTTCTACGCCCTTGTCGAGGCGGTCAACAACGGCTGCACCGTTCACACGTTGAGCGTGGGCACCGACGCCGACCGGGACCTCATGAAGGCCATGGCGTTTGCCGGGGGCGGCATCTACATTGACGTACCCGGCGGCTCTACGGTCGCCGAAATGGAAGACAAGCTTCTGGCCGCTTTCAGTCGTATCGCCGCCAAGGTGCCGCCGCCGCGGCTGATTGAACCGGTGGACGCGGAACAGTAGAAACCGTTCCCCTTCCATACAGCGGGGTAGGCGGTTCGTGAGAACCCTCGCAGACCACCACCCCTCACTGATCAGCCCCCCGCCCCCTCGGCATCCGCCAATTGCCGGGGGGGCGGGACCTTTCTTGAGCCCCACTACTGGCCGCCAGAGGTCCGCTCCTGCACCCTTGCAACCGGACAAGTAACCCGGGCAAACCCGGATTATTCATGACGATGTAGGGTGGTGACAAGCAAGCCAAGACCCTGGTGGGCCTTCGGTCGCTTGGCCAGGTCTGCTTCCAACGCACGACTTGCAAACCACCCCGGGTCTGGCTTGCGCAGGCCCACCAAGGAATTACGCGACCTTGTTCCACTCTACATGAATAACTGGGCTAAATCACTCTGAAACCCGCATCATAAAGGAGCTTGACGCCGAAACCGACGAGCAAAACGCCGCAAACGGCCGATATCGCCAGTTGGGCACGGCGCCCGTACAACTCCGACCCCTTGTATCCGGCTGCCGAGAGCACTTCCAGCCATCCGAGGTCACACAGCCAGTGGACCACGACGAACAGGACCAAGACGAAGGCTCCAAGCGCCAAGGCTTGCGTAACCAGGGCGAGGCCCACAGTCGCCCACCAGAGCAGGAAGTAGGGATTGGCCGCGGTAAGCACGATGCCGGTCATCAGCGGATGCCGCTGGACGGAGGCTTCGGAATCACCGGTTGGTTTCCGCAGGCTGAGAAGAAGCTGCAAACCCATCAGCAGCAGTACCGCCCCTCCGGCAATCGCGATTCCCGTCCGCACCGCGGACGATTCCAAGAAGCCTGCAACTCCGACAACCAGCAGGGCAATGAACGGGACCTCGACAATGGCATGGCCCAGGGCAACCAGGGCGCCGGCGTGCCGGTGCTGCGTCCCCGAAGCCAACGTGGCCGCCGTAATCGGCCCGGGAGCCATGACCCCCGAGAGGGAAATCGCAATTGCGGTAATGAAGAACCCAATCGGATCAGCCATAATGCACCGCCAGCCACACGGTGGGTTCGGCGGGCGTGGTCCACTCGACCCGGTGACGCCGGTGGGCGGGTATATTGACAAAGTCGCCGGGACGCATCTCCATCGTGTCTTTTTCACCGTCGAACCGGAGCCTCGCGGCGCCCATCAGCACCGCCACCCATTCGGCCTGCTCCTGGTCGTACCAGAAGCCCTCGGGCGAGGCGTGGCCGTGGGAAACGATGCGTTCGATGCGGACCGATTCGGCACGGAGCACTGTTTGCAGAACCTCGTCGGGACAATCACCTGGAATTTCCGAGTAGATGTTCTTCTTGGCCATTGCTGATCCCTTGGTTGACTTGGTCGGCTCCGTTGGCATGCCGATGCTGCCATCGATATCCGCATCAGTCCCTATTGTACCGCAAGGTCCTGACCAGTCTGGGATAATCCTGCGAAACCCGTTCGCCGAACGCCGCCCCCCCGCCGAGCGGAACATGGCGGAAGGGTAGGCAGACGGCCCAGTTCCCCACTATAATGCATCTACTATGAAAATCCTATTCCTCCATGGCTGGCAGTCGATCCCCGGTGGCCTGAAGCCGACCTACCTGAAGGACCACGGGCATACCGTCCTGAACCCAGCCCTGCCCGACGACGATTTCGATCTGGCCGTGGGCATCGCCCAATCGGTCTACAACCGCCATCAGCCCGACGTGGTGGTCGGCAGCTCGCGCGGCGGGGCGGTGGCCATGAACATCGACTCCAAGGACACGCCGCTCGTCCTCCTGTGCCCGGCGTGGAAGACCTGGGGTACAGCGACGAAAGTGAAGCCTGACACGACCATTCTGCACTGCCGGGCCGACGAGACTGTGCCGTTTTCCGATTCCGAGGAGCTGGCCGTCAACAGCGAATTGCCATCGGACGCCCTGGTCGAGATTGGCACCGAGCACCGGCTTGCCGATGACGAGTCGTTGGCGATGATGCTCAAGGTGGTGGAGAGCCGATGCCCATCGCAAGACGAAGAGGGTCGGTGACCTGGTGGAGGCGAGTAATTACGGTCCCACCGGCCACTTTCAGCAATTCATGGCCGGGAGTCATCCATGGCTCTTCTCTGCCAGTTCCGCAGAGAGTAGAACAGAACGTAGTACGTCAACACGCCTGCAAAGCCGCCAATAAGTACCAGGCCGAGCCACAGGGGGGTCGCAATCTCGGCAGCCCGGTTCCAGTAGAAGACGGTTGTCGGCCACCAGCCCTCGGGGGGCGCAGCCAGTTCGATCCACCATTGTCGGCCCAGCCGTTGCCAGCCGAGAATCGCCCGGCCCAGCGAGTATCCGGCGTAGAAGATCGCCGGGATTGTCAAGGGATTCGAGATCCATACCAGCGGCAGACCCACCAGCTTGTTCGCTCGAAGCACCGACGCGAGCGACACAACGATGACCATCTGGAAACCTATCGTGGGCGTGAAAGCAACAAACATCCCCAGTGCTGCCCCCAATGCAACACGATGAGGCTGAGCCGGATCATCAAGCCCGCAGTAATGCTGCAATCCTCCAATCATGCGCCCTCGCGCGGACATTCCACGTCCACCATAATGCAGGCCATATAGGCGTCCTTCCCTCCATTGGCGCCTTAGGGCCCGCGAAGGAATGACTGGCCGATTTTGGACGGGCTGCGGCTACGGCTGCGGGCGTCAGGCTGCATCGACGTATAAGCAATATGTCTGCTTCGCCTTCCTTCGCAGCCTCGTCCTCGCCGCGCCGAAATCGGCCAGTCATTCCTTCGCGAGCCCTTAGTTGCCCCGCCCCTTCGCTACGAAAGCAAGGTTCTCCGGGTGGGACTTGCACCGGAACTTGCCCGGCAATTATGGGAGAGGATAAGCGAGTCGTCAATGCGTCGATTCGACGCAATTTGAGAATGACACGCATCTCGATTCGGCAAGCCTTTGCGGCATACCAGCCGAAAGCGAGGATTCCTCAGCGAAGGCATTCCGACCCGGGCTTCAAAGCGCCCCCTTGACCGATGATGATTCGGTTGCCTAGACTGTGTGGTAGTCCACCGGGTGGTATTCTCTGAGAATCGGGCATGGCCTGGAAGTCTCCGGCGTTCGCACGCCGAGGCGGAAGGGCCCGAACCTGGAGGAGCAGCGATGTCTATTCAGGTGTCTTGTCCCAACGGACACGTGCTGCGGGTGAAGGACAGTTTTGCGGGGAAGAGCGGCTACTGTCCGCACTGTCGGGCGAAAGTCCACGTACCCCTTCCGAAGGGGTTCTCCGAAGACGACGTGATCAGCGTCCTCGGCCCCCCGCCTCCGATGCCGACGGAGGAATCGGAGGCGTCGGAAGCCGAAGAATATGTTCACCAGGATCCCCGGCATGCGAACTCGCGAGATGATGAGGAATCGGGAATTGCGTTGTTCGGATCGTCCGTCTACAATCGGGCCAAAGTATGCCCATCCTGCCGCAAAGCCACATCGTTTTCGTTTTCGGTATGCCCAAGCTGTGGGACGCCGCTTCCAGCGACGTGCCAAGTTGTTTCTGCTCCGGTTACGGCCAATGATGGGATTCTGGGCAGTCAAGGGACTTCGCTGCGAAGCCCCCAGTACGGCGAGTACGATTCGGAAGGTGTCGGTCTTTCGCCGCAGAAGACCTGCGTGAAGTGCAATCGCGATGTTGACGCTCGAACCCACATTTGCCCGCATTGCCACACCTATCTTGGATAAGCATCAGGCTCTTGGGCCGACGGGTGCCGGAAAGCCTGAGATAGCCCGGATTATTCATGTAGGATGGGACAAGGTCGCGTAAGTCCTTGGTGGGCCTGCGCAAGCCATGCCCGGGGTGGTTTGCACGTCGTGCGCTGGAAGTAGGCCCGGCCAAGCGACCGAAGGCCCACCAGGGTCTTGGCTTGCTTGTCACCACCCTACATCGTCGTGAATAATCCGGAATAGGTTGTCTTTTTGCGAGGTGTGAAGGAATGAGTTTTTCCTCTGTCTGGTATTGCCAACAGGGGTGGTGTCTTGTATAATCTCTTCCATTGTGCGGGCCGAGAATGCTCGCGTTAGGCAGCCGGATACGGCGTGACACGCTTATTCCGCCAGTTCGCCCCCTGGCCGGCCAGCAGCGACGGAGGGAGGAGGGAACCAATCGCATGGCTAGGAAGGTGATTCTCGACTGCGACCCAGGTATCGACGACGCCTTGGCTCTGTGCTTGGCGTTGTTCGACCCTCAATTAGAGGTCCTCGCAGTTACCGCAGTAGGCGGCAATGTCACCCCGGCACAAGCCACGCGAAATGTTCAGGCGGTCATCGAGCAACTGGATCCACCCCGTTGGCCGCGGCTCGGTGCTGCATCGGTGCCGGAAGCCGGCCTGCCGGTCGACGGGCGCAATCTGCACGGCAGCGACGGACTGGGCGGCGCCGACTTCGAAGTCGCCGAACTGCACCATCTCCATCCGGCGGAAAAGGTCATCTGCGACCAGATTCGCGGCGCCCCGCGTGGCTCCGTGTCGATTATCGCGCTGGGGCCTCTGACGAACATTGCCCGGGCATTCCAACGCGACCCGGAGCTTCCCGGCCTGATTGGCGATCTGACCATCATGGGCGGCACAGTGTCCGGCCCAGGCAACATCACACCCGCTGCCGAGTTCAACATCTATTGCGATCCGCTGGCGGCAAAGGCCGTCCTTCGCTCGCCGTCGACCAAGACGCTCGTCCCTCTGGACGTAACCAACCGGATTGTCCTCACGTTCGATCTGTTGAACCAGTTGCCCGACGCATCGACCAAGGTGGGCAACATCCTGCACCGAATTCTCCCGCCAGCCTTCCGGGGTTATCGACAGCAGTACGGGCTTGAAGGCATTCATGTCCACGACACGGTTACCTTGATGGCCGCCCTGCATCCGGAGCTGTTTACCATCGAGGAAATGGCCGGCGACGTCGAAACGGCGGGCGAGTTGACCGTGGGCATGACGGTATTCGACCGCCGCCGAGTTCCTATTTGGCGACGGAACATCGGCGTAGCCCAGCATCTGCGGGAACGGGAAGTCATCGACGCAATTCTGCGCGGTATTCGCGAGGCGGCGCGACTTGCAGGCTGAAAGGGCAACCGTCATCCGGACCGGCTACTTCCGTTGGACAAGTAGGATATCCACGGAAGTCTGCTTGCGGTCGCGCAAGAAGAGCAACTCCACGGTCTCACCGACGGGTGTTTGCGCCACCATGTTGACCAAATGCCCGTCGTTTTCTACGGCAGTATCGCCGTACTGAAGGATGATGTCCCCGACGCGCAGCCCGGCGGTGGCGGCCGGGCTTCCGGCGGTCACGGCAGAGACCCGTGCGCCCATGGGGCAGGGAAGACCGGCGGCTGTCGCGTCGTCCGAATTAAATCGGGAGTCAAGACTGACGCCCAGGAACGCTCGATCCACCCGGCCTTTCTCGATCAACTGCGTGGCGGTGAACATGAACATCTTGATCGGGATCGCAAATCCGATGCCCTCATTGCCGCCGGATGCGCTGGCGATGGCGGTATTGATGCCGACCACTTCGCCGCGGAGGTTTACCAGCGGACCGCCACTGTTGCCGGGGTTGATTGCGGCGTCCGTCTGAATGAAGTCTTGCAGCCGCAGCCGGGCATCGCCCAGCCGCAGGTCGCGCCGGCCCTTGGCACTGACAATGCCGAACGTGACCGACTGGCTCAGGCCGAACGGACTGCCGACGGCCAGGACGAAATCGCCGATCTCCAGTCGCTCGCTGTCGCCGATCGGGGCTGCCATGAGTCTCGTCGCCGAAATGGCCATAACGCCGATATCCGATTCCTCGTCGCCCAGCACCCGCGTCGGACTGACCATCCGCCCGTCTTGCAGGTAGATTCGAATCCCCTCCGCACTGGAGTTGCGGACGACATGACGATTGGTCAGCACATAGAACTTGCCGCGATACTCGACAATGACTCCCGATCCGGCTTCTTCCGCCTGCGGCTTCCGGCTGCCCAGTTGCAGGCTGGGTCGTGGTCCGGCGTCGGCCTCGATATGCACTACGGCCGGGCCGACCAGCCGTGCAACTGCCTTGACAACGGCCGATTGTGCTTCAAGCACTTTGGCGTTCTGCTCAAGGACGCGGTAGAGTTCGGCGCGCTCCTCGGGGCGCTGCCAGGACGCCGGAAGGAAGGTATCGACACCAACACCAGCGGCGTCGTCGGCCCGTGCTGAACAAACAGCAATCCCCACCCCGAGGCAGGCAGCCACGAGGGCCAAGTGGCGTCCACAGAGTTGCGCCGGCTGAAACATGCAGAAACCCACCATCGAGGCCTCCCGTCAAAACCTACCTTCTATTGTAGCGACGGCGAGCACGCTTGCCCAGATGCAGATCGTGACGTGCAGATCTGGACGTCTGCGGTAATACCTTCGGGCAATGCGACTTCCGTGAAAAGTCCAGGGTTGGTTCCCAGGTTGCCGGCTGTGCCGCAAGATCTTGCCGCACCCACTAAAGCAGTCCCCCGCGATGGGCTACGAGACGTCCAACTCGATGTCGCTGAGCGACAGATCCAGATCAGAGCCGGACATATCCAGCAGGCGGCTCCAATCAGCCGTATACCCGCCGCCACTGCTCTCCCGCTCGGTCTCGCGCTGGCATTCGATGCACAGGGCGGCGTAGGGAAGTGCCTGGAGCCGGGCCATGGGAATCATACAGCCGCACCCTTCGCACTCGCCGTACTGCCCATCGCGCATGCGCTCGAGGGCATACTCGATTCGAGCCAGTTCCCGGCTTTCCACTTCGGCAAGTTGCGAACTGATCTCGTCCTGAGCGGCATCGAGTGCCGCATCGACCACGTCGCCCGACGCTTGTGCGTTGAGTTCCTGGAGAAGACTCAAGTCCCCAGCAAGGGCCTTCCGAAGTGCATCGCGCCGTTTGACAAGTGCTTGGCGCAGGTTAAGGACCGCCTCTTTACGATTCATGGTGTTCCCCCCTGGAACTTGATCCCGGACCGCTTCCTCCTGCGGGTCCGAATCAAGCCCCATTCCTGGTTCGAAAAAATAGTCTCTACATAGTGCTCCTTGCCGGAGCCAAAACCTCTCCATCCCTCCGTTGCGTCCAAAGACGCTATCCGATAATCGTCAAAACCGGCAAGGATATACAGCCGTTCTTGCCGATTCGCCTGCGGTGCCACAGTACCACCCCGGTTGCCTTTTGACAACGCAATATGCACAAGCTACGTAACGTAGGGGATTTGCGGCCCCGGACGAGGAAAGACGGGGCAGTCCCTGTCTGGGGTAAGTGGGCACGATCTGGGGCCACCCCATATCGTCAGTATCGGACCTGTCCCGTTTTGCAGGAACACAATGGTTGCAACCAGTCCAGTGGCGCCACGCGTCTTGAGTAGTCCGCCGGGAGAATTGGTCCTGCGCGTCCGAGGACCGGGCAGGGTGGGCCAGGTTGTTCGATTGCGGTCTGCCAAGTGCTCCATTGGCTCTGGCTCCCGATGTACGTTGCGTCTGGACGCTCGCGGCGTTCGACCCGTCCACTGCGTGTTGCTACGCGGGGCAGAACGCACCGTTGTTCGGCGGTGGGCCCCGGATACCCGGCTTAACGGCAACGCCTTTGCCGATGCTGAACTGCGACCCGGCGACCGGCTGAGCATCGGGCCCGTGGAGCTTGACGTACTGGCGACCGGCGCCGCGCCAAGCTGCCATGTGCCCAGCAGACTTTCGGCCGCGCAAACAGGGCACAATGACCAAGACGCCGGCAGTAGAGAGGCTGGCCTGAAGGAATTGCAGCAGAGCATTGACCGCCAAGAGCAGGCACTGAAGCAAGAGAAAGGCAATTGGCAGGTCGAGCGGGAAAAGCTGCAAGAGCAGGCCGAGGAACTCGACGCTCGGGCGGCCCGGCTTGACCGCGAAGAAGCCCGCTTTCAGCAGCAACACACGCGGAACGAAATCGAGCAAGCGGAACTGGCCGCGGAACGAGAACGCTTCGAGAAGGAGCAGGCCGAATGGCAACGCCGGCAGGAGGCCGCCGAGCGGGCGTTGCAGCAGCGAGAAGAGGCCGCCCGGCAGGCGGCTGGCCTCTCGCAGGAGTCCGCACGAAGGCAAGCGGAACTGGCCGTGGAACGAGAGCGCTTCGAGAACGAGCAGGCGGAGTGGCGCAGCCGGCAGGAGGCCGCCGAGCAGGCGTTGCAGCAGCGAGAAGAGGCCGTCCGGCAGACCGCCGGCCTTTCGCAGAGCGTCGCTCACGAGCAAGCGGAACTGGCCGCGGCATGGACACGCCTCGAAAAGGAGCGGGCCGAGTGGCGTGATCGGCAGGAGGCCGCCGGAGAAGCGCTACGCGAACAGCAGGAGGCAATTCGGCAGCGACAAGGGGAACTGGACCGGCGTGCGACCGAACTTCAACACGAGCAGCAGAACCTGCAACTCGACCGGCATAGGCTCCAGAAGCAGATCGAGGAGGAGCAGAGCCGTCTTGAGCGGGAACGTGCCAGCCTCGCCAACGAACACGGCCGACGCGACTCGGAAGAAACCGCTCAGCCCAATCCGGATCGGGAAGACTTCGACGGGGCCGAAACCAGCGGCGAACCCGACTCTGGGGCGACCGATGAGTCCAGTGAGGAGTCGCCCGTTGATCTGGCCGAAGTACTCCGGCGGCTCGGAAAGGCCAACCTGCTGCGCACCGATGACGAGGACAACGACGAGGAACCAGACGCCGATCCGCAGCGGCGGCAGCAGCCGGCGGTAACCCAGGTGCCACAGAAGGCGGAAGCGGGGCCATTGCCATCGCCTGCCAGGGCCGATTCCCCAGACGAGGCATTGGACGATGACGAGGAGTTATCGGTCGATGAGTACATGTCGCAACTGATGCGGCGCGTGGGCGGCTCAACGTCGCAGGCCCCCTCTTCGTCACGGCACGCACCGAAGACCGCCAAGGCCTCGGGACAACCGGCTGAACCGGATCACGCCCAGGCGTCGTCGCCGCCGCCCCGCAAGCCGGTGCGGCGGAAGCCGCCGGGACCGGCCCCGGAACGTACCGGGTTTGCTGCCATGCGCGAGTTGGCGAACGTCTCTGCGCGCTCGGCCGTTGACCAACATGCCCGCCGGCAGATGGTCGCCATCAGTCGCTCAAAGCTGGTAGTGGCCATAACAGCGACCGTAGCGGGCATGAGCCTGTTATGGCTCTGGACCACTCACGCGCCCATTGGAGTCACCTTGCTCGCCGCGATTGTCAGCCTGGCAATTGCGGTGCTTTGGGCACTGCAATATGCCGTGGTCACCGGCCGGTTGCTGATTGGCGGCAGTGGACTCTTCCGCTTCCGGCGTTCCGGCACGGCGGAAAATACCGCCGCCGTGGATAAGGATTCACCGGCTGATCCCGGCTAAAACCCGCGGGCGGCCTTCACGTCCTCGAAATCGCGCAGGTGGTATTCGATGCCCACGTAGTCGAGCACGCGGCAGAGCGCCCGCAGGGCAACGCCCATGCCGTCCGGGCCGCTGAAGCCGCCGAATTGTCCGCCACCTTTCACGTGCGGCTCCATATCGAGGAAGACGCCGGGAACCCCCCGGCGGCGAAGCTTGCGTTCGAGCGAGGGCAGCACGCGGGCGAAGTCACGGAGGATGGCCTCATGGGCGGCGTCGCCCTGGTCGGCCGGTACGAAGTTCTTCAGCATCTCCTCGTTCACGTGGCCGCCCTTCGCCGCCGTTTGCGGGCTTAGGTAGTCCTTGATGTGCAGCCATCCCAACCCGGAACGCATCGCCTGGTATTGGGCGAAGGTCTCAGCAGTCGAATAGCCCTGGCATACGATGTTCGCCGCGTCGAAAATAAGGACCATGGCCGGGTGGTTCACCTGCCGGTGGATTTCGGCCAGTAGTTCGCCGGTTTGCCCGACCAGGTTCGCCTCGACTTCCAGACCGAACGTCAAATCGCTACGGTGGCATACCTCGGCAATCTGCCCCAAGCGGTCGACCACTTCCGAAACGGCTTCCCAGGGGTCCGTCCCCTTGGGATGATAGAATGAGAAACCGCGAATGAGCTTCGTCTCGAATGCGTGGGCAATCTCGCACACCTTCTTGACGTCGCGGCCGAGATACTGCTTGAAGGGAATGTACTTGTTGTGGGTACCGTCGTCGGTATCGCTGAGCTTGATCTTCCCGATGGGCGACCCGATGGACGATACGTTCAGCCCGTACTCGTTCATCAGTTGCCGCACCTTCTGGATTTCCGCCTTTGAAAGCAGCATGACGTTCTTGATGCCGCTGCCGACGTCGATGAACCGGATGCTGTAATACTGGAGCCCCAGCGCGGCGAAGGCGGCGAACTGCTCGACGGCGGTCTTGTTGTTGGCTGCCTCGTCGGCGAAACCGGAAAGGATCACTTTTGGCGGGTTGGGCATGGCTCAGCTCCAGATCCGAGGTTGCGATACGTGCTATTTGCGAAAACCACCATCTTCGGTGAAAAACGCCGACATTTCAAGGGCCGCACCCTTCGCCGCCTATCGAAACGCATGTCGAGGGAGGCTGCCCCCCCCGGTCTATTGGATTGGCCGCACACTGAGCACTTCGCTTGCCCGCAATGGTTCGACTGCCGAAACCGGCACCGTCACGACTGCGATGGTTTCGCCGATTGCGTTGAAAACCTCGAGGATGCATCCCTCCTCGCCCCCACTGTTATCTGTTGACGGGAGCTTCTCGACTACTGTCGCGACGTCTCCGCGGCGTAGCCCTTCTTCGGGGAAATTGCGAGTGAGGGCCACTTCACAGAAAAGCTGGATCGCCATGCCTAAGTTACTCCTGGTCGGGAATCAACGTGACGAAGCGGATCTGGTCCATTTCGGCCAATCGAATCCAAATGGTCTTCACCTTCAGTATAACCCCATTGGGCCCCTGGAGCACTCCGTGTGCTGACAGGATTTCGCCACTGCCCCCCCCCTTGACGCCCATTTTTCCGGTGGTAGAATCAAAGTTTGACAATTGACAATCAGACCGCTCGCCGACATCCGTAGCGGCACTGCCGGCACCCGTGAGCACCCGTCGCCACCGAAGGCTCGAAATACCGCGCCGGTGGCCACGGGTGTTTTTTCTTGCCTATGCGCCAACGTGCAGACGCGACAAGAAAGGCCGGGAACCGTGGAATAGGCTTCCAACTGGCCTTTTCTGATGACAGGCTGCTGGAAGCCTATCCCACGAATTGTCCGTTCGTGATTGAGCATTTCCCCTTACCCCCACAAAGCCATGGCCAGCATTGAACTGAACCTTACCCCGCGAAGTGTCCCCAAGGTCGAAACCAAGTACCGCCGCATCGTAACCGACATTCCCGTGCCCGAGTCGGTAGCCATCCTCCAGGGCCTCCGTCGCCATGAGCCGCGTTCGATGGGCGGGCAGCCGCCGGTGCTCTGGGATCGGGCGGAAGGATGCCAGGTGTTCGACCGGTGGGGCAATTGCTGGCTCGATTGGTCCTCCGGCGTACTCGTCACCAACGCCGGGCATAATCACCCTCGCATCAAGCAGGCCATGCTCGATCAGATCAACCACGGCCTGGTCCACAATTACTGCTTCCCGAGCGAGATTCGGTCCAGGCTGGTCGGGCGCCTTGCCGGCGTTGCTCCCGAAGGGCTCGACAAGGTGTTCCTGCTGACCACCGGCTCCGAGGCCTGTGAATGTTGCATCAAACTTGCGCGGACCCACGGCCGGCAAGTCGGCGGGGACCGAAAGATTACCTTCGTCACCTTCGATAACGCGTTCCACGGCCGCACGCTTGGCTCACAGATGGCCGGCGGCATTCCCGCCCTGAAACAGTGGATCGGCAACCTCGATCCCGATTTCGTCCAAGTGCCGTTTCCCGACGGCTTCCGCGGGGGGGCCGATACCAGTTTCGAGACCTTCATCCGCTCGCTTCAGCAGCAGGGCATCGACCCGCAGCGAGTATGCGGCGTGATGACCGAAACCTATCAGGGCGGAAACGCCAGCTTCGCCCCGCCGGAGTACATTCAGAAGCTGCGGGCATGGTGCAACGAGCACAAGGCTCTGCTCGTGTTCGACGAGGTGCAAGCCGGCTTCGGCCGGACGGGTACGTACTGGGGCTTCGAGCACTACGGCACCCTGCCTGACCTGATCGCCTGCGGAAAGGGCATTTCCAGCGGTATGCCGCTGGGTGCCGTTATCGGCCGCCCGGAGATCATGGACCTGTACCCGCCTGGATCGATGACTTCCACGCACACGGGCAACCCCGTTTGCGCAGCGGCTGCCCTGGCCAATCTCGACGTGGTCGAAGAAGAGAACCTGGTCGAGAACGCCCGGCGAATGGGCGAGGTGCTCCAGCCGGAGCTGCGCCGTATCGGCGAACAGTATCCCGACTACGTGGGGGCCGTCCACGGCAAGGGACTGGTCGCCTCGCTGCACATCGTCCGCCCCGGTGGGATCGAGCCCGATGGGGAGCGCGCCACGAATATCGTCATGCGATGCGTCGAGAAGGGACTGATGATGTTCGCGCCGGTCGGCTACGCCGGCGCGAGCGTGAAAATCTCGCCACCGCTGGTGGTTGCCGAGGAACCATTGCGGGAAGGCATCGCCGTCTTGGAGGAGGCCATGAAGGAGATATGCCAATGACCACCCCAACTGCACAACCGGTCGACGTCGTCATTGTGGGCGGCGGCATGATCACGCACGATCAACTCCTGCCGTCCATCTACCACCTGCAACGGCGCGGCGAGGTCGGCGCGATCCGCGTCTGCGCGCTCAATTCGGCCCCCTTGCGGGAACTGGCCGAGTCGCCGCGGTTGACCGAGGCGTTCCCCGGCCAGTCGTTCGAGGCGTTCCCCGCACTCGACGTGCCGCCCGACCGGATGCACCCCGACCTGTTCAGCGAGGTGGTCGCGTCGCTCCCGCCGCGTCAACTGGTCGTTGTGGCCGTGCCGGACCACTTCCACGCCCCGGTCATCGAAACCGCGCTGGACGCCAATCAGCACGTGCTCACTGTCAAGCCGCTCGTGCCGACGTACCGCCAGGCCATCGCCATCGAAGAGAAGGCCCGGGCGCGGGGGCTTTTCGTCGGCGTGGAATATCACAAGCGGTTCGACCGCCGCTCGCTCGACGCCCGCCGCCTGTACCAGCAAGGGCGTTTCGGCGAGTTCAAGTGCGGCGACGCCCGCATGATCGAGCCCTACTACTACCGTCACTCGAACTTCCAGAACTGGTTCACCAAGGAGAACTCCGACCCGTTCACCTACGTGGGCTGCCATTACGTCGACCTGACGTACTTCATCACCGGGCTCAGGCCGGTCGAGGTGTCGGTCCGCGGCGTCGAGGGGCGGTTCCCCAACGGGAACGTCGGCTGGATGTGGTCGGCCGGGCGCGTGGTGTGGGAGAACGGAGCCATCCTCAGCGTGCTCGACGGGCTGGGCTATCCCGACGAGGGCGCCGGCTCGAACGACCAGGGACTGATGCTGCTGTGCGAGGGCGACAACTGCGGCGGCACGCTCCGCCACGACGACCAGTACCGCGGCATCTGCCACGGCTACGTCGACCGGAAGGCGGGCGCCATGTTCCGCTTCGTCAGTCCCGACTACTTCCGCCTGGTGCCCTGGGAGGGCGAGGGTTTGC